>SXKJ01000449.1 GCA_005778115.1 Planctomyces sp. | reverse complement strand
TGACCAGGAATCGAGACCAACGACGGCAACAATCCCGTTGCCAAAATCCAACACGAACTGGACCAAAAAACCCCGCAGCAAAAAACCGCTGCCGGGAAAAATGATCCGAATCCACTTTCAGAAAAAACTCACAGCCTCGACGGGTTACTAACTCCGCAACTTCACGAATTGACCTGTCCGGACTGGGTGCTTCGCCCGACTTGCTCTGCCACGCTGAACGTGTCTTGTTCGCGAACCGTGTTCGACACGATCAACTCGGCCAGCAAGCCCAGCGACAAGCTCTGTCCCCCCAGCAACGCCGCCGCGACCGAGTACGCCAGCAGCGGCCGCGATCCGATCGGTGTTGCTTCGAACAACTTGCCGCCCCACAACGGCGGCACGTTCATCAGCAGCCACAACGCCGCCAGATAACCCAAGCCCAGAAATCCAAGACCGAGAAATAACAGCCCGATCGCACCGAGCATGTGTTGCGGTCGCTGACCGAAGCCGGTCAAAAACTTCACGGTCAACAAATCGAGGAACCCGCGCAGAAAACGTCGCACGCCGTACTTCGACTGCCCGAACTGACGCTCGCGATGATGCACCGAAATCTCGGTCACGCGGAAGCCCCGCGCGTGAGCCAGCACCGGAATGAACCGGTGCAGTTCTCCATAGATTGTGATCTCGCGAGCAACCTCTGCCCGGAACAGCTTCAGACCGCAGTTGTGATCGTGCAGCTTCAGACCGGTCAGCCGGCCGATCATCCAGTTGAAGACTCGGCTGGGATACACCTTGTGCCAGGGGTCGAGCCGCCGCTGCTTCCAGCCGTTGACCACATCGAAGCCCTCATCGAGCTTGGCGAGGAAGTTCGGAATCTCCGCCGGATCATCCTGCAAGTCGGCATCCATCATCATCACGAGATCGCCGCGCGCCGCACGCATCCCCGCCGTGAGTGCCGCCGCCTTCCCGAAGTTGCGTCGGAATCGAATTCCCGACACCGACATGTTCTGCGACGCCAATTCGCGAACCGTCTCCCAACTGCCATCGCGCGATCCGTCATCGACGAAGACCACTTCATGCTCAATGCCGTGCCGTTCGCCGACACGAACAATCTCCGCCAACAACTGCGGCAAGCTCTCACGCTCATTCAGCACCGGCACGATGATTGACAACATGGGGATTTCAAATTTCAGATTTGAGATTTCAGATTTGAGACGCGCCGCGTGACACAGCCCAACGCCAACGTCATCAAGATTTCAGCCGCCATCCACGTTCCCCGCAACAGCACCGACGCCGCGACCGCCTGCGACGGGCTGATTCTCGGCTGCGATTTCAACAACTCGATCAACGCCGCTTCGCGAACCCCTAAGCCTCCGGGAGCGAAGACCGCGATAAATCCCACGAACGACGCCGACCAGATGTCTCCGGTCCAAACCAGCCATTCCGACAGCGACGCTTCGACCCCAACCGCTCGAAGAGTACAGCCCAAGCTCAGCCCATGAATCAGCCAGGTCGCCACAAACGCGAAGCTCCAGCCGAGCAGGAAGCTCGCGGGAATCTCGATCTCCGACACCGTAGGTTGGGACTCCGTCCCGATCCTCGCCGCATCCATTTCGACTTCGCCAATAGAAACAATCGGCGGCGTCAATCGGCGCGCGATCAACCCCAGAATCTTGGCAACACCAGGCACCAACACAACACAGACCACGACGACAACAGCACCGAAGACCAACGGCCGCTCAAAAACCGGACGGATCACAGCCGGTAACTCCACCACGATCTGCCGCCAGACCACGGGAGCCAACGCCAATCCCACTGCCAAGCCGACTCCCATGTAAGTCAGTGTTTCATACGTCGAGGTCAACGCCGCCGTTCCCGGCCGACAGCCACGCTCCGCCAGCATCCCCGCGCGAATCAACAACACCGAAGCCTTGCCCGGAATGTATTTCCCCAGATGCCCCGCGAAGTACGCATGCGCGACATCCCAGCGTCCCGAAGTCCCGCCGAACCGGTGAATCAACTGATGCCAATACAAAACCGACGGCAACCAACCAATCCCATACAGACCAAACGCCGCCAGCAACCACGGCCATTGAACCGTCACCGAACCGACATCCCCCTCACGCCACAACAACCACGCGCGTCGCCCAACGAATGCGATCACCAGCGCGAACATCAACCACTTCAACACCGGCCATAGCCGGCGGAAGGGATGCGAAGAAGGTCGCTGTCTCGATTGATCCGCGTTCGTCATGCCGATTCGTTTGAGTCTCCCATTGTTCGAGGCGTCCTACGGAAACTGACAGAAAGATGGGGGCAGAAAAAAGAACGAGCCTTCGTTCGTCTCGGCTCAAATACAAAGGTGACGAAACCTTCTTTTTTCTGCCCCCATTTTTCTGTCAGACATCAACCATTTCAAAGCTCTGACCAATCAATTGCCATTTGACGGACAGACACTCGCCACCGCTCACCGGCATTTCAAGACCTCGATCCCCACATCGCGCAGGGTCGTCAGGAGTTCGTCGAGATCATTCGCTGTCGTCAGTGGATTGATGATCGTGACACGCAACGCACCCGCTCCGCCATGATTGGTCTGCACGATGTAGAACTTGCCCGATTCGATGAGTCGCCTCCGCAGTTCTCGCTGAAACGCGCCGAGGCTTTCGGGCGGAGCCGACTTCATCGCGGCCGGGACGTGGCGAAACGCAACGATGTTGCACTCCGGTTCGTGCAGCGGGACGAAGTCTTCGGCAGCCAGCAGCTTCTCGTAAAAGACGCGGCCCAGGTCGAACGTCACATCGACCAAGTCCTCAAACAATGTTGGGCCGAAGAGCGACCAAGTCCCCCAGAGTCCGAAGGTCGCCGCGCGTTTCGTGCATTCCAGCGTCAGCATCCCACTGTCGTACTCGGCCATGCCCGGAGCCGACGGATCGAACAAATACGGAGCTTCCTGCCGAAACGTTTCAAAGCGATGCCGCTTGTCGCGGTACAACACGAACGCGCACAAAGCCGGCATGAACATCATCTTGTGAGCGTCCCACACAAGGCTGTCAGCTTGATCGACCCCATCCAGCAGATGCCGATAGCGGCGGCTCATCAACGCGGTTCCACCGTGAGCCGCATCGACGTGCATCCAAACCCCGTGCTTGCGGCAGACGGATGCGATGTCACGCAGCGGATCGAAAGCCCCAATCGGCGTCGCGCACGCACATGCCGAGACCGCGACCACTCGATGGCCTTGCGAGATCAACTCCGCCAACTGCTCGTCGAGCTTTTGCGGGTCGAGCTTGCGCCGCTCATCGAGCGCCGCACGCCGCACGTTTCGCGTCCCCAGCCCGACGATCCCGGCTGCTCGAGCGACCGAGTAATGCGCATCACCTTGCACCACGATCACCGCACGAGCGGCGTTGTTCGCCAGCCCCTCTTCCCACGCATCACCCAGCGCGACGTTGCGAGCGGTCAGCAATCCCGTGAGGTTGCCCAGCGAACCGCCATGCGTCACCACTCCGGCGAACGAATCGCGTTGCCAGCCGACTTGCTCACCCAGCCGATTGACCAGCGAGCGTTCGACCGCCGTGGCCCACGGTCCCATTTCATAGATCGCCATCACTTGGTTGGTGACCGCTCCCACCGCATCGAACAGTCCCGCAATCGGCACCGGAGCCGGCACCTGATGACCGATGTATCGCGGATGATGCAGATTGTGCCCGCGATCCAGCATCTGCTTCACGATCTCGCCGAATCCAGAGTCCGAGCGATCCAGCCAGCGTTCGGCCTCGGCGATGTTCGCCTCCGGTTCCACCCAGTTGAGCACTCGCGGCTCACGACCGATGACTTTTGCCATGTGCGCCGAGAGCAGCTCGGTCCATTCCCGAGCGGCGGCCTGAAACCGTTGCGGATCATAAATCGCCTGCAAGCGAGCCTGAGCGATCGTCAAAGCGGCAACATCCACCATCAAGCAAACCTGTTTTGGAAGATCCAGAGAACTGATTTCAAACACATAACCACGTTCGCCAGAGTGAGGCCGAATGAACGCAGCAAGGTCTTGACCCGATGATACTCCCCTCCGCAAGGCACAACGAGCGTTCCTCGAAGTTGCTCGTGCGATCCGAGGACTGGAACCGCCAATGAAAAAGGACGGGCAAGAGCGCCCGTCCTACTCCAGACTTTCGATACGAATGAACTACTTTTTCGCAGCAGCAACAGGTTCCTCTGCGACGGGCGCAACGGGGAGTTCCGGCCATTCCATCAGCAGCTCGTCGGGAGCTGCCAGAGTCACCGTGTTGTCTTTGCCGTTCTTGAGATCCACGGAAGCTTCGGCGAGCTTCTTGGCCTGATCGGAATCCTTATCCACAACCAGCGTGTCGTTGACCGCTCGCCACCATTGCAGGTGCGGCCAGTCGCGGCGCACGGTCTTCATCGCCGTCTCAAACGCCTTGCCATTGGCACCCGCGCTGAAGCCGGCTCGCTTCGCGATCACGCTGTACTTGGCGAGCTTGGAGGCTCGCTTCAATTCCCACAACAGTTCCGCCACTTCTTCTGCACGAGTCGAAGCCATGTTTTGCTCCCTTTCGCAATGAGCCAACAAAAGAAGCCCTACCGAGTCGCCGCGACGATCAGGATCATTGGCCTGTCGTTTCTCCGGGATCGAGGGCCTTGAGTTTGATGTGCGTTCGCCATCCAATTCCAACCCAACGCGACCGACCTTAATCGAACCCCCACGAGGGATCAAGACCCACGGAATGCTCATGGACCGCGTCTTTGAAGGCCACGGAATTCGCTTTGAATATCCCGAAGATTGGATTCTGCACGAGCAATCCTCGCCAGAAGAAATCACGCTCACGGTGCAGAGTCCGGAGTCGTCGTTCTGGTCAGTCACGCTGATCTTGGACCGGCCCGATCCTCGGCGAGTCATCGAGACGATCCTCGAAACCTTCCGCGAGGAATACTCCGAGGTCGACGTCTATCCCAGCGACGTCCGCCTGGGGGATCAGCCGACCGAGTCCTGCGAACTCGACTTTGTCTGCCACGATCTGATCGGTAGCGCGTTCCTGCGAGCCACTGTGGCTCCCGACTTCACGATGCTGGTGCTGTATCAAGGAGCGGATTTGGAACTCGATGACACGCAGCCGCTCTTGGAAAAGATCAACAACAGCCTGACGTGGGACGCCGACGACCTGCCCGATGTCCTCGATGTCTTCAACCCGGAGGGTGTCTAGAAAATAGCACGACGCACAAGCGAGTGATTTCGGTGCACACCACTCGAACCACTCGCTTGCGCGTCGTGCTAATCCTGTCGACACTCGACCTCTTCGATTCATTGACGAACTTCACAAACTTTCTTCAACGATGTTGCAAGCCCCGTTGACAGTGCCTCGTGAGGTTTCCAGCATGTGCCCGCGTTAGTTCCACGCGAACGACGATCCCGATGGGATTCAGACGGACCACAGGTCAGTTCAGAAGACTGACACGGGTTAGGCGGGCCATGCCACCCGGTAAATCGCGATTGCTTTCGGAACTAACTCCGTAGCCCGGTCACTCCGTGACCGGAACTTTTCGAGTCACTGAGTGAGTCGGCTACGTTCAGGACAGCGCGGGCCACAGCGTCTGACCTCCTTCTTTGGGCCTCCCCCGGCCCACTCTCACTTGAGGACTGTGTGCCATGCGTTTTTCATCTTGGTTGAGCAATCTGTGTCTTTCGTCGGTGAAGACGGCTTCCGCTCGGCGGCGACCCTGTCGCTGGCACAGTTCGGCGGCGATCTCTGGTTCGCCGATGACGCGAGAGGCGAACGGTTCGCTCGACCCAGCTATTGAATCGCTGGAGGATCGTTCGGTCCCCTCAGCGTTCGCGCTCTTCATCCAGTCCACCGGCGAGTTGAACGTCTCGATGACGTCGAACGACAACGTTTCGGTCGGCGTGAATCCGTCGACCAATCGCGTGCAGGTGATCGCGAACGGTGTCCCGGTCGGCTCGCTATCGTCGTCGATCACGCCGGACCAAATCCGGACACTGATCGTCACTGGCAGCGACTCGAACAACACGCTCGATCTGACCGGCATCGATGATCGCTTCACAAATCTCACGTCGATTCAGGTCAACGGCGGTGACGGCAACGACTCGATCCTCGGCAGCGCGACGCGGGCAAGCATCCTCAACGGCGGTAACGGAGCCGACACGATCACGGGTGGGACGGCCGGAGATTCGCTGCTCGGCAGTGATGGCAACGACCGTATCAACGGCGGTGACGGAAACGACACGATCAACGGCGGCAACGGAGCCGACACGGTCAACGCCGGACTCGGCAACGATTCGGTGCTCGGTGGGGACGGGACCGACAACCTCAACGGCGAAGACGGTAATGACACGTTGCTGGGCAACGATGGCAACGATGTCCTCAATGGCGATGTGAATGCCGGTTCGGCCGGGAACGATTCACTCGATGGCGGCGCAGGGAATGACACACTGACAGCCGGCGCGGGCGACGACCATCTCAACGGTGGTCTCGACAACGATTCGCTGCGCGGCGGAGACGGCAATGACACGCTCTTTGGCGGAGCGGGCAACGATACGGGACTCGGAGAAGCGGGCGACGACACGGTCAACGGACAGGCCGGCAACGATTCACTCGAAGGAGGGCTCGGAAACGATTCGGTCGATGGCGGCACTCAGGATGACAAGCTCTTCGGCGATGACTCGGCTGGGACGGGCAACGGCAATGACACGCTCAGTGCGGGTGATGGCAACGACACAGCCGATGGCGGAGCGGGTAACGACACGATCTTTGGCGGAACCGGCAATGACTCGCTGCTCGGCAGTGATGGCAATGATTCAATCTCCGGCGACGGCGGAAACGACAACATTCAGGGAGGCAATGGCGACGACTTCACCCGCGGCGGCGACGGGAATGACACGGTCTTCGGTGATGACTCGCTTGGCACGACGACCGGCAACGACACGCTCAACGGTGAAGGTGGCAATGACTCGCTCGTCGGTGGCAGCGGCAACGACAGCATCCTCGGCGGCAGCGGCAATGACACGCTGAATGGCGGTGACGGAGACGACACACTCAATGGGCAAGGGGGCAACGACAGCAACAACGGTGGAACGGGAAGTAACTCGATCGTGTTCGATCCCACCGACGGGACAGATACGGCCGGCGGCGGCGGAGGCGGAGGTGCCGATACTCTCGTCCTGGCGGGCACCGGTGCGGCGGATTCGATTTCGATCAGTCAGTCCGGCGGTTTGGTGAGGGTCTCGGTGGGATCGAACTCGATCACGGTGGCTCCGAATGTGTCGCATGTCATCATCAACGGCGGCAACGGCAACGATACGGTGACGATCTCGGCACTCGATTCGGTCAGCCCGGTCTTCATTGAGGTCAACGGCGAAGCGGGCAACGACACGCTCAACGGTGGCGGAGTAGCGATCGGCGGAGTGCGACTGTTGCTCAACGGCGGCGACGGAAATGACAAGTTGACCGGCACCGGTGCAGCGGACTCTCTGTTCGGCGGCCTCGGCGATGATTCGATTCTCGGCGGCAGCGGAAACGACATTGTCACTGGCGACGCCGGTAACGACACGCTCAAGGGCGAAGCCGGTGATGACAACATCAACGGTGGCGACGGCAACGACGTCGTGCAAGGTGCAGCCGGCAACGACAACATCGACGGCGGCACGGCCAACGACAATCTCGATGGCGGTGACGGCAACGACACGATCTCCGGCAGCGACGGCAGCGACACCATCACCGGAGCGAACGGCAATGACTCGCTGCGCGGCGGTGTCGGCACGGATTCGCTGAACGGCGGAGCCGGTAACGATTCATTGGATGGCGGCGAGAGCGACGACACGCTGATTGGGCTGACTGGCAACGACAAACTCTTCGGCCGCGACGGCAACGATTCCATCGACGGCGGAGACGGCGACGACACCGCGAATGGCGGCAACGGCGACGACACGGTCATCGGTGGAATTGGCAACGATCTGCTCGGCGGCGAAGACGGCAACGACACGATCAACGGCGGTGCGGGCAACGACAGCATGTTGGGTGGCGACGGCGACGATTCGCTGCTCGGCGGCAGCGGTTCCGATTCGATGCAAGGTGGCGACGGCGACGACACGCTCAACGGCCAAGGTGGCACTGACGTCATCGCCGGCAACGAAGGCGTCGACACGATCGTGGACGGCGCCGCTGAAACGAACGAAGCCTTCACGTTCCCGGCGTCGCTGCTTGCGGCACTGGATACGCTATGACGTAGGTTGGGACTCCGTCCCGACCATAAAGCAGGGGTCGGGACGGAGCCCCAACCTACAACGAGTTGGCTCGACATCAACGGCGAGCAACAGGATCATTGCCGCGTGATCCCGTCGCCCTCCGAAAGGTGAGCCATGAGCCTGTTTCCCGTCGTCTTGTTGTCAGCCATTGTGCTGTCGATTGCCTACGTCACCTATGGCCGATTCCTCGCGCGGTTGATGCGGCTCGACCCCAACAAGGCGACACCGGCTGTTGAATTCAACGACGGCTTGGACTTCGAGCCGATCGAGCCGAAGTTTTTGCTGAGCCAACACTTCTCGGCCATCGCGGCGGCCGGGCCGATTGTGGGACCGATCCTGGCGGGCATCGCGTTCGGCTGGGTGCCGGCGCTGATCTGGATTCTGGTGGGGTCGGTTTTCATCGGCGGAGTTCACGACATGACGGCGCTGGTGGCGTCGATTCGTCACAAGGCACGGTCAATTGCCGAAGTCGTTCGCGATCACATGACTCGACGGTCCTATCTGCTCTTCCTGACCTTCGTCTGGATCGCGCTGGTTTACATCATCGTGGCCTTCACCGACGTGACGGCGAGTTCTTTCCTCGGCATTCAAACGTTGGAGAACGACGAGCAAATCTTGGGAGGCGGCGTGGCCTCGTCGTCGCTGATGTATCTCGCGCTGCCGATCATCATGGGACTGCTGCTGCGGCACACCAAGCTAACGATCGGCTGGGCCACGGCGATCTTCCTGCCGTTGGTCGGAGTGGCGATTTGGGCCGGTCAGTTCGTGCCGTTCTCCGTGGACGATTTCTTCGGAGTGCAGCAAGTCGCCATCAAACTGCCGGCGATGCGAACCGAAGTCGAAAGCGTGTTGAACGAAGAGCAAGTGACGCTGCTCCGCAAGTCTGCTCGGCATGTGCGAGACACGTTCGTCGTCACAACGCCACAGTTCGCCAAGGATGCCAAGCTGACCAAGGATCAATCGAAGCAGCTCGCGACAATCACCGGCCCGTTGGCAAAAGAGTATTTCCCGATCATGTCCAACGCTCAGCGAGCTTGGGATGTTGGCTTGCTGGTGTATTGCCTGATCGCAGCCGTTGTCCCCGTCTGGATGTTGCTGCAACCGCGCGGTCATCTTGGCGGATACTTCTTGTATGTCGCCCTCGGTGGCGGAATGCTGGGCTTGATTCTCGGCGGAGGCGAGGTGAAGTACCCCGCCTTCACGAATTGGGTTGCGACCTCCAGCGGCAGGGAGCAGTCCTTGGTTCCGTTCCTGTTCATCACCATCGCCTGCGGAGCCTGCTCTGGATTCCATTCCATCATCGCTTCGGGAACGACGTCCAAACAATTGCGTTGTGAAACGGATGCCCGCGTGATCGGCTATGGCTCGATGCTGCTGGAAGCGATGGTGGCGATTGTCTCGCTGTGCTGCGTGATGATGCTCGCTCCCGGCGACCCAACTCTGAAACGCGAGCCGAACTATCTGTACGCCAGCGGCATCGGCAACTTCTTGAGCGTCTTGGGGATCCCCGCGACGTTTGGCATTTCTTTCGGCCTGATGGCGTTCACAACGTTTGTGTACGACACGCTCGATGTCTGCACGCGCCTTGGCAGATACATCATTCAAGAGCTGACGGGCCTTCAAGGCCGGCTTGGCCGCTGGCTGGGGACGGGGCTGACCGCTGGAGCACCGCTGTTCTTCCTGCTGCAACCCGGAGTTGATGCGGACGGGAAACCTCTGCCACCCGTGTGGAGAGCGTTCTGGAATCTCTTCGGCGCGAGCAACCAATTACTCGCTGCGCTGACACTGCTGGGCGTGACGGTTTGGCTGTGGAGGACTCGCGGCGAACGCTGGGTCTGGTTCGTCACCGGCATCCCGACCGTGTTGATGTATGTGATGAGCACCTGGGCGTTGGTCTCGATGACCTGGCCGAAGTTCTACGACGTTAAGGCCGGCTCGTTCGCGGCCCCGCGCGAAGTTGTGCCGTGGATCGGCGTCGTGCTGCTGGGGCTCGCGGCGTTGATGTTGATTGAAGCGATCGCCGTGTTGACAGGCGGACGATCATCGACTCCACCGCAAACAGGCAAGCTGCCCGCGGCGGTGCCGACGTAATCGTGAGGCCAACAAAAACAGCCCGGCCTCGCGAGAGGTCGGGCTGCGTGGTTCGTGGTCGGGCGATCCCAATGCGCGAATCGCTCAGCTTGCCGAGGAACTCGTATCGTTCGGTTCAAACTTAGGCGGTTCGAATTTCGGAGCCGTGGTCTCGACCGGCCGGTCTTCGGCGGCGGGGCGACTGCTGGGGCGCGAACTGGAATAACTGCTGGCAGTCTCCGCGTCGTCTTCGATCCCACGCACGCCCTTCTTGAACTCAGTAATTCCCTTGCCCAAGCTGCGGGCCACTTCAGGAAGTCGCTTGCCGAACAGCAGCAGGGCGACGATTCCGACAATCAACATTTCCATCGGATGTGCACCAAACATGGCATACTCCAAAATCTGAAATCAGAGAATTGAAACAGGGACGTCGGGGAGGAAAAACGAGTCACGACTGCGGCGGCAGTTTGTCGTCGGTCGGTGTCTCGTTGACTCCCTTTTTGAACTCGGTGATGCTCTTTCCTAGCGACCGCATCAGATCGGGCAATCGTTTGCCAAACAGCAGCAACGCGACGGCCAGCACGATTAACAACTCAAGGGGGTGCGCTCCAAATCCCAATAACATGGCAAGTCTCCGGTCAAAGCCGATCAAGAATCCACTCGGACAGACGCTGGGTTCCAAGCAACAGCGACAGTGGTTCGGCGGCGGGGAAATGGATCGCGAAGGAATGGTCTAGGCGAACTCCAGGGCGAACATCCCCAACAGCCGTGGCGGGAACTGTCGTTGGTCTTGGATGTCCACTCGGTCCGCCCGCTGGAAGAGCAGGTGGGGTGAGCGGTCGGCTGGGATTCTATCCCTGCCGTTCCGAGTGTCAACTTTCTCTTCGGCGAACACTTGAGCCGGGAAGGATCTAAAATCACGCTGCCCGCAGGTATTTCGAGAACCAGTCTTTTGTCCGCAGCCACATCGCGTCGGACAGCACATGCCCGACTCCCTCTTCGATAAATGCCGAGAAATGCCGCTCGGCGTGCATCGAGGCATAGGCGTTGGCAATCGTTTTGACCCCCTCGCGGACGAAATCAATCGGGCTGCCGCCGTCCTTCTCGCCGAAGTTCAGCAGCAGCGGACGCGGAGCGATCAAGGCGGCGATGTCGGGCGTGTCGCCGTGAGCGAAGATGCCCGGAATGAAATTCGGGAAGCAGTGCAGCATGTGCTCGCGATGGATCGCAGCGTAGGTCGGCAGACAGCAATTGCCGACCAGGCACTTCAATCGCGGTTCCCACGGCCCGACCATCCACGTGTGCGTCGAGCCCATCGAATGCCCATAGCAGCCAATCCGATCGGCCTGCACTTCCGGACGGCTGACAAGGAAGTCGATGGCGCGTCGCATGTCGAGAATGTTCTTCCAAGCCATGCACTTGCCGGCGACGACGTAACGCAGAAACTCGAACCGCTCAAAGTTGCCGTCCTTCAGCTTGCCGGTCGGGTCGCGCCGCTCCTCAAAGCATAAGGCGTCGGGACACAGGACCACGTATCCCTCGCGAGCCAGTGCCGCGCCGGTATGGTGCATCGGGTCCGCCATCAGGCCAGCCGGCTCGGACTTCCCTTTGGTCCAGTTCCCCGCGTGCTGATGCCAGACCGCAACAGCCGGCGCTGGTTTGTCAGAAGTGACTCCGTCCGGGATCAGCAAGAACGCCGGGATTGGATCGTTTGGCTCGGCGTCGTAGAAGATGGACTCGATGCGATAGCCCGGCTTCTGAATCGTCTCGCGATGCCGGACGTTGAGCGGACAGGGCTTCGGCCAATCGCTCCCCAGGCAAGCCAGCAGCTTTTCTCGGAAGTCTGGTGCGGGCATCTCGATACTCCTTCAGGGCGATTGCGAATTAAACGTCAGTGAGCACACGGAGTCGTCAGTCGATTGGCTCGTCAAGTTGAAACTGGCCTGTTTGCAGTCCAGAAAGCCCAACCAATAAAGGACGACCATCATCACGACCCGAATTTTCACGCATCAGAACTTGTTGATTCTGCCGATTCCAGTGACAATGGCCACCCAATTGGCTTGGCCGCAGGGCACAATAGCAGGCCAGGAACTCACAAACCGCTTCATTCACCCACCGACTCAAGAGGAGTCCCACCATGCTGACTTTCTTCGGTAAACACAATCGGTACTGCGATTCGGTGTCTCGACGGTCCTTCCTGCAAATCGGAGCGGCCGGAGTCGGTGGCCTGACGCTGGCTGATCTGTTGCGACACGAAGCATCGGCGGCGACGGGTGGCTCGAAGAAGTCGGTCATCAACATCATTTTGAGCGGTGGTCCAACGCATTTGGACACATTTGATTTGAAGCCCAACGCTCCCTCGGAAATTCGAGGCGAGTTCCGTCCCATCGCAACCAACTGCGCCGGATTTGAGATCTCAGAGCTGTTACCGAAGCTGGCACAAGTCGCCGACAAGTTTTCTGTCATCCGCTCGCTGACCGGTATCAGCGAAGAGCACACCAACACGCAGTCGGACACCGGCTGGTCCGAGAACACGTTGCGAACGATCGGCGGGCATCCGAGTATTGGATCGGTCATGTCGAAGATGTGGGGACCGGCCCAGTTCACCGCGCAAGGCTCCGCTCCGACTTTCGTAGACCTGACACACGTCTCGAAGCCAGGATTCCTCGGCCAAGTTCACGCACCGTTCGTGCCGGACGGAGTTGGGCGCCAAAACCTCTCGCTCAATCAGCAGGTCACGCTCGATCGATTGGGCGATCGCAAGGCGCTGCTTTCGGGATTGAGCAACGCACGTCAGGGAGTTGACTCGCGCGGCATGATGACGGCGCTCGACAGCTTCACCGAACGAGCGGTCAATCTCATCACTTCCGGCGAAGTCGCAAAGGCGCTCGACCTGCGAAATGAAGATCCACGATTGCTCTCGCGGTACGGCGTCGAGAAGGATCAGCAAAACCAGCGCATGATTCTGGCTCGGCGGCTGATCCAAGCCGGCACACGCTGCGTCTCGTTCTCGTGGGGTGGCTGGGACACGCACGGAGACAATTTCAACAACATGCGCCGCCAGTTGCCGAACCTCGACAGCGGACTGAGCACGTTGATTCAAGACCTCGACGCGCACGGCCTGCTGAACGACACAATCATCCTGATGTCAGGCGAGTTCGGCCGCACGCCGCGCATCAACGGCGGAGCGGGCCGCGACCACTGGGCTCGCGCCGGATTCTTCTTCGTCGCCGGCGGAGGCTTCCGACACGGCCAAGCGGTCGGCTCGACCAACCGCCTGGGCGAGATCCCCGCGACTCGGCCGATCCACCTGCAAAACATCTTCGCGTCCGTTTACAAGCAACTCGGCATCGACCCCGACACGACCACGCTCATCGACCCCAACGGCCGCCCGCAGTACCTCGTCGACGAACGCAAGCTTGTCGCCGAGTTGGGTTGAGACTGGACGGCGAAAGTAGGATGGCCGCCCTCGGCCATCCTGCATGGTCTCAGATTCGGACGGCCGAGGGCGGTCATCCAACACACTGCTTACCATGCGTTGCTCCTGCCATCGCTTTGAACCTGTCCTCTCGCGACGCGACATGCTGCGCGCGTCGGCATGTGGGTTTGGGACGCTCGCACTGGCAAACTTGTTGAAGGGGGAGACAACTCGCGCGGCGAATCCCCTCGCTCCGAAAACCCCGCCGTTGCCGGCGAAGGCGAAGCGGGTTTTGTTCCTGTTTATGCACGGTGGGCCTTCGCAAGTCGACACGTTTGATTACAAGCCGCTGCTCGAACGAGACCACGGGAAGCCGTTGCCGTTCGCCAAGCCGCGAGTCTTTTCTTCGGGGACCGGCAACCTGCTCAAGTCGCCTTGGAAGTTCCGGCAGTACGGTGAGAGCGGGGCGTGGGTCAGCGATCTGTTTCCGCATGTTGCTCAGCACGTCGATGACTTGTGCATGATCAATTCGATGTGGGGCTCGAACTCGCGGCACGGCGGAGCGTTGCTCGAACTGCACACCGGCAGCGACACGTTCGTCCGGCCGAGCATGGGGTCGTGGATCACCTACGGACTCGGCACCGAGAACCAAGACCTGCCCGGCTACATCACCATCTGCCCGACGCTGACGCATGGCGGAGTCAACGCCTACAGCTCGGCGTTCATGCCGGCGGTCTATCACGGCACGCCGCTGGGTAACGCGGGCATCTCGTCGGATCAGGCGAAGATCCCGTTCATCGAAAACGCCGACAAGCTGCCGCGCTCGTTGCAGTCGCTGGAAGTCGGACTCTTGCGGCAGATGAATGAAGAGCACCTCGCCGCGTCCGGCCCCGACACCGCGCTCGAAGGCCGCATCAATTCGTTTGAACTCGCCTTCCGCATGCAATCCGCCGCGCCGGAACTGCAAAACCTCAGCAGCGAATCCGAGGCGACGCAAAAGCTGTACGGCCTCGACAACCCGCGCACCGCCAACTTCGGCCGGCAATGCCTGATGGCTCGCCGCTTCGCCGAGCGGGGCGTGCGGTTCATTCAATGCACTCACAGCTACAAGTGGGACCAGCACGGCAACCTGAAAGTCGATCACGCTCGCAACGCCGAGGAAGTCGATCAACCGATCTCCGCGCTGCTGACCGATCTGAAGTCGCGCGGCCTGCTCGACGATACGCTGATCCTCTGGGGCGGCGAGTTCGGCCGAACGCCAGTCGCTCAAGGAGACGACGGCCGAGACCACAACCCGCAAGGCTACACGATGTGGCTGGCCGGCGGCGGCGTGAAGCCCGGCATCCGCTACGGCGAGACCGACGACTACGGCTACTACGCCGTCAAAGACAAAGTCCACCTCCACGACCTGCACGCCACCATGCTACACCTGCTGGGCTTCGACCACACCAAGCTCACCTACCGCTACGCCGGCCGCGACTTCCGTTTGACCGACGTGCATGGCGAAGTGGTCAGCGGCATCCTGAGCTAACAAGGCACCGCACCGCGCGGTTCACGTCGCACACCCGGAAGTCCGGAAAGACACGTTGCCGGTTGCGAATTGTTCAATCCTTCGGTTGGAGTCGGAGGCTCGGTCATTCGTTGAACCCGCATCGTTTCGCCTTCAACGTGACACGATTGGACGAAATCTGTGGCGGTACGATCCGCCGACAATTTGGTTATTTACAGCCACTTCAAATTCAGTAGTTTCAAGTTTGTTGAAAAGAGATAGGCGAACGCAGGGCTTTCCTTGAGACTGGTTTGTGTCAACGCAAATCAATCCAAGGAGGGAGCCCATGCGTTCGCACAAGAGTCATACCATAACCAGTGACGAGGTTCAGTCGTGCGTGTCGAGTTGGTTGTCGGAAGCGGTGGTGTTGCCGGATCATGGCTGGAAATGTACAGCGGCCGTGGTGTGGATGCTGTTGATTCGCGCGGCGGCGCGGCAGCAGTCGATCTCGGCGGCGTGCCGCGATTTGAAGGACGCGCCGTCCGACCAAGCGATGCTCAATGCGCTTCACGATGGTTTGCCGAAGTACGTGCGGGTGCTCGAACGGCACCTGGTGGCGGCCTTGCAGACGAAGTTGCCCCGCCAGTTGCTGCGCCGCTCGCGCGAGGTGGCCATCGACTGGCATCTGATCCCCTATCACGGCGAGCCGCAGAAGTCTGCGAACGAGCTGTATCATTCGGTTCCCAAGTCGGGGACCACGAAGTTCCATGCCTACGCCACGGCGTGCGTGGTCGAGGACGGTTGGCGTTACACCATCGCCTTGACGTGGATCAAAAAGGGAGAGAAACCGGTCGTGGTCTTGAAGCGGTTGTGGGAGCAAATCGCACAAATCGGGCTGAAAATCAAGGTGTTGTTGCTGGACCGGCAATTCTTCAGCGTGCCGGTGATGAATTGGCTGATTGGTCAGCGACAACCATTTCTGATGCCGGTCGTGATGCGCGGCCGCAAGTCCAAGAAGCATCGCAAAGCCACCAGGCTGCGCGCCTTTCACCAGCAACCGGCGGGCTGGTACTCGTACACACACGGCAACAAAACCGATTCGGTGTCGATCTCGATCTGCGTGGCCTACAAAAGCTACGCGAACCGGAAGACGCAGAAACGAAACCACAAGAAACTGTTGTTCGCCGCCTGGGGAGTCCAACGCTCGCCGCGCGCCACCTGCGAACTGTATCGCCGCCGGTTCGGCATCGAGAGCAGCTACCGCCAACTGCAACAAGCACGCATTCGGACCTGCACCCGCGACCCCAAACTGCGGCTGCTGTTCGTGGGTGTGGCGTTGGTGCTTCGCAACGTCTGGGTCTGGCTGCACGCCACCCGCCTCGCCGATCCTGGCGGCGAACTGAGACTCGAACGACTCCGCTTCCGCCGCCTTCTCGAATGGCTCGCCATGTACGCCTACTCGCAACTCCACGATAACTCACCGCCTTACGTCGCGATCGATGATTGAGACAATCTTGGAACTACTGAAATTCGAAATACGAACTGCTTCCGTCCGAATGTTCTTGCACTCCAACTCTCCAGTGTGACGCATCAACTCGAGCGTGATCCGCCGATAATTCTTTGTAGGACAACAACTCTGCAAGCGCATCGCGTAACTGCTGGGCATCCTCAACCGAAGCAATTCTGTGTCCAATCGAAACCAGAAACGGAATCACGGCCTCATTGCGGTCGATTAACCACACGGATTCCGTGTTGTTAACGGCAATAAACGCCATGTGTTTTTGAACCGAGTTTGTCACTGGGCCTTTCCGAAAATACGACAGCGATTGCAGCCACTTTCCACGCAGCAAGCGCATCGTTCAACGAAATTGACGACTCAAACTTCACGCCGTAGGACGGGTCAGAAATCGCATTCCCAATCGCCACTACAAAGTGGGCCGGAAAATGTTGCCCAGGCGTATCGATGCCCACACCGCTTCCTTGGGATGGAGTTGAGTGATTGGCCATAGGAATTCAGCAAACGATCGCCTACGGCACGTCAGATGTGTTTGTTGTTGTTGTCCGTATTTCTGCGGTCGTGACGACTCCCTTATCATTCGTCGTCAAAATCAGAACCGTATTCGCTCGTATGGTGAGTTCCCACGAATTCGTTTCCAATTGTCGATATCTCCGATCTGTCCCGCGATAACAACGGAAAGCCGTTAATACATCCCAAACGTCATCGACGTCAGACGCTGAATCAACATGAATCTGGTTCTCTGACAGAAACTCCGCAATCCCTTTCAAATCCTCGTAACAGTTGACCCACGAACGGCCACTCAAACTGTTAATGACCACGATCCGTGACTGGAACCCCTCCCATACCTCTAACCGGCGATCAAACACACTTCGATTAAATGCCGCCCAAAGCCCCTTCTTTTGCGTGAGTAGGAGCACATCGAACACATCGCAATCTTTCAGCAAATGAACAGAGCTTGATGGGAATCGCGACTTCACAATTACCCTTGTATGCCAATCGGGCTTGTCAATAACGAATCTGCCAACGGCGTCTCTCAACGAATCAGAAACATTTTTATTCGCAATCGAAACACGGATGTCCAAACTAGGAAGAGCTGGATTCAATCTAATAGCGAACGTAACCCCAAATCCTGCAAGCAACACTGCGATGCCGACGACAGAATATGCGAAAGAATTTTGACGCCCATTGAACATCGAATACTCGACTCTAGGCAAAATCGAATTATCGCGAACGACATCCGCCTATGTGAAAAAGTAGAATTTTGTGAACACGTCACCCGTTTTTCTTTTCTTGGCAAATGCGTTTTCCGTTCCCCAGCCAACAAAGACGCCATCGACACGGCGCTGCGTCATCTCAAATGCAATTTGAGGTTGCAGATTATTTGAGGAAGACTTCGTTGGGGGTTCTGTAGCCGAGGCAGCGGCGCGGGCGGTTATTCAGAAGATTTGCGACGCGTTCTAGCTCGGCCCAGGTGAC
>SXKJ01000448.1 GCA_005778115.1 Planctomyces sp. | reverse complement strand
TCGCCACAATCGCTACAACCATCAAGCTTGACACAACCCGCAAATTCGATATCCTGCCGCCTACCTCGTAACGCCACGCACGCTCGCTCTCTCCTTCCTCGTAGCGGAGCGTTACGCCTGTGAGCCACAACATTGAAATCCCGTTGGAGCAGGTTTCAAACCTGCCGACCACCTCTGGACACGTTGTAGTCCTGTCTCACGTCTCTGGCTGGGCCAAGCTCCTTGCCACGAGAAATCATCTTAAAGAGCAAGTGGAAGCGGCGTGTTTTTCTCTGGCTCGCGGAGACTTCGATCTCGCCGGGAATCAGTTCCGCAAGCTACTTCAAATCGCGCTGACAGACAGCGATTTCGTCCTGGCCGAGGTCTCATGCCATAATCTCGCGACTGCCTTGCGACAGTCTGGTCACTGGCTCGCCGCCGAAGTTTGGCAGCAACAGTCACTCGCTTGGCAATCGCGAAAGGTTGTGCATTCCTCTTGGCAATCGGATGACGAGCTGGCTCGATTGGCGAGCGACCTGACCGGCCGCGGTTGTGATGCGTTCTTGAAGCGAGATTGGGACATCGCCGAGTCGCTGTGGCGGCGTGCGCTGGCGATCGAAGAATGGCGTGGCTCGTGGGAGGGCCGTGCGACCGATTCCGGCAACTTGGGCCTACTGGCAGCGGCACGTGGCGACTTGGAATCGGGAACGCGGTGGCTGCGCGAGTCGTTGCGACTGCATCGGCTCATGATGGATGACCTCGGTATCGGGACCGATTTAATGAACCTTGCGGAACTTCATCGGCTGCAAGGTAAGTACCCGCGCATGACCCGATCACTTCAGGAAGCCGCAAAACGATTTGAGCAAGCGGATGCTCAGGGACCGCTCGATCAAGTGCGACAGCGATTGAAAGAAGCGGCTCGCATTGAAGCCATTTTGCGATGCGACGTGCGACTGAACTGAGCCACGGTCGCAAGCGGCAGCGATCACAGAAAACTCTGGATTGCCATTGAGTGGCTCAGTTGAATTCCAGTGTCGTGCCGGGTTGTGCGATAGTCAGGTTGGGGAGATTCAGTGCCTTGATCTCTTCGTGGATTTTCGCCTCAAAGGCGCTCTTGATGTGAATGACCTGCACGGGGACCGGTCGCTTGAGCTTGGCTAGTTCGCTGCGGAACAACTCCGGCGTGAGATGTGCGGCTTTCTCTGCCAGCCAAGTCATATTGTTGGGGAAACTGGCTTCCAAAAATAGGCATTTCAATCCGGGAGTTTGATTGGCGATTTCCCAGACTCGGTCCGACGGACTAGTGTCGGAAACGAACAGTACCGACGTCCCTGTCGCCATCTCCTCAACCAAATGTCCGTAGACCGGGACGACGTGCTTCAGTTCGATAGGCGTAATTCGCAGGCCTTCGACTTCGACCTTTTGCTCAGCCGCCAAAGGGTGCAGATGCAAGAAAGGGGATTCCTCGCCACCGAGGCGGATCATGTCGGGCCAAATGCGGTCGTTGAAGATGTCGCGTTGCAGAGTTTCCAGAGCGTGAGGATGTCCCCAGACGGACGGGCACTCCGGGCCATGCACGTAGACGTTGTCGACAAACAGTGGCAGCGTCGCCAAATGATCCAGATGCGAGTGCGACAGAAAAACGTGCTTCACGCGGCGCTGGGCCTCCAGCGGAGAAAGCATGCCCAGCACGCCCGCGTCGATGGCCACCGTGTCATTGACGATGCACGTTGCCAGAATCTGATTGCGATTCGAGCCACCGACAGATGAGGGGACGATGTAGACTTTCATAGTGACGAACTCACGGACGCCGCAAAGCGTCATTTCGATTGCATGACGATAACGCCATTCCAACTGGGTGGCGGCTCAACACGATTTTGGGTGATGTACTCCGACAGGAAATCCTTCCCCTTGTCTTGTTCTGGCAGGCGTTTGAGTTGGTTCAGCGCGTCTCGCCAGTTTCCCGCCTCAAACAACTCTGAGGCAGTCTGGTAGAGGTCGATCGCTTCATCTGTGACGTTGGGTTCCAATTCTACAGGCGGTAACAACTGGGTGAGCGTCAGTTCTTGGTCCATGCCGGCGGGGCGGAAACGGCCCATTCGACGCAACCTCCCCTCGGAAGGTGGCAAAGCCTCTCGCGCATATTCGGCGGTCGCCTCGTCCATCAAGATCGACGCATTCAGGGTTTTTGTCAGACCTTCCAGCCGCGCGCCGAGGTTGACGGTCGGGCCGAATGCGCCGACTTTGATTTGTTCGGTTGTGCCGATCTTGCCAGCGATCGCTCGGCCGTGCGCAATGCCGATCCCCACTTGAAACCCCGACAGAGTGTGCCCCGGAGTATTTCGCGCTTTTTGAAATTCCTGTTGGATTTGCAGCGCGGCCCTGCACGCCGACAGTCGATCGTCCTCGCGAGGAGCCGGCCAGCCCCAGAAACCGAGCGCCGCATCACCTTGGAAGTCCGCGATCACGCCATCGTATTTGATGATCCCACAAGTCATGACTCCCAACGCATCGCTGACGCGGTTCAGCAACTCACGCAAGTCTTCTTGCGACTGCTCGGCCTTTTTTGAGAAACCACGCACGTCGCAAAACAGCACCGTGATGTCGCTCTCTCTGGGAACCAGCTGCTGTTCTGAATCACTATTCCGCAACGTCTCGAGCACCTGCGGCGAAAAGAACTGACTGAGATTGGCTTGTTGTTTCGAGAGCATGCGGACTTGTCGAATTGAGCCGATGAACTCGCTGAGAAGCTCCGCGAATCGCAAGTCTCCTTTGAGCTGTTCCTCGCCAATCGAACTACCGGGCAAGCCATCCTTTTGCCCAGACACGTACAAGCACCAACCGTGACACGCCTCGCCCCGGAACGGCATGCAGAACGCCCAGTCCAGTGACCCACTGACCGTGAATGCCGGGTTTGATTCGTCCCGGTCGGCCCAGATGTGCAACAGGCCCTGCCCTAACTGCAGAGCGTTGAGCATTAGACGGCGACTCGGAGAGAATCGTCCCAGCGAATCTCCACGATTATCCCAACGGATCATCTTGGGGTTCGCATTCGGAGAGAAGTCATCGAATACGACAACCGACGCGGCTTCGGCTGTAGGGATGGCTTCCAGAACGAGGCTGACCACTCGGCTGGCCAAGTCCTCGTCGGACGTCGTTTGCATGATCGCCTTCGGCAACTTGGCGAGCACTTCCAAACGCTGGTCTGCATTTTGGAAAGCCACCTTGCGCAGTTCATCGGGATGGAATGAACGCTCGGATGATGGCGACGGTGCGTCCTCCTCCATTTCCGCCGCGACCAACTGAAACACGGTGCGGCCGATGCGGAACTGCTCCCCGGCTTTCACCAGAAAGTCAGATTTGTCCGCGTCCTGGTAGTAAATCGGATTGCGTGCGGCATCGAGCCGACGAACTCGCAGCAGCGAATTCACCAATTGCACTTCGGCATGCTCGCGAGAAATTAGAGCGTCCCACGGCACGGCCCATCCGCAACGAGGGGCTCGCCCGACACGAATGACCTCGCCAAGTGGGATCGGACGACGCCACCGTTGCATCGGCTCAGGACCGCAAACGACGAGTTCCGCCATCCAACTTTCCTCTCTCTCGGGCTACGAGGGACACAAAATATCCCACGCAGAAAGCCACCGACAAGCGCCTGGGCTGTACGAAACTCGTTTTCGCTCCGAGTTTTAGCAGCCCTGCCGGTGGTGATCGTTAGACCTTCGCCGGTCGATAACCCTATCCCGGCAGGCATTCTTGCTCAGGACACCGCAGTCGCCAATAGACGGCAGCATTTCCGGCAATGCTTATGGGAATCCTTTTCAAGAGTGTGATCAACCTTCGGAATGCCCGTCTCCGGTGACCGGATCGTTGCAATCCCGACATTCGGCGAGCTGGCATTTTTCGACACAGGGTTGTTCTCCATCATGCGCAAACGCGACCTCGGAAGCAGTCTTCGGTACCTAACATCATTTTCAAAATGCCCTCGAAGCCACGAGCCTGACCCCTGGTTTCCGCTTAACGAACGCCAATGTTGATCGATTCCCTCTCGGCCTTGAAAGAACACCCGCCGATGGCAACATCTCGATCGAATTCCGTTTGCCGTTGAGCGCCCCTGTTTTGCTGGCAACACAAGTTGCGACGTCTAGCACAAACGCCGTCGGCGACTTGGTGGTGACGTTGAAGGGCCAGTTATATTCCGACGAGTCTCAAGCCGTCGCGATTGGCTTGGCGATCAACACACCCACGGGCAACAATTTGTGTGTCTCACTCCCGAACTCTGGTGACGGCGGTGCCGAGTTGGCGGTCAGCAACAATGTCGTCCAACTCATTCCATTCCTGGCGTATCAGGCCGCTCCGACCGATGACTTCTTCTTCAACAGTTTTCGGCAATTCGACGCGCCGGCCAACGACAACTCGGTTCAAGTTCGCAATCTCGGACCAAACACCGTCGACCATCGAAAGCTGACCGTTCAATCGCTGCTGTACCTCGACTCTTCGTTCGGCTACTGGCTGTTTGCCACCCCAAAGCGGAATTCTCAACCGGATTCGCTGGTCTGCTCGAAATGCATTACACGACCACGCTCAACCGCGCTGCCGCCGCCTCCGACAACGATCAGATCGTGACGTTTGTCGCGAATTCCGGCAGCCTCGACGCCATCAATATGACCTTCGCACTACACACCAACACCGCCCACTCGACCATAATCCGCGTCGGACATATCACACCACTCCGTGACAGCAACCACCGTTTCTTCGACCACGAATTCACTGTGGCGGTTATCTTTTCGAGGAAGAGATCTCAATCACTCGGCGGCCATAGTCGATCGACTGAAACATGTTCTGAGACTGCTTGACGAAGCGCCGAACGACTTTTACCCTTCTCCTCCTCACTTGGGACGATTAGCTCAGTTGGTTAGAGCGCCACGTTGACATCGTGGAGGTCACTGGTTCGAGTCCAGTATCGTCCACCTTGGCGGTTTCGCGGTTCGTCCTGCGTTCATCCCGGGGGGATTGCAGGTAATGATTTCCGGGACAGAGCCTTAGCAAATCCGCGGCAACTGTTCTCCAGCAAGCAGATTGATGATCCGCTCGCCTCCGAGCGGCAATTTCATGGTGACCAGACCGGGATGCTCCGCAACCACGTCGCCGACGATCGCCGCGTTGCGGCCAAGCGGATGCTCGCGCATCACTTCCAGCAACCGCGCGGCATCGGCAGCGGGTACGACGGCGATCAGCTTACCTTCGTTGGCGACATACAGCGGATCGAGTCCCAGCATCTCGCAGGCAGCTCGTACTTCTTGGCGGAGCGGGATCGCCGATTCCATGAGCTTGACTCCCACCTGCGACGCGGCCGCCAGTTCATTTACCGCGCTCGACAGTCCGCCGCGTGTTGGATCGCGCATGCAGCGAACCGTCGGGCAACTCGTCAGAATCAGTTGAGTCAGGCTCACCAGTGAAGTGGAATCGCTCTCCAGCGCCGTCTCGAATTCGATTCCCTCTCGCACCGACATGATCGCAATACCGTGGTCGCCGATTGTGCCGGAAACCAGCACGCGGTCGCCGGATCGCGCCGAATGAATCGACAACTGCCGTCCGGCCGGAACCAGGCCGATGCCGGACGTCGTGATAAAGACTTGATCTCCCTTGCCGCGATCGACGACCTTCGTGTCGCCGGTAACGAGCATCACACCGGACTCGTCACACGCCGCGCGCATCGACGCAACGATCCGCTCCAAGTCCTTCATCGGAAGACCTTCTTCGAGAATGAACGCAGCCGACAGGAACAGCGGCAGAGCACCGCCCACGGCCAGATCATTTACCGTTCCGTGAATCGAAAGCGATCCGATATCTCCACCCGGAAAAAAGAGGGGCCGCACGACATACGAGTCCGTCGTGAACGCGAGCCTCTGACCGCTTCCATCGAGAAGTCCGCTGAGGCTGAGCGTCGCTTGATCTTCGAGTGCCGACAGCACGTCATTGCGGAATGCCGGCAGAAATGTCCTTTGAACGAGTTCGGTCGTCAGTCGTCCTCCGCTGCCATGCCCGAGCAAAATCGTCTCGTGCCGGCTGATGGGCAGAGGGCAATTCAATTCAAACGACTACAGTTCTGACACGACGATGACTCTCTTCTCGGACCATCAACCGCAGGACGCTTGCCCTGGTTCGAGCGAGGAAAACCAGGGCTAAAGCCCTGCGGCTGATTTAGTGAACTCCAATTCGTAGTCCTGACAAAGCACTCGCGCGGTCTGCCTGATCGCTGGTTGAACTTATTGTCGCAACGGACGACTTCTGTTCCGCTCGTTGAAATCGGCCGTAATGGAAATACGCCGCGCACGCTCCCTCCGACGACACCATCGTCGCCCCCAGCGGGGTGTCGGGATTGCATTGAGTCCGGAACGCCGGGCACTCATGCGGCTTCTTGAGTCCTTGCAGGATCTGGCCGCTGATGCAGATGCTCGCTTCGAGGATGTCTTCAATCGACGAGGAGAATCGCTGCTCGGCATCGTACTCGTCGAACTCCGGCCGCAGCCGAAAACCGCTCTGCGGAATGAGTCCGATCCCACGCCACTTCCGATCGGTGATCTCAAACACTTCGCTCAACAGCTCGCGAGCACGTAGATTTCCTTCACGACGAACAGCCCGCACATACTGGTTGACGACGCCGGTGCGACCTTCCTCTAGCAGACAGATGCATTGAAAGATCCCTTCCAGCAGGTCGAGCGGCTCAAAGCCGGTGACGACGATCGGAATCTGAAATGTCTCCGCTAGTGATTCGTACTCTTCATAGCCCATCACCGCGCAGACATGCCCCGCCGCCAGAAAACCCTGAACGCGATTGAGCGGCGATGACAACAGCGTCGTCATCGCCGGAGTAACCAGCACGTGCGAGACCAGCACCGCAAAGTTCTTGAGACCTCGACGCTGCGCCTGCCAGACGGCCATCGCGTTGGCCGGTGCCGTGGTCTCGAAGCCAACAGCGAAGAATACGACCGTGCGATCCGGATGATTCTCGGCCAGCGGCAAGCAGTCGAGCGGCGAGTAAACCACACGCACATCTCCCCCGGCCGCTTTGACGGTCAACAGATCGTGCCGCGTACCCGGCACGCGGAGCATGTCGCCGAACGAACAGAAAATCATATCGGGGCGCGAGGCAATCTCGATCGCTCGGTCGATCAATTCCACGGGCGTCACACAGACGGGGCAACCGGGGCCATGCACCAGCGTAATTTCCGGTGGCAGCAATTCGTCGATTCCATACTTGATGATGGTGTGGCTCTGCCCGCCGCAGATTTCCATCAACGTCCAAGGTTTCGTCGTCACCCGATAGATCATCTGACGCAGCTTTTCAGCAGCTACCGGATCGCGATATTCGTCAATAAATTTCATCGCAGCGCTCCGTCTTTCTGATGAGCCGCAGAACGCTAGCCCCGGTTTGTGTTCCCGTTTAGTTTGTGATTTCGATTAGCTCGTGCGAACCGGGGCTAGCGCCCTGCGGTTCATCGATCTCACGCAACTCGTTCATCCGAGCCAGGAAGGCAAAGACTTGTTGTGCCTCCACCTCATCAATCCGGGACAGAGCAAAACCCACATGCACCAGCGTGTAGTCGCCGACGACTAATTCGGGAAGCGTTTCGAGGCAGACTCGTTTAAGGACTCCGCCGAAGTCGACTTTGCCCATCAACAGGTCGTGCTCGCGATAGACTTCAACGACTCGTCCTGGGATTCCGAGGCACATGGGTTGACCGTGCGTTCTGTGTTTCAAACCGACCGAATGCGACAACTTCCCTTGGATTGTTTGGTAGCTGATCTCGTCAGAATTCAGATGGTGCCACCAACTGAATTCTGACGATTTCAGCTACAAAGAGCCGCATCTTCACCGTTCTGTGCGGCAGCCGCAATCGCCAACTGACCGAGCGACAAGCCTCCGTCATTCGGGGGCACGCGTTGATGGCGATAGACGCGGAAACCGTCATCACTCAATCGCTGAATGGATTCGCTCAACAACAGCGCGTTCATGAAGACCCCGCCGCTCAGCGCGACGACATTCAGCCCCGTCTGCTTCCGGGTCAAGTCGCAGACGTGCGAGATGATCTCGACAAGCGTCGAATGAAAGCGACGAGCGATCATCGCGGGACCAACGCTGTGGTTAACGTCGGCGGCAACGGCGACGATCAACGGGCGGATGTCGATCATCCACGGAGCTGAAGGTGCAGTGTCCTCCGGCGCGACGAGATCGAACGGATAAATGCCATCGGCCGTGACCCCAGCCGCGAGCCATTCGAGTTCCATCGCCGCCTGACCTTCGTAATCGACGCGATGTCGCACGCCGGCGAGTGCGGCCACTCCGTCGAACAACCGGCCGATGCTGGAGGTAGGCTGCGTGTTGAATCGCTGCGAGATCATTCGCTGAACGGCGGTCACAGACCGTTGCGGCACGTCTTCTCTGAACGCAGGACAATCAATGCCCGCATCGATCGAGTACGACAGGGCCATTCTCCACGGCTCGCGAATCGCCTGGTCGCCACCCGGCAGAGGGACATAACACAGATGGGCTGCTCGTCGAAAACCGTGATAGTCCCCGACGAGAAACTCACCGCCCCAGATCGCTCCGTCACTACCGAAGCCGCTGCCATCGAAGATGATGCCGATTGCCGGTTCGATCAAACCGTGCTCGGCAAGGCAACTGGCTAAGTGCGCGTGATGATGCTGGACTGCCAGAGTAGCCACTCTCGCCGGAGCGCGCGGATTTCTTGGCTCTGTCGGAAAACCCATCAGCCGCTGGGCGCTAGCCCACGGTTCTTCGGCCAAACCGGACGCTAGCGCGTTCCGGCTCATCGACTTTTGACACAGCCTCGTATCACCCACGCTCTGGCGAGCGTGGCTACGGTCGAGCGCATACCGAGTCGATTGATAGTCCGGGTGCATGTCATGCACGATGACTTCCGGTTCGATCGCGAAGAGCTGTTGAAAATGTGGAATCGCATCGACATAGGCTTGATAGGTCGCGAATTGATCCAAGTCTCCCAGATGTTGGCTGAGAAACGCATGTCGTCCTCGTCCCAGCGCAAACGTGGTTTTGAGCTGTCCCCCCAAAGCCAACGTCGGTTGCGAACAGTGGATGGGGAGCTGGATTGGTTCCGGCGCATGGCCGCGCGATCGCCTCAGCGGCAGTTCTTGGTCAGCCACGACCCGAGTCACGGTGTCGTCGCAACGGGTATGAATTGGGCGGTTGTGGGCGACGAAGAAATCGGCTTTGCCAAGCAACTGGTTCAGCGCCGTTTCATCTTGGTAAGCGATCGGCTCGTCACGTTCGTTGCCGCTCGTCATGACCAGCGGCATTCCGTCGAGCGCATCGAGCAACAAATGATGAAGCGGGCTGTACGGCAGCATGATCCCCAGGCAGGGATTGCATGGAGCCACGGTGTCCGCCACGTCCGCGCCGATTCTCCTTCGTAAGAGGACGATCGGTCTCGCGGGTGATGTCAGCAGAGCTGCTTCTTCGGGAGACACCTCGCAGAGTTTCTGCGCCTCGGCAAGACTCGCGACCATGATGGCGAGCGACTTCGCATCGCGGTGCTTTCGTTCCCGCAGCAATGCCACGGTCGGCTCATTCCTGGCGTCGCACGCGAGATGGAATCCGCCAAGCCCCTTCACCGCGCCGATCATTCCATCCTTGATGGCCGAAGCTGCGAAGGCGATTGAGTCCGCGGTGTGGATTGTCTCGCCGTGTTGATTGAGCACCGTGAGTTGCGGACCACATTTCGGGCAAGCGATTGGCTGTGCATGAAACCGGCGGTCGGCTGGATTCTCGTATTCCCGGCGGCAGTCGTCACACATCGAGAACCCGGCCATCGAAGTTCGTTCGCGATCGTAGGGGGCCGCGACAATGATCGTGAACCGGGGTCCGCAGTTTGTGCAGTTGAGCAACGGGTAGCGGAACCGGCGATCGTTCGGATCAAACAATTCGGCGAGGCATTCGTTGCAGGTAGCGATATCGGGCGGGTTGAAGATGGCATCCGCGGCCGATTCCTCGCTTGGCTTAATCGAGAATGTCCGCTCGCCGAGTTCCACTAGTGAGGCCGTAGTCAGCTCGTCGATCCGAGCCAACGTCGGCGGTCGCGTCAGCAGTTCGTTCACAAACCCGTCGAGCGCTGCATCGTCCCCTTCGATCTCAATCAGAACTCGTCCGCTTTGATTTCGCACGCAACCGCCGAGTTCGAACCGCCGAGCCAGCTCGTGGACGAACGGACGAAAGCCGACGCCCTGAACGATCCCACGCACATAGACCAGACGTCGCGGCACAGGCAACTCCCGCAGTTTTGAATCGTCGAACGTCGCCGGTGCCCACGGCGCTTATTCCTCGATCGGCACTTCGCAGAACGTCAGAGCGGCGAGGCCGTTTGTGCCGTAGAGCAGGTTGTCCGGGTTCCAATTCGCGCTGTCGAGATAGGTCACGGTCTTCGACTTGGAACCGGACGCTATCGCGTTCCGGCTGTGGTGAGGAGCCTCTTCATCGCTTCGCCCATCGCCTCGCCGATGAGGTAGTAGGTCTCGGCGTTCGTGTTCCAATGATAGCCCTGGCCGGATGGAGATACTTCTTGCGGACGCCAGAATGCTTTCGTGCCGACGAAGGCGACGTTGCCTTTGAACTCCGGATGTTCGGCCACGGCGGCTTGAGCCTTCATCAGCGACAACGCTCGCGGATGTTTTTCGTCCGGACCGGTCATGCCAGTTTCGGCGATGACGAACGGCAACGCGGGGATGCCGAGATCCTTGCGAATGTCGCGGATCAAATGCGCCATGTTGGCTTCGTACTCGGCGTTGAACTTGTCGTTGATGCGGTCGTTCCAACCTTGATGCCAACCGAAGCCAGCGATTTCGTAACGACCGTCCGAACCGGAAACGAGTTCTTTGACCTTGGCCAGCGCGACTTTCGTGAGCGTCAACGTTTCGCGGTAGTACTTCCCGACGATGGTTGGATCTTGAGTGATGGCGGCATCCTGCTTCTCGCCGAGCGAGTACGGAATCTTGCCGGCACTCGGCGATCGAAAATCAACTGCGAGACTCTTGCCGCCCCAAGCACACTTGATGAGCAGCACCGGTTGATCGAGCGTGTCCCCGATTACCCAGCCGAAGCCGAGTTCCGGCCCGATCTGCTCCTTCCGCGCGCCGTAACCCACTGTGAGCGGACCACTCCGATCGAGATACGAGATCCAGACATCGTCACGACTCCGCCATTGGCCCGACTCGTCCGCGAGATGCGAGAATCGCTTGGCCGTCGCGGCATCCTTCACAAGAAATTCCAGCGAGCCTTTCCCGCCGTTCCGTTTCGGTTCGGCGGCGATGAAGCCCTGCCCTTCCATGTTGGACTGCCCGGCGAGAATGAAAACTTTCACCGGCTTCGACGAACCGGCCCGCTCACCCCAGAGCGTCGTCAGCAGCGCGAACATGTCGGGATCGTGCTTGGCGAGTTGCTCGCGCGTGAACGGGAAGAAGTCGTTCGTGCTGAAGAACGCCTCGCTGCATTCGGCGAAGTACTCCATCGGATTCGTGATGGCGTAGGCTTTGACCTGAGCCGATCGTCCGTCGCCGAACCGCTGCTCGACGCGATCGTAAAGCCCCTTGGCTTTGGCCAGCTCAAACGTGGCTTTGATCTCGTCGTTGCCGAAGCCCTTGGAGAGGACTCGGTCGTGATACGCATGAGCCAGTTCGTGCAGTGCGAAATTCGGCATCCGCTTGGTCTCACGCTCGAAGATGCGGACGTTCGTGAATTCGATGGCTTTCTCCATCGCGGGGTCACGATTGTTTTCGCGTAACCACCCGGCACCGGGGTGATACTCGGCACGCGGTTGCACGCCGGCATACTCAGGAGAAAACCAGAGCGGCACCTTGCGCAACTCCGCGACAGCCGCCGCTGGGACGACACGAGTGATCTCCTGAAGTTGCACCGTCAGCAGTTCCAACGCCCGCTCGGTCCCAGCCTTGTCCTTCTCGAACAACTCGTCGCTGATGAGCAGCGTCCAGCCTTCGAGCTTCTTTGTGCTCCTACCGATCACAGGCTGACTCGCGACACGATCCACGAGTTGCTCGCCAAGCAACGCGAAGTCGAGCGGTCGGCTGCCACTGGTATCGCGATCGACACGAATGTCTCCGCGACTTGGCGGATCGGAAGGGACTTTCCGATCTCGCCCATCCGCCGCGAGAAGAGTCGCCGTAAACAGGCAGAAGAAGAGGCAAGCATGGCTAAGTTTCATGAACGAGTCTTTCGGTCGGTGATGATTGTTGTGGTTCGCTCCGTGAGCGAACAAATGGATCGTGAGCCTTCACGGCGGCCCTAAAACCGGGATTTCAACCACGAATAGATTGTCGCGCCAATCTGTTGATAGCCCTTCGCGTTCGGATGCACGCCGTTGTTCTCTGGATAGCCATCGACGACGTCCAGGTTCAACTCGGTCGGCACAATGAAGAGTTGGTCGGCTTCGCGGTTGCGGAAGTGTTCCAACTCCTTCTCGACCAACCGATGCTGAATCCGCCGCCAACCCCAGCGCGGATAACGCTCCTTGTAGTTGGCGTAGAAGGCGGCGTCGCGACTGTTGCCGGGCGTGGTGAGGCAGACTCCGATCTGAGCTTGTGGGATCGCGCGGTGAAACTCGGCGATGAGTTTGTCGGCCTCTTTGAAGACGCCATCAATCTGCTTGTCCAACTGAGCCGCGTCATCCGGGTTGAAGCTGAAGCAGTCGTTGATTCCCAGCATCACGATGATGAAGTCCGGCTTTCGTCCCCCCGCTCGTTCGGCGACGTATCGCGCCACATCGAGCTTCGGCTCTGGCTTCTCACCGACGCCAAAGACGAACGGACTGCTCGTCACCCTGCCCGTCGGCGGAGGCTTCGGATCGAAGCGACTATTGAATGCGGCCCAAGTCCAGCCACCGTAGCCCTCGTGAACGACCCCCGCAGCCACACCGGCCGGCTTGTGAGTTCCGACCATCTGCCACTTCGGATTCCCCGGCAGCGACAACAGCCGAGCGATCTCATTGGGATAGGCCGAAGAGTGAGTCAGGCTGTCTCCCACAATCAACAGACCGATGTCCTTGTCCTGACCAGCCTCCGCAGCGACGACATGCACTTGAGTCATCGCCTCTTCCACGACTTTCCCCGATTCGTCCTTCACTTTGAGCTTGAGCGGCACTCGCCCCACTTGCGACGACTCTGCCTTCAACCGCCAGCGTCGAACCTCGACGGTTCCCAAAGAACACTCGACATCAAAGCCGACTTTCTGGTCCGCCGCGACGAGCACGGTGTTCTCGAAGTACAAGCTCATCTCCACGCCCGGCACGGCATAAACCGCCGGCGGCAGCGTCAACCGATAATGCCGCGACTTGGCGGCCGCAGCGGGTTGGTCCTGAGCCAACGTCGGTTGTGTGAGGAGCAGTAGAGTGAGCAGCAAGCAACAGCATTGTCGTTTCATGAGTGGCCTTTTCTGTTTTTCAGCACGACGCGCAAGCGAGTGGACTCCGTGTTCGGCGCATACCGCTCGCTTGCGCGTCGTGCTAATTGCGGTTCAAGGGGACTCTTGGGGGCTGGTGATATAGCGGCTCATCCAGCGAGTGTGAACTTGGCGTGGTGGAGCGTGAGGAGTCGGAGTTTGAAGTGGTCGTAGCGGCGATATCCGTAGGCTCGACGCTGGAGCAGGCCGAT
>SXKJ01000447.1 GCA_005778115.1 Planctomyces sp. | reverse complement strand
GCAACACGCGGGACCGACAGGGGCGGCTCGTGACCTGCGAGCACGAGTCACGGCGTGTCACACGCACCGAGTACGACGGATCGATCACGGTCATTGCCGATCAGTTCGATGGCAAGCCGCTCAATTCGCCGAACGATGTCGTCTGCAAGTCGGATGGCTCGATCTGGTTCACCGATCCGCCGTTTGGCATTCTCGGCTTTTACGAAGGACAAATCGCGAAGCCGCAACTGCCGACCAACGTTTATCGCTGGGATTCAACCTCCAAGAAGCTGACGATCGTGGCAGGCGACATCGACCGCCCCAATGGTCTCGCGTTTTCGCCCGATGAGTCCCGGCTCTACATCGTCGAGGCGGGGGTCTCGCCGCGCGTGATTCGCGTCTATGACGTCAGCAAGAACGGCACTGAGTTATCCAACGGCCGTACGCTGATCACCGCCGAGCCAGACGGCACGCCGGACGGACTGCGAGTCGATGTGGACGGCAACCTGTGGGTCGGCTGGGGCATGGGAAAAGAAGGGCTCGACGGAGTTTCCATCTTGAACCCGCAAGGGACGCTCATCGGTCGCATCGATCTGCCCGAACGCTGCGCGAACTTGTGCTTCGGCGGTCGCCACCGCAATCGCCTCTTCATGTGCGGCAGCACGTCGATGTATTCACTGTTCCTGAATACTCAAGGTGCCATCGGCGGGTGAGGTGCCGTTTTGCTGACCCGGCATTTCACGCGGAATAACGACGACTGTGACCGTCTCCTGAGTAACATGCCGACTCTTTATCGACTGACTGCTGACCTAGTCGTTGTCGTTCACTTCGCCTTCGTGGCGTTTGTGGTGTTCGGGCTGATGCTGACGCTGGCGAGGGGCGTGCGGCGTTGGCAGTGGGTACGAGGCGTTCGCTTTCGAGCGTTCCATTTGGGAGCCATCGGGTTCGTCGTGGCTGAGAGCTTGTGCGGCGTCACCTGCCCGCTGACTATCTGGGAGCAACATCTGCGAGAACTCGCGGGACAGGTGAGCTATCGGGGCGACTTCATTGCCAATTGGGCTCACGACCTGCTGTTCTTCGATTTCGAGCCGTGGGTCTTCACGCTCATCTACTGCTCATTCGGAGCGGTTGTGGCGCTGTCGTGGGTGCTAGTGCCGCCGAGATGGCGGCGTGTTGACTCGCCTGGCAACTGATTACGATGGTCGCCGAAGTCCTGAGAGCGAACCCAACACGACGCGCAAGCGAGTGGCCAAATCGCCGACAAAGCAACCACTCGCTCGCGCGTCGTGCTGGTGTTGAAACTGTCTCCGGCGATTCGGAGTGCATTCATGTTGCCGGAAGCTCTGCAAGCGCATGCTCGAACGGTCGCGCATTTGGCGGTGTAGTTTGAGGAGCTGAAACAATCGGCCTTGCAACTACGCGATCAATTCGCGGTACGTGAGCAAGGCTATTTTTCACCGAGCGAAGACGAAGCGGCTCGAAGGTTGTTGATCTCGTACTGGATGGCTCGAACTGCGCTGTTTGACGTTGTGCTGAGCTATCGCGACGCGGAAGAGCTTCCACCTGCCTTGCGACCGACGCGATTCCTGATTGGGTATTCGGCCGCGTTGCTGTTGGTCGATGCCGCTCGGTTTCTGCGGGAGAACTATCACGATCAGCCGGTGATCCGTGCGAAGCTCAATGAACCGGAGCCGCACTTCGGCATCCCGCCGGAGTCCTACGATACCGTGCAACGATCGCTGACCAGCCCGGTGCATGTGTGGCATCTCTACCACGCCGTGCGCTATCACGAAGAACAAGCCGGCGAGCTGCACGCCTTAGCGGTGGACCCGCTGCTGGCTCCGTTAATCGACGTTGTGGACCGATTGGGGCCTCGACTGCAGGTGTCGGTCTCTGAGTTCGCGAAGGCTCGGATTCGAGTCCGCACCCGGCAACTCTCGAACGCGGTGCGCCGCGGATTGATCGACCGCGCGTTGTACGGTTTGCAGAAGGTCGCGTGCCTGATGGTCACCGAACGATTTACTCGGTTGGGACATCAGCCCGCGCTCCCGCAGGCCGTCGCGGAGGAACTTCGATCCGTGTTGCGTCCCGGCGACGTGATCGTGAATCGAAAGGAGTTCGCGCTGACGAACTATTTCCTTCCCGGCTATTGGCCGCACGCCGCATTCTATCTCGGCCAACCTGCCGAATTGGAACGGCTCGGATTGCGCGACCATCACGAACTCAAACCGCGTTGGGGGCGAATGCTGGAACTCGATCGGCACGAGCCGGGGCGTGTCTTGGAGGCGATGCGTGATGGCGTTTGGCTGCGATCGCTGCGGACTCCCTTCCGTGCCGATGCGATCGCCGTCGTGCGCCCGATGCTTTCGCCGGAGGACGTCGCACAGGCCATCGGCCGAGGCATGTTGCACGAAGGCAAAGCCTATGACTTCGATTTCGATTTCACCCGCTCGGACCGGTTGGTCTGCGCGGAGGTTGTCTATCGTTCGTATCAGGGGATCGGCGGGATGCAATTCTCGCTGACGCGCCGAGCCGGTCGGTTGACCTTGGCCGCCGAGGATCTGCTGCGAATGTCGCTCACCCGAACCGGATTTGAACCGCTGGCGGTTTACTCGCCCCGTCATGCGGATCGGCTCCTGCATGGCGGTGAAGGTGGCAAAGTCTTGGCCGAGAGTTTGCACGACTGACGTGGCGGATGCTGCCAGCATCCGTTCCGACGCTAGCAGCGTCGGTTACGGCAGTGCGTCATACTGACCCCAGGGAATGGGCATCTTGGGTTTGTACGATTGATGCCGGCCGCGGACGTCGATGGGGCGGTCGCGGTAATAGTCGATGAAGCGGCCGAGCTGCTTGACCGATTCCTGAAAGACTCGCTCTCCCTTTTCCTTCGTCGCCTTCTCGGCGTCACCGAGCACTCCGGTGTCGTTATAGCTGCTGGTCCAGGAGATCAACGCTCCCGGCCCGACTCCGAACAGATCGACCCAGTTGAACGGGTTGTCTTCGTCGTTCATCTTGATCGTGCCGCTCTTGATCTTGTCCTTGCGCACGCCGTCTTCGTCGAGGTACAGGTACAGCGATGTCTCCAACTCGCAAGCATGTGAGCAGCCACCGGGGAATTTGCTTTCGCGCCAGCTTGGCAAGAACGTCTTGTCGACGGTCAGCAGGTTCCACCACGCGATGAGCACGCATTCGGCGTCCGTCTCCAAGTTCGTGCGCCGCGCAGCGAGATCGAGGTTCGGCATGTTCGAGCCGTGGCCGTTGAGCAGGATGATCTTTTTGAAGCCGTGGTAAGCGAGCGATTTCGTCACGTCCAGCACCTGCTTAATGAACGTCTCCCAATGCGTGTTGATCGTGCCTGGAAAATCCATCACATGCCCGGTGTACCCGTAAGCGATGTGCGGCAGCACAAGCACCTTGTCACGCATTGCCTCGCCCACGCCGCGAGCGATCCCGCCGGGACACATCAGATCGACATCCAACGGCAGATGCGGGCCGTGTTGCTCAACCGCTCCACAGGGGATGATGCAGACCTTCCGCATCTCGATGGCCTCGTTGATTTCAGGCCAGGTCAGTTTTTCATAACGCCATTCGGTCGCGGCTCGGCTGGTCATGCGCGGACTCCTGTTGAGTGACTCGATTTCGGATGCGAATTCGCGGGGCGTATTCTGCTCGCCACCTATCGCCGACACAAATCCCAGCCACGACACAAAGGCGAGCGGGGCGGCGTCCGCTCTGAGCGGAATGGCGCTAGCCTCCGGTGAATCGAGATCGACGTTCTTACGCGGATGACCGGCGGCTAGCGCCTTGCCGCTCACAGAGCGAGTGCCATTGGGCTGACGCCGCCCCGCTCGCCTGATGGCCATGCAAGATCTATCTCGGTCGCCGACGCGTGCGTTCGAAGCGAGTCCGCCACGCGGACAACGAAAGCGATTCACGCCAAGCGCTGCGATCGCCTCGCGACCACGAGGTGACGGCGACTGAGCCAAGCAACATTCCCGCCATCGCGGCCACTCGACCACCACGTTGAGGCAGTACCGCGACCGAGTCCGATCCGCGCGATAGGAATTCGAATTCCTGCCAGCCTGCTTCGTCGGCCCAGGCTCGAAGGACGGCGCGGACCGCGTCGTCGTCGCCGATATCGTTCAGCGATTGCTCATCTTCCAGCACCGGTTCTTCCGGAACCGCCTTCGGCATCGGACGAGCGTTCTCGTCAGAGATTGGTCCTGGTTTCTGTTCGGTCCCCACCGGCAACACGAAGTCCGGTTCATTACGGAACAACGCGTTAATGATCTGATCGATCGCTTCCTCGGGAGTCGGCACGGCCGAATCACCAAACAAAACTGGTGGCTTGAGCGACTTCGGTCGTGGCTTGGCCGGAGTCTCGTCAAAGACGGTTTCGGGATTCGTGATGCCGATCAGAGGAGACAGGCCGTTCGAGATTTTGGTTTCCACCGTTAGCGGTTCCGACCGGATCGCCGAGAACGCGACGATCAAATCCGCCTGGCGATCGTTGGTCGTCAACAACATCGGGCGTGGGATCGCCACGTCACTCGCCGAGCGGACGGTGACGTGATCGAGTTGCAACCGCCCTGCCCCGCCAATTGCGAAGACCTGATCAAGCACGGTCCCGTCGATGACGGTCCCCTCGGTGCCGATGAGCGTGACGTCATCCGTCACCACCAACGGGCCGTTGGTTGCGGAGACGCCGATGACTCCGGCCGGCAACGTGATCGTGTCGGCTCCGGCGTGAGCGTTGGCTTCTTCGAGCGCCGCTCGCAGACTCGTGTGTCCTTGGGCATCCGCGGCGATGCCGTCGCCAAGCATCGCATCATGCGAGTCCGCCAGGCTGTTGACCACAAACGCGGACAACAACCGCCGCGGCTCAAACGCCTCGGCTGAGAAGCCCCCCAATGAGCGGCGGCGTCGCGCCGGACGGAGTTTCTGCCAGGTCGTGACGATTCGCTCCCACCACGCGTGAATCGACATCATGCTTCCTTGGAGAGTTGGCCCGCTTATCTTACAAGCTGTCACCTCGTTGGATCGGCAACGGCGGCCGAATAAACCCAAGCAAAGATTGCCGGTCACGCAGTTTGGTCGAACTCTGCGGGCGTTCGCAGTTCCGACTTTAGGTGGTCGAACGGCTGACCGCGACAACCGCCTGAATGCGGAACTACGAACGGATACTCATGCGAGCACTCGTCACTGGCGGCGGCGGATTTCTGGGACGGTACATCGTCGAACAGCTCGTCGCGCGCGGCGATCACGTGAGAGTCTTCAGCCGCCAGCGATATGTGGAGCTAGAGCAACTGGGTGTCGTGTCGCACACCGGCGATCTTCAGGATGCGTCGGCAGTCGCGGCAGCGTGCGAGGGAATAGACATCGTCTTTCACGCGGCCGCGTTGCCGGGCATTTGGGGGCCGTGGAAGCTGTTTCACGGAGTCAACACGCTCGGCACGCAGAATGTCATTGAAGGTTGTCGGCGTCACGGGATCGGCCGGCTGGTCTTCACCAGTTCTCCGAGCGTGGTCTACGACGGACACGATCACCTCGGCGCGGATGAATCGCTGCCCTATGCGACGAAGTTCCTTTGTCATTACCCGCACAGCAAAGCGCTCGCCGAGCAAGCGGTACTGGCCGCCAACGGTGTCGCGGGCTTGGCGACCTGCGCGTTGCGACCGCATCTGATCTGGGGACCGCGCGACACTCAGCTCATTCCCAGATTGATCGAGCGGGCGAAGCGTGGCCAATTGCGGCGAGTCAGCGATGGGAACAACTTGATCTCGATGGTCTACGTCGAAAACGCCGCGCGAGCCCATCTCCAGGCCGGCGATGCGTTGTCGCTGACATCGCCGGTCGCCGGCCAAGCCTATTTCATCAACGAGCCGGATCCGGTCAATTTGTGGGACTGGGTCAACACGCTGCTTGGGCACGCCGGATTGCCGCCGATCACTCGCTCGATCTCCGCGAGCACCGCCACTGCCATTGGTGCGGTGTTGGAAGGAGCCTATGGCTTGTTGCGCATCGATTCGGAGCCACGCATGACTCGATTTCTCGCGTCGCAATTGAGCCGCTCGCACTGGTATCGAGTGGAAAAGGCTCAACGAGATTTCGGCTTCGAATCGCTGGTTTCAATCGAGGACGGGCTGCGGAGCTTAGATCTGTCAAACTAACCCGAAGAGGCTGTGATTTTTTAGAAGCCGAACTTCAAGAAAGTTTTTTGGGCGCTATAAGTTCTGACATGAATGAATCCAACTCACAAAATGAAGTGTCGGCCGCTCAAGCTCGGATCAAGCGGCCTCATCG
>SXKJ01000446.1 GCA_005778115.1 Planctomyces sp. | reverse complement strand
GGGCGTTTATCCGCCGACGTTGCAAAGCGAGGTCTACTCCGAACATCCCGACTGGCGACGAGTTCCGACCAACACGACTGAAATCCCTCAGGTCGATCTGATGCAGCATCCCTATGGAGGCATGCTCTGCCTGCTCGGCCCGTATGGTGACTTCTTCATCGAGGTGCTGGCAGAGATCGTTGAGAAGTACCAGGTCGATGCCTTCAGCTTTGATGGACTGCATTACGCGGGCGTCTGCTACTGCCAGCATTGTCGCGAGAACTACCGGCACGACACAAACGGCGAGATTCCCAATATCGATCTCAACGATGCCGCGTTCCGGCGATATCAGCACTGGGCCGATCGCCGCATGGAGGACGTCATTCGCCGGATGCAAACGCGGCTCAAAGGGATTAAGCCCGATGTCGCGCTCGTGACCTGGACCACGAACGCCGGTCGCTTCGGTCATTATCGCGACCTGCCACGCAACATGCCGGCGCGGATGAATCTGTTGCTGGATGCGCCCGACCAGGAATTCTGGCTCGATGAAACCAACCGCGGAGCAACGATCGTCCCTGCGCTGGCGAACGCTTATATCTGGGCCTGCACGAACCACCGGGTTGCCTTCAGCGAGCCGTACCTGATGTCGCACGGCAATCCCTATGGCAAGGACAGTTTCCCCGCTCATGAAGTGCTGCGCCGCGTGCTGCTGGCGGTGACTCACGGAGCCAGCCCAAGTCTCGCGGTCATTCAACCCGAGCACATGCAGCAAGGTGCCTATGAGGCGCTGGCTGAAGTCCAACGTCGCAAGCCCTGGCTGACTCACAAACGCCCTGAGCCCTGGGGCGCGATGCTGCTCAGCGACAACACGCGCACCTTCTACGATCGCAGTCCGGGGCAAGTCGAAGATCGCTATCTGGCGCACGTCTTCGGCACTTATCGAGCCGTTCTGGAAGAGCATCTGCCGGTGACGGTGACTTGCGATTGGAACCTGAACGACGCCGATCTCGCGGGCCAGAAAGTGTTGATTCTGCCGAACGCGGCGAGCCTGAGTGACGCGCAAGCCGCCGCCATTCGTGAGTTTGTGAGCAGCGGCGGCGGGTTGGTCGCATCGCTCGACACGTCGCTTTGCAATGAGTTTGGCGACCCGCGTCCCGACTTCACGTTGGCCGACGTACTCGGCGTTCATCACAGCGGCCCGACGAATCCTGAGAGCAAGCCCGGAGCGACAGGCGGAGCCGCGCAGCCCGCTACTGCCACTCGCCCTGATCTCGACATCAACTTCGCGAGGAACCTCGATGACGACTACTGGCTGAAGCGAAAAAATGTCTTCGCACTGCGAGTGCCGACGGACAGCGTGCTCTCCAGCGACAAGCTGCGCGAGTTGATCGGTCGCGAGTCCGTGACCTTCAAAGGCCCGCTGCTGAGCACTCGGATGCGCGAGGGCACATCGCTCGCGGCCCAAGCGATTCCTCACGCCACGCCGGACGCCGCGCCCGCTCCAGCCATCGTGACACGACAATTCGGCAAGGGCCGAGTCGTCTACTTCGCCGCTGGCCTCGATCACGCGAACTACAGCTATGCGTATCCCTATCAGCGAGTGTTGCTGGCCAACGCGATTCGTTGGGCGGCGAATAGCACTCCGCCCGTGGAAATCGAAGCTCCGCGCTGCGTCCATTCCACAGTCTTCCGACAGGAAAAAGACGGCCAGACAAAACTGCTCGTGCATCTCTACAACGACGTCAACACCACGGCGTTTCACGGTCTGCCCAACGAAGATGTCCCGCTCCGGGAAGAGACGCTGCCGATTCACGACATCCGGCTCAGCCTGCACGGCTACACCATTCAGAGGGCCACGCAACAACCGGAAGCACGTCCGTTGTCGATGACTGTCAACGACAAATCGACCATGATTACGGTCCCGCGTCTCGAAGTTCACTCCGTGATCGTGCTCGATCTGGCGAGTTCGGAATGAGGCAGGGCTTCGCGTTCTGAAAAAGGTGGTCGCATGAAACTTTCGCCTCCGATCGATCGAGTCGCAATCCTCTGTTTGTGGTTGGCGATGTTGGTCCACTTTGGTCCGACCGAAGCGTTCGGCCAGCAGAGGTTCGGCTCCCTCAAGGCAGACCGGATTCTGTTTCTGGGGAACAGCCTGACGCTGCACGGCCCGAAGGCGGAGATTGGCTGGGCTGGGAACTGGGGCATGGCCGCCAGCGCCCAAGATAAGGACTACGTCCACCTCCTCACGGCGGCGATTGGCGCCCGGACCGGTGGTCAACTGGTTCTTGAGCCAACACCTATCGATGCGAGCAAGTCTGCCGAAAACGTCCTCAACATCGCAGATATCCTCGAGCGGGGGTACGCCACCTATGAGGCGGCCAAGATCCAAAATCAACTCGATTGGAAAGCGAACATCGTCGTCTTGCAGTGCGGGGAAAACGTACCGCAGCAAGGTTTTGATGCCCAGGCATTTCATAAGAGCTTGTTGGCTTTGCTGGACGACCTGAAGGCATCCAGCAATCCTCAGATTTTTGTGACCGGCAATATATTGTGGGGGAATCCCGGCCTCGATGAGATCAAACGCAAAGTCTGCGAGGAAGATCTGGGTCATCGCACTTTTGTGGACATCAGCGGCTACCAGTCGGACATTCCCATCAACGGTCCGGTCGGGCACCCCAGTGATGTCGGGATGAAGCTGATCGCCGACACACTATTCGTGGCCATCTCGAAAAAGGCCGATTTAGTCGAGCTGTCAGCGGCCCACATCGCTGCCGTCAATCGGCGGCGGCGGATCTATGTCAACAACGATGTCGGCTACGACGCGGTCGCCATGGGTCCGAAGATGACGGCCATCAAGCCCGAGGAATGGCTCGCGGCGAGATTCAGCGCGTTCGACCAGCCGGGCTGTCAGGTCGACTGCGTGGGATGGTGCCTGGATGAAGGGAATATCGCCGCGTATCCCAGCCAGGTCATTCCGGAGTTGCAGTATCCCACGTTGCTGCGCTGGCGCAAGGAGGGAGTCGACATCGCGCAGCGGATCGTCGAGGAGAGTCATCGCCGCAAACTGGAGGTCTTCTGGGAGCATCGCCTGAATGGGGCCGATCGGGAAGCGGATGTCACGACACCGGCCCGCCACCCGCTGAAGGACACTCATCCGGACTGGCTGCTGGAAGGGGGCTGGTGGAAACCGGGGCTGTGGAATTTCGCCATCCCGGAAGTGCGACAGTACAAAATCGCCGTGCTCAAGGAAGTTGCCGAGCGCTACGACCTGGACGGCCTGAATCTCGACTTCGGTCGCCATCCCCCCTACCTGCCCACTGGTATGCAGTGGGAGCACAGGGAAGCGTTGACGGACTTCGTGCGGCAAGTGCGGCTGATGTTGCAAGCCGTGGCCGAGAAGCGGGGCCGGCCGTTTCTCTTGTCGGTGCGAGTGGCCGATACGGTTCCTGGCTGCTACTTCGACGGCATGGACGTGGAGACGTGGGTGCGGCACAACCTGGTCGACATGATCATCCTCGGTACGCGGTCGATTCAGGTCGATCTCCCCGGCTTCAAGCGCATCACGACCGGCAGTCACGTCAAGTTGTATCCCTGCATCGATCAACATCACTCGCCCGATGGCTACCATGCCGTCCCCTCGCCGGAGTTTCTGCGCGGCGTCGCTGCGAACTGGTGGCATCAGGGAGCGGACGGCATTGCCACCTTCAACTTCTGGAATGAGCTTCCCGAGTCGGGCAAGGTCATTGGGTCTGCCGGGCCGTTGTTCGAAGGCCAATCGGTGCACGCCCTGGTTTACAAAGAAATCGGCGATCCCAAAAAACTGACATCACTCGATAAGTGGTTTGTCGTCGCTCGTCGGTACGGAGGCGGATTCTACGACCGTCTGGGAAACCGCTGGAATGACTACACCAATCTGAACCATCAGGCTCCGTTGCCGTTGACGCTCGGTGCCGATCCAGCGTGGGTCGAGGTGTCTCTGGCCGACGACATCGCCGCCCGAGCGAACCAGGTCGATCGACTCGAACTCCGTCTGCAACTCTCCGCCGATACCGCCCCCGAACAAATCGCAGTCAAGTTCAACGGCATCAAGCTGCGGCCTCAAAAGCAGGAAGGCAACTGGTGGGTCTCTGCTCTCACCCCGCAACAGACCGCAACGGGACGCAACCTGATCACGCTGGACGGCACCAAGCCAGGTGGACGCGAGCACGCACTCTCGCTGGAGAAAGTCGAGGTTCATGTCAAATACCGGCCGAACAAACTTGAGGACTGACCGCCCCCGTCAGTGTCTACCGTGACCGTCAGGATGATCTCGGAGACTCCATGCCATCAGCCGTCGAGAATTCGGCCTCTGATCTAACAAAGGCGAGTATGTTCGACCTCAGCAACACAGAAGCACTCATTGACCCCGGTCGTCTTTGTCGCTCGGTTTTCAGCTATCAGGACGTAAGTGATTTGGCTGAATCGAATTGATTAGTGACGAATGCCAAAGATTCAATGATGCCGAAAAAAGTCCGATAGACGTCCTGTCACCCGAGGCAACGAGACGACTTGCATTCAAAAGAGCCGGCGCTCGACTTGGTTGCCGTAGACCGTCCAGGCCGAATTGGGAATCTCGGCGCGACCAGTATTGGGGCCAGGAAGACACTGTCGATGGCTTGTGGAAACCGCCGGTCATACGGAGGTTGATTTAGCGGTTGAAAACCGTAGCTACCCGGGTAACTTCCGAGGACGGTTTCTGAGGCCTCAAGTCGCAAGTACTTTTGCAGTAGAGATTAGCGACTTAGTTCAGTCGCTAAACGATCTCGAAAAAAGTTCAATAGACGTCCTGTCACCCCGACTTTTCTTCAAAATGAGCCCTTCGGTGAGAAAGTCGAAGGGCTTTTTTTATTGTGATCATTGGGTTTACAGCAAAGACGCTAAAGTCCAATCGCCCAAGCCCAGCCCGTTGGTCTGTCGGTGCGACGATCATCACTCTTTCCAAACATGAGGTTTGACGCAGTTCAAATCTTGTCTTCTGCCGGTCGCAAGTTTCTTATCGAGTGACGCGGTGTCACTGCGGCAGCTCGCAAGTTGTTCCGGTTTTTTTTCGGTAAGTTGGCGGTGGCTTTGTACGAATACTGGTAGAGCATTCTTTGTGGCTGACCGGAATGAGCGAGGATGACAGCGCAGGGCTTTCAATCCGATCCGTATGAGCTGTTTCTGCGGTGCTTTGCCCAGGATCGTGATCGCATTTTTGCGTACATCCATTCGTTGCTGCCGCATCGGGCGGATGCGGAGGATGTGTTTCAGCGGTGCAGTGTCTTGCTGTGGCGGAAGTTCGGCCAGTTTGACGCGCACCGCGAGTTTCTGCCGTGGGCGTGCGGCGTCGCGTTTTACGAAGTGCGGAATTTCGTGCGTGTCGCCGCGCGGGATCGGTTGCAGTTTGATGACGAAGTGATGCAGCAGTTGGCAGATCGGCGGATGGAGACGCTCGGCCAATACGACCAGCGGTTGGGGCACCTGCGGGGATGTCTGACCGAACTCAAGCCCGTCGATCGTGAACTGGTCCGCGCGGTTTATGAGCAAGACCGGTCGCAGACCGAGTTCGCTGAGTCCACGGGGCGGGCATTGCAGACTCTCTACAACCGGCTGAGTCTGGTGCGCCGCAGTCTGCTGGAGTGCGTGCAACGGAAGCTGGCGGCGGAAGGGAGACTCGCATGAGCCGAGATCCACAACACGACCGATTGCACGAGTTGCTTGAAGCGCTGGCCAATGAATCGCTCACGAGCGAGCAGCACGCGGAACTACAAGCATTGTTGCGCGATCAGCCGGAAGCCCAGCAGCGCTATCTCGCATTTATGGATTTGCATGTCGGACTGCGAACGTCGGTCGTTGGCGGCAAGGCGCGAGCCGCCGGTCGGCTGGACCCACCGGACAGACCAGACACACCGGCGGCTCGCGCCTTGCCGCTCACGAAACTGGCTACGAAGCGACTTGCGGCGATGGTTTCGATTGCCGCGCTGGTGCTCGTGATGATCGCTGGCGTCCTGGTCTTGCAGCGAAAGGATCAACCCCGCATCGCGGCGGTTGAGCCGGTGCGATTGAAGCAGTCGGCGGGGACCGAGTTCTTTGAACAGGCGGTGCCGCCCGTTGGTGGATCGCTCGAATACCAACGTGAGTACGCGCTCACGAGCGGCATGGTCGAGCTGCGGTTTCCAAATTGAGCCGAAGTGATTCTGGAGTCACCGAGCGTCATTGAGATCGCGGCTCGCGACCGATTGGTCGTCAAAGTGGGATCATGCTCTGTTCATGCTCCGCCCGGTGCAGAGGGCTTTCGAGTCGAGACACCGCAGGCCGAAGTGGTTGATCTGGGGACTCGTTTCTCGGTCACCGTGAACGAGGTCGGCGAGACCGACGTGCAAGTGGTGGAAGGGGCCGCTGATGTTCAACCGCGAAACGAACCGGCGAACTCCACGCCGCTGCGGCTGACCAATGGCGAGTCACGACGTTTCCGCGACAAAGCGGAGGGAGCCTCGCAGCCGTTGGCGTTTGATGCCGACCGTTATCGAAGGATTCTTCCGGATCGAGTCGTCTCGTATGACGCCCGCAGCGACCAAGACGGCAATGCGGACGAGTTACTTACGGTGACCGTGCAGCGTGGTGGCCGGACTTATGTGTATCCGGTCGGCGATTTGATCGGCATCGAGGTGACGCAGTTCCGAGCCGGAACCAACGGCCACAACATCGCCGTGGCAGTCCACCAAACTGCTGAGCGGCAAGGAGCTAGCGGCCGGTTGCGACCTGATGAGGAACTCACTGGGATGCTGGCACGGAGTAGTGTTCTGGAGACCGACACGTTGCTCAACACTGGGCTGATCAATCCGGGTGGCTCGGAGTCGTCGTCGACCAGCGACCCAGACGCGAACACGCCTGGCCTGGCGGTGCGGTTCCGGCAGCCGGTCGTCAATGGACCGGGGCCAGATGTCGTGTTCTTTGAGTTGCAGATGGTCGTCAACCCGCCGCACGGTGACGTTTTTCATGTCAGCCCACTGAAATTTGCGCCGGGTCTGAGGTCACACACGGTATCCAGGTACGACATCACGATGCTTGATCCTGAAGCGAAGCCTCTCGTCGGATTTGAGTTACGATTTTTCGATCCACCGGCACGAGCGCTGGAGGAATTGTTGAAGGAACCGATGGGGCGTCATCGTCCGCCGCTGCGGTTTCGGGCGCTCGCCGTTGGCATTGATCTGACCGATCTCGGATACGCCGACAAAGCAGAAGTGAGTGGCCTGTTCTTTCAGGATGCGATGGATGATGCCGAGCATCAAGTCGATCCGGTCTTTATCGCTGGACTGCCAATGGAAATGACTTCAAAGGTGGTGCCATGAAACGACGCAGTATCGTGTGGCTTGCGGTAATTCTCGTAGCTGTCGATTACGTCGCGATCGCGACTGCTCCGGCAACGGCCGCCCCCGCTCTCAATTCGGCTTCGCGGTCAACGGCGGTCCGGGTCGAGATTTGTGAGCAGGGACTGAACGACGCGGATGCGTGGCCCGATGTACCACCGAAAGCAACGGAATCGTTCGACGTTCCGGCTTTCGGAATCGATCAGATTCCGCCGAAGTATGTTGATGATGGAATCCACGGAACACGACCAAGTCCTTCGCTGGTGCGACTGTCCGCAGTGGTCGAATTGCCGTCAGGGAAGCATCGTTTCTTGATTCGCGCCAGAAGTGGATCGCGGCTTTCGATTCAGGGAACGCCTGTCGCTAAAACCCTGTTCGCACCGCTACATGGTAGCGATGGTTCGCAGGCCGACACCGAGCAACTTGTGCCGTTGGACCTGGGACGAGGCTACCGATTCGCGCCGCGCGGTGAGTACGAAAAGATCGCAGAGTTTGAAACGACCGGCGGCTTGGCCGAAGTAACGTTTGAAGTGTTTGCCGATGGACGCGAAGGCAAGAGTCCTCGTCGCGTGGAAGTCGGTGAAACGGTGGTAGCCATCGCGAAATCCGGCCACGAGAAATGGGAACTGCTGACACCATTAACACAGGTGATTCCCTACACCGATTCCGCATGGGAAAGCTACCGCACGCGAGTGGCAAAGCCGATTGCCGAACATAGCGCTACGAGCCGCGCCGCGCTGCGTGGCAGGAACGCGGCCTACTGGGCAAGACGCCGGAAGACAGCCAACGCGTGGCTTGCGTCCGTCCCCGAAATCACGGTGCCGCAGTTACCCAATGGCTTCCCAGGACAAAATCCCGTTGATCATTTCATCGCTGCCAAGTTTGCATTCGTGAAAGGCCAGAACCGCCATGGTCCGGCGGAGAACGTCGACTTCTTTCGCGATGTGAAGCCGTTGCTGGAAAGTCGTTGTCTCGAATGCCATCGCGGTGTGAAGGCCAAAGGCGGGCTGCGTCTCGACAGCGCGGAAGTCGCGAGGAAGGGTAGCGACAGCGGGCCGCTATTTGTTGCAAGAAACGTTCAAGAGAGCGAACTGCTCCGCCGCGTGACGAGCCCGGATGCCGACGAAGTCATGCCGCCAAAAGGAAACCGCTTGACGGAAGCCGAGACGTCCCTGCTGACTCGCTGGATCAATACAGGCGCTGCGTGGCCAGAGTTGCCGCTCGTCCGGGACTCTTTCGCCGGACCAGTCGACGACGCGGGGTTCATTCGCCGCGTGATGCTCGATACGGTCGGCGTTCCACCCACGGCCGAAGAACTCCGCAGGTTTCTCACGGACACTGCACCGGACAAGCGAACGGTACTCATCGATCGGGTGCTGGATGACCCGCGCTGGGCTGACCACTGGATGCCGGTCTGGCAGGACTTGCTCGCGGAGAATCCGAACATCCTCAACCCCACGCTCAACAACACCGGACCTTTTCGTTGGTGGCTTTACGAGTCTCTGCTCGATGACTTACCGCTGGACCGAATGGTCACGCAACTCGTCCTGCAACGTGGCGGCGAGCGGGAGGGGGGGCCGGCGGGATTTGGCGTGGCTTCGCAAAACGATGTTCCCTTTGCCGCCAAGGGGGCGATCGTGAGTTCGACGTTCCTCGGTGTCGATCTGAAATGTGCGCGGTGCCACGACTCACCGACCGGAGCATTCAAGCAGGAGCAGCTCTTTCAGCTCGGAGCCATGCTGGCCACTCATCCGCTGGATGTGCCGAAGACGAGCAGCGTGGCCCCGGTAAAGCTCAAGGCCGGCGGACGTACTCCTCTGATTGAGGTGACGCTGATGCCCGGCAGCAAAGTGGAGGCGAAGTGGCCGTTCCCGGCTTTTGCGGAAATCACACGGACTGCCGAACTGGCCCAGAACCAGGACGACCAGCGCGAACAACTAGCCGCATTCCTCACCGCTCCACAAAACGAACGCTTTGCGCAGGTTTTCGCGAACCGCATCTGGCAGCGATTCATGGGACGCGGAATCGTGGAACCGTTGAACGATTGGGAAAAGGGCACACCGACCCATGCAGAACTTCTCCAGTGGTTGGGGCGTGAGTTCGTCTGCAGCGGTTACCAGACCAAAGCCTTGGCGCGAACGATCATGAACTCCGCCGCCTATCAGCGTTCCGTTGATCCTGCCCTGAGAGTGCCTGATCCGCTCTACAGCGCCAGCGAACCGCGTCGACTCAGCGCGGAGCAAATCGTGGATTCGCTGTTCGCTGCGACTGCCAAGCCATTCCGCACCGAGCCGATGTGCCTTGATTTGAATGGACGAAGGGAAACGGCGAACGCCGTCGACTTAGGCACGCCGCGTCGGGCTTGGATGCTGGCGTCCCTTTCCAACGAACGCGATCGGCCCAGCCTGATGCTCCCGCGATTGCAAGCCGTCTCCGATGTGATGTTCGCACTTGGCTGGCGCGGAGCGAGACAGGATCCATCGTCCACTCGGGACATCGCCCCCAATGCACTGCAACCCGCGATTCTTGCCAACGGGGTGATGAGCCAGTGGCTGACGCGACTCAGCGATGATCACGAACTCACGGACGTCGCAATGTGCGAGCAACCCGTGGAGGTGCTCGTCGAGGAACTCTTTGTCCGGCTGCTTTCGCGGAGTCCTTCGGAGCAGGAGAAAGCTTGTTACGTCTCGTGGCTGGCGGAGGGCTATGACCGCAGACGCATCGCCGATCCACGCATCGATTCGCCGCCGCATGTGGCTCCGAAGCTCATCACCTGGACCAATCACTTGCAGCCCGACTCTGACCCCGCAGCACAAGAACGGATCGTCGCTGCCCAGAAAGGCGACCCACCGACACTGCGACTCGACCCTCAATGGCGTGCCCGGTGTGAAGACACCATTTGGGCTCTGATCAATTCCCCTGAGATGCTCTATCGACCATGAAAACCGAACTCAATCGACGTGACTGTCTGAAACTCGTACTGGCCGGCGCGGGAGTCTCACTGGTTCGCTCGGCATACGCCAATCCTGCGTCGACTCTCAGGCTTGGTAAGGCGGAGCACTGCATTTTTTATGGCTCGGCGAAGGCATGGCGCAAGTGGACACATTCGATCCAAAAAGATTGGGAGACGCCAAGTCCAAACCTTCGCGATCAGGCAGTTATTACGCCTCAATCGAGACCTCGGTTCCCGGAGTTCGTGTCACCGAGCACCTTGCACAAACAGCGAAACTCATGGATCGCGTGACCGGCGTGCGGACCGTGAATCATCGAGTCGTGGACGAGCACGCGTTTGCTACCAATCTTGTGCATACCGGTCGAATGGTAAGTGGCAGTACGGTCTATCCTTCGATTGGCAGTATCGTGAGTCATGAACGAGGTGCGGTCGATTCCTCGGTCCCCGCCTACATGCTCATCGGAATTCCCAACGTGAGCCGCGGCCCCGGCTTCCTCGGTGCCAAGAGCGGGTTCATTTACCTCACGGATACAAAGATGGGCCCGGCCGGTTTTACGCGTCCGGCGGATGTCGACACCGCCCGGTCCACGGATCGCCTGACGCTGCTGGAGCCTTTGCAAAATCGCTTTCCGACCAACTCCACCCCCGCCGATTACCGTGCCGCACAAGTGGAAGCATTGAGGCTCTCGGGCCCGAGCTTTATGCGGCACTTCGATCTGGAGCAGGAGCCGGCCACCATACGCCAGCGTTACGGTGGAGAGTTTGGCCAGCGATGTCTGCTTTCTCGCCGTCTGGTTCAGGCAGGTGTTCGGTTCGTTGAGGTTTCGCACAATCTTGCCTTCGTCAATGGGACCGGGTGGGACACACACAACGCGGGACAACTCCGGCAGCATGTCCTCATTCAAGAACTGGATACCGCGCTCTCGGCGTTGATCGAGGATTTGGAACGACAGAAGTTGCTCGACAAGACGCTCATCGTCGTCGCCACCGAGTTCGGGCGCCCGGCGGCATTCGACAGCGGCGGTGGACGAGGCCATCAAGGGACGGCCTTTTCAATGGTTCTCGCCGGTGGTGGATTGAATCACTGCGGTGCCTACGGAGTCACCGATGACGAGTGTAAAGAGATCGTTGAGAATCCCGTCAGTATTCCGGACTTTCACGCCACCATTCACGCGGCGCTCGGAATCAACCCGCAGCACGAGCTTCTCGATGGCTCACGTCCCGTGCCGATCACGGATGGCGGAACACCGATTGCCAGTCTTCTAACGTAAGCCGGTGGCTCCATGAAGTTATTGCAGCAACTCGTACAACTTGTGAGCGGCAATGCGCTAGCCGCCGTTGGTGCGGCACGACTGGCCGTACGACCGGTGGCTAGCGTCCACGGGCGTGTCGTCGGTCATCAGCCGGAACGCGCTCGCGTCCGGTTCGAACCGAGGGCTAGCGCCCTGCGGCTGATGCGTGGTACGAGAATACCGGCGGCTAGCGCCTTGCCGCTCATGGTGGCGGTGTTGTTCGTGTGGCACGGTGCCGCAATGAGCGACGACAAACTGCCGGCGGAGCAGGTGCGGTTCTTCGAGTCGAAGGTCCGTCCGCTGTTGGCCGAGCAATGCTGGAAATGTCATGGCCCGAAGGCTCAGAAGGGCAAGCTGCGGCTCGACTCGCTCGGCGCGATGCTCGCCGGTGGAGAATCGGGCGCGGCGCTCGTCGTGGGTAAGCCGGACGAAAGCCTGCTCATGGAAGCGGTGCGGTACGAATCGTTCGAGATGCCGCCGGGCAAAAAACTCTCCGCAGAGGAGATTGAGACTCTGGCGACATGGGTCAAGCTCGGCACGCCGTGGCCTGGCTCCGCTGGAGTTGCTGCCCCTCCGGCCGAGAAGCCAAAAGGGTTCACCGACGAAGATCGACAATGGTGGGCATTTCAGCCGCTTCGCCGCGAAGCTCCGCCCGACTTCGCGAACGATGGGGCTGTCGCCACGCTCGCCAGAACGTGGGTCAAGAACGACATCGACCGTTTCGTGCTCGCGCGATTGAGCGACAACACACTTTCGCCGTCACCGGAGGCCAATCGCGAGACGCTCATTCGGCGGCTGTCGTTCGATTTGATCGGGCTGCCGCCGAGTCCGCAGGAGGTCGATGCGTTCGTCAACGACTCCGCTCCGAATGCCTACGAGCGGTTGGTCGATCGTTTGCTGGACAGCCCGCGCTACGGTGAGCGTTGGGCGCGGCACTGGCTCGACCTCGTGCGGTATGCCGACTCGGATGGGTATCGCATCGACCATTACCGGCCGAATGCTTGGCGGTATCGGGACTATGTCATCCAGTCGCTTAACGACGACAAGCCCTATGACCGCTTCGTGCAGGAGCAGCTCGCGGGGGACGAGATGTTTCCCGACAACCCTGAAGCACTCACCGCCACCGGTTATCTGCGGCATGGCATCTACGAATACAACAACCGCGACGTGCGTGGGCAGTGGGACATCATCCTCAACGAACTGACCGACACAACCGGCGACGTGTTCCTCGGCTTGGGGATGCAATGTGCGAGGTGCCGTGACCACAAGTTCGATCCGATCTTGCAGCGCGATTACTTCCGGCTGCGCGCGTTCTTTGAGCCGCTGCTGTTGCGCGACGATCAGATTGCCCTCACCGCCGAGCAATTGCAGGCCGCTCAGGCGGCGGCGAAGGGTTGGGAAGTTCAAACGGCTGAACTCCGCGAGCGATTGGCCAAGCTTGAAGACCCGTACCGCGAGCGAGGCCGGCGCGAAGCGATTCGGAGGTTCCCTGAGGACATTCAGCAGATGATCGGCAAGCCCGGCCTCGTGAGCGGCAAGTCGCTCGTCGCCGTTCAAGCCGCCGACGGTGCCAACGCGCGGACTCCGCGCGAGCATCAGTTGGCGGAACTCGCGTGGCGGCAGGTGGACTTCGAGTACGGCCGCATCGACGACAAGTTCAAGCCGCAAGACAAAGAGGCGATTCTCGCACTGCGGCGTGAACTGGCGAAGTTCGATGAGCAACGTCCGCCGCCGCTGCCCGTCGTCTATTCGGCGTCGGATGTCGGCCCGGTTGCGCCGCCCAGAGTCATTCCGAAGAAGCGGATCGAAGTCGAGCCGGGATTCCTCACACTGCTGGATGAAGTGAGCGGCAAGGCGCTAACAGCGGGTGGTGCGGCGGGAGCGGCGACCAGCGCCTTGCCGCTCAAACCCCTTTCCCACAGCACAGGACGCCGCTCCGCGTTGGCGCGATGGATCTCTCGTGCTGACAACCCGCTCTCCACGCGTGTCATCGTCAATCGCGTGTGGCAGTTTCATTTTGGAAGGGGACTCGTCGCCAACAGCAGTGACTTCGGGCGGCTGGGCGAACCGCCGACGCATCCGGAATTGCTCGATTGGTTGACCGCGCAGTTTCTTGACTGCGGTTGGCGGATGAAGCCGTTGCATCGCCTGATTGTGACGTCGGCGACCTATCGGCAATCGACGGCGCATCCGCAGTTCGCCGACTACATGCTCATAGACCCGACCAACCGCTGGCACTGGCGAGCCGACACTCGGCGGCTGGATGCAGAGCAAATCCGCGACGCGATTCTGGCGGTGACCGGACGGCTGGAAGTGGGCGGCACGGCGCTAGCCGCCGGTCCCGCCAGTCCCGACCAAGACCAGAACCCGCGGCTAGCGCCGCGTGGCTCACACAACGGTGGACCGGGCGTCTCGCCCGATCAGCCGCGACGGTCGATCTATACGCGCGTAATGCGAAACGCTCGCGAGTTGTTGCTCATCAGCCCCGTTCCCTTCGTGACTCTCATCGCCCAAATCGGCGGAGAATACCTGATTCGAAACACCAGCAGCGGCCGAAACTCCGAAGCTCCGCCGCTGCGAATCTCATTCGGCCTGCCGTGAACCAAGCTGCTCAACCGGCGAGCCGACGCGAGTACGCAGGAAATTACAGGTCACGTTGGATGAAGTCCAGCAACATGGATCGCTCGACCCGCAGGTTGGAACTCCGTCCCGACCGGTTGGGACGGAGTCCCAACCGACAAGCCGCGTGGAGTCCGCATCACACCAGCAGTTTCTCGAAGTCGAAGACGAAGAACGCGTCGATCGAATTGCCGGAGCCGGTGACGGTGTCGTTGCCTCCGCCCAAGGTAATGCGCGAACGGGAGGCGACGAAGCGGTCGTCTCCGCTGTCTCCGGAGAGTTGGTCAGATCCGCCTCCACTTAGCAAGACGTCGGCACCACTGCCGCCCAGAACTGTGTCGCTGCCCAGTCCGCCGTTGAGCGAGTCATTGCCGTCTCCGCCGCTGATCGCGTCACTCCCGACTCCGCCGTTGATCGTGTCGTCGCCCGCTTCGCCTGCCAGCACGTCGTCGCCGTTGCCACCATCCATCAGGTCGCTGCCGCTGCCGCCGAAGAGTTTGTCGCTCCCGGCTTCGCCAATCAGGTGGTCATCACCGGCGTTGCCTCGGAGTGTATCGTTACCGGCTTGGCCTTTGAGAAGATCATTGCCACCACGACCATTCAAGAGATCATTGCCGGCTCCGCCAAACAGGGTGTCGTCCGTGTCGCCACCGGTCAAAGTGTCGTTCCCCGCGTTGCCATTGAGCACGTTGTTCCCGCGGCCGCCAATCAGGATGTCGTTGCCAGCCCCTCCATCCAGCTTCGCGCTGCCGAGAAAGATCGCAGCATCGAGCGTCGTGGCGGTGTTGCCACTGCCGATGAAATGCAGACGCTCAATCGAGTTCCACAAGTCGTTGCCGGCACCGGTCGCGATCACTGTGCCGGGGGCCGGCCCGGCCGAGAGAGTCTGATTGCCTCGCGAGGATTGCCTCGCGACGTCGGTGCCCGCGCCGCCGTCGAGCGAATCGTTGAACCCATCCGCATCAACCGTCCCCGCGAACGCGCTGCCGATCAACGCGTCGTCGCCCTCGCCGCCGTGCAACGTGACGTTCCCCAGCGTGAAGGCCGAGGCATCCATCAAATTGCTGGCCGTCGTGCCGGTGAGCACCGCTTGTTCGACGCTCACCAGCTTGTCCGTGCCGTTGCCGGTGAGCTGGAAGTTGGTCAGCACCATCGTCGGCACGACGGTGGTCTCGACGACCGTGTCGGTGCCCGCTCCGCCGTTGAGCGAATCGTTGCCGACTCCACCGGTCAGCGTATCGCCCTGGGTGCCGCCGAGCAGTGTGTCGTTGCCCGCGTTGCCGCTCAGGAAGGTCGGCACCGTCGAGAGGCTCGCGTCGAGCACGTCTTTCCCCACTCCGCCGTTGAGGAACAGTGTTCCCGCGAAGCCGGCATCCAGGCTTTGAACCGTGACACGGTCGTTGCCGGCGTTCCCGTTGATCGTCAGCGTGACCGCATCGGCAATCGAGAAATCGGTCATCTCGAACGTGCTTCCGGTCAGCCGCATGAAACCGTCGGCCGCAATGTTGTCGAGCAGTCGAGCGTTGGTGTCGTTGGTGCTCGGCAGATCGAAGACGAAGTTCACGGGAGTCCCATCGTTGGTCACCGACTCCAATCCGACGTAGTTGATGCGGAAGGATTCGCCTCCGGCGGCCGCAGTTTCCAGGAGGTCAATTCGCCCGTCATTGGTGTTCTGATAGGTGTAGGTGTGCGTGAGCCAATCGCCTCCGACCGGGACGCCGGCATCGACATCGGTCAGATCCAGCCGGTCATGGCCGCCAATACCGCCACGGATGGTCAACTCGATCGTGCCCGCGTCGGAGTCGAGCGGATTACCGGTCAAGAAGCTCATCTCAAAGTTATCGTCCTGGCCGTTCTCGCCGACGATCACCATCGATTCCAGGATCTCCACCAAAGCCGTGTAGAGCACCGCTTGCGTAGTGGCGTTCAGAATCTGGATCGTCGTGTTGTTCCGCCGAATCAAGAAGTTGTCCGCCGCACCAATGTTGGTTCCGACCGCGTTCACCCCGGTTCCCAGATTGACGGTCGGATTCACTCCTGCGAAGACGATCAGCACGTTGTTGCCGCCGACACCACCGCCGTAGGTGAGGAAGGAATCTTCGTCCGTCCCCGCGACGACACCGGGATTCACCGAAATCTGATCGGCATCGTCGATCCCGTCGAACATGCCGATCACCGGGTTGTCATCCTCGTTGTCGATCGTCGGGAAGTTGTCGATCACCACGAAGTTGCGGCCCGGAGTCACCTCCGCGGCGACAAGTCCCGGGTACTCCACCACCAACGTGCCGTCGGTCACATCGACAGTCCCCGTCACGATCACTTGCCCGTTGCCGTTCGCATCTCCCGGCCCGCCTTCACCGTTGATCTCGATTCGCAGAGTTCCCCCCATCTGGATGGTGAGATTCGTCAAAGTCTCCTGCACCGAGTTCACATCCAGCGTTCCGCCATTCGCCGCGGTGATCGACGTCGCATTCGCCACCGTCTCGCCGAGCAAATCGAACACGCCCCCCGTGATCGTCAACGTGCCAGTGCCGGCATCCACGCTGGTCACATTCAGCGAGTCAGCTTCGGCGATGAATTGATCGCCGTTGGCGGTCAAGGAGTTGGTGGTCAAATTGGTCACGGACGTGTTGATGGAGACCGCCATCGTCCCGATGGTCCCGTTGGCCGTAAGAAACAAATCGCTCGACGTAATCAACCCCGCGCCGCTGATGTTGCCTGCCGAGGTCACCGTCACGTCGTCCCCGTCCGCCGTCGTCGTGCCCGTCAGGATCACGTTGCCGCTGGTCGTCGTCGTCAGCGTCACGTTCGCCGTGCCACCCGCCGAGACCGTTGTCCCGACTGTCAAATCGCCGGCCGTGTTCTCCAGTTCGATTGTCCCATCGGTCGTCGTGGCCGTGGTGAAGATCGCCGCGCCGCCGCCGCTGTTATCGACCGTGATCGTCCCCGTCGAAGTCGTCAGGCTGGTGAACGTCGCCGTGGCCGCGTTCGCATTGTCCAAGTCGATCGCCCCCGTCGTGGTGTCCGCGCTGATCGACGTGGCGGCCAACTCCAGAGCGGTCATGTCGCCAATCCCGCTGGCCGCATCCAGGTCGATTGTCGTCGCCGAAACCAAGCCCGCGCCGTTGATGTTGCCTGCCGAGGTCACTGTCACCGTATCACCGCTCGTCGTCCCAGTCAGAGCCACGTCGCCGCTGGTGGTCGTGCTCAGTGTCACATCGCCACTGACGGAACCAGCGTTGATCAACGTCACGGCGATGCCGCCGGTCGTGGCCGTCAAGCTGATGTCGTTGGCATCGTCATCGGTCGTCGAGACCACATCGGTCGCGGTGATTGATCCGCCAGCCGTCACGGTAATCGAACCATTGGCTGAAGTGATCGCGGTCAAAGTCACCGCATCGGTTTCATCCAACAGAATGTTGCCCGCACCCGTCGTGCTGGCCGAGATCGAACCGACCGTCGTATCGAGATCAATGCCCGTGGCAGCCGAGGCCACCAAGCTGGTCGCGGCGACATTGCTCGTCGCTCCGTTGCCGTCCGTAATCGAACCGGCCGTCGCAGTCAGAGTAGCCGTGCCACCCGCCGCCGTGATGACCACCACCGCCAAGCTATTGGCGTCCGTGATCTGCACATCGCCGGTGCCGGATGCCGTCACGGTGCCTTGGAAGTCGTTGGCCTGAGTCAGCGTGATGGTCGAAGTCGAACCGACGCTTGTTGCTCCCGTCACCGTCGCGGCTGCCGACTGCGTCACCGTGCCACCCGCGATCACATCCAACGTCGAAACATTGATCGCGCCTAAGATGATCGCGTCGGAATCGGTGACGTCGATGTCACCGCCGGTGGCGGCGAACGTCGCGAAGTTGTTGGATTCAATCAGCGCAGCCGAACCGGTGGCTCCGACCGCGACGGTGGTCGTGCCGCTGACCGTCAACGCGGCCGTTTGCGTGATCGCTTCCGCGGTCACGGACAGGCTGGCGAGGCTTTGGGCACCGCCGAAGCTGACCGAGTCCGCAGCGCCGGCTCCGGAGATCGTCAACGCGCCGGTGGTTGTGTTGCCGAACGTGTCGCCCAGGTCGGTCACGGCGATGCTGTCGGCTCCCGCGCCGCCGGTGACGGTCACGCCGGTGGTCGGATTGAACGTTTCGCTGAGGTCCGTGAAGGTGATCGAGTCGCCGTTCGTCCCGAGATTGATCGTCAGGCTGTTGGCGGGATCGGTGAAGGTCGCGGTGGCGAAGCCGGTACCGCTGACTTGCGACGTGTTCGCCGTCGCGTGATCGTTGAAGACGATGTCCGCCGCGCCGTCGCCGAAGTCAATCGTCAGATCGTCGATCCCGGTCAGCGTGATCGTGTTGTTGCCGACTCCGTCGAATTCGATCACCAACACGCCGTCGATCGTGATCGTCCCCGCATCGGCATCCGTGTCGTTGAAGTCCACGACATAGTCGCTCCCATCGGGAGCACCGGTCGCTGCGACTTTGTCCGCTGCGTCGCCGCCGCCGTTGAAGAAGATCATGCCCAGATTGGCCAGGTCGGGATTCGCCGTCAGATCCACCGTCAGGGTGTCGTTCTGATTCACCACGCCCGTGACCATCAGGTCGGTCAGTCCATCGACCGGATAGGCGTCGATCACCATGCCATCGGCGATCACCTGCACGGTGTCGCCGACAAGGATCACAGAGATCATGGGACTGCCGCCGGTCGGTACGGTGCTCGTGGCCATGGCTTGATCCACCACGATCGCCACGTCGTTGCCATCGCCGCCGAAGTAGGTGATCCGCGCGGTCTTCCCGCTGCCGAGGAAGTTCGTGCTGACGACATCTCCCGACGCCAAGCCGTTGAATGTACCCGTCACGGCGTCGCTGGTGCCGTC
>SXKJ01000445.1 GCA_005778115.1 Planctomyces sp. | reverse complement strand
TGAGGTGATCCTGCTGGATGGGGGGACCACGACGCTGGAAGTGGCGCGGGCACTCGTAGGCAAGCCGCTGCAAGTCGTTACGAACTCCATGCCGATTGTCGGATTGTTCGTCAATCAGCCGAACATCGAACTGATCGTCATCGGCGGCTACGTCTATCCCAAGACCGGCGTCGCTCTCGGCGATCTGGCGGTGGCCATGCTGAAGAACGTCCATGCTCGGCGGTTGGTGATGAGTGTCGGAGGCATCACCGAAGCCGGACTGTTCAACAGCAACACGCTGTTGGTCGAGACCGAACGCCAAATGATCGCCGCCGCCGAGGAGGTCATCGTCGTCACCGACAGCAGCAAATTTGGACATCGAGCACTGGCTCATCTGGCTCCGCTGTCAGCGGTGCATCGACTGGTGGTCGACGGCGGGGTGTCGGACGAGTGGCGAGAAGTGATCGAAAAGGCGGGAATCAAACTGACGGTGGTCGAAAATTGAAACAACCCCCACCGAGCTTGCCTCGGTGGCTCGCGGGCCTTTGCACTACGCCGAATCATCTTCGACTGCGTAGTGCAGAATCCCGCGAGCCACCGACACAAGGTCGGTGGGGTGAAGGCAAAGCACAGTGGCAACAACTCAATACAACCCTGCCTACGTCGAAGCGATCGTCCGCGAGGTCTTGCTGAAGCATCTTCCCGGAGCGGCGGCGAAGCCGAAGCCGAATCCGCTGGTCGTCAACATCTCCGCTCGGCATGTGCATCTGTCGGATGAGCATGTCGAAGTGCTGTTCGGCAAAGGGGCCAAGCTCGAAGTTCACAAAACGCTGTACCAAGATGGCTACTTCGCGTCGAAGCAGACGGTCATGGTCGTTGGGCCTCGCAAGCGAATGCTACCGGACGTGCGAGTGCTCGGACCGTGCCGACCTTCGCAGGTGGAGCTGGCTTTCACGGACGCGATCTCGCTGGGGATCGACGTACCGGTGCGGATCAGCGGCGATCATCACGACACGCCCGGTTGCGTGCTCGTGGGGCCGAAGGGTGTTGTGGAATTGAAGGCTGGAGTGATCCGAGCCATGCGGCATGTCCACATGGGGCCGGCGGACCTCGAACACTACGGCGTGAAGAATGGCGACGCGATGCACCTGCGGATTGAGTCCCCCGGATGCACGACGGTGCTGGAAAACCTCGTCGTGCGAGCCGATCCGAAAGTGAAGCTCGAAGTCCACATCGACACGGACGAAGGCAACGCCGTCAACCTGGATGCGGCGACGAAAGTGGAGTTGATCAGCTCGAAGCCGTGTGCGTGCCACAAACATTGAGACTTGTAGGGTGGGTCGAGCATCGAGACCCACCACGTTGCGATTTTGAATCTTGGTGGGTCTCGCGATGCTCGACCCACCCTACGGGAGAAAGTTCATGGCAGCGAAAGTTTCAGAAGCGTTGGGGATGATCGAGACCAAAGGTCTGGTCTGTTTGATCGAGGCGGTGGACGCGATGTTGAAAGCGGCCAACGTGCAGATGATCGGCTGGGACAAAGTCGGCAGCGGATTGGTCACTGCGTTTGTGACCGGTGACGTCGCCGCCGTGAAGGCCGCGATCGACGCCGGCGCGGCCGCCGCCAGCAAGATCGGCGAAGTCGTCAGCGTGCAGGTCATTCCTCGCCCGCACGAAGAGCTCGCCGCAGTGCTGCCGGGGCCAAAGAGCGGCAAGGCAGCGGGCTAATTTTCAGCCACCGACGAAACACTGAGGAAACACGGATCCGGCCAGAGGCAGACAAGAAGAGTTTGTTTGTCTAATCCGTGTTTGCTCCGTGGCCACAACTGTTTTCCATCTCGTTCAAATGCAGGTGAATCGTCATGAAGGGTGAAGCAATCGGACTCATTGAAACCAAGGGCTTGGTCGCACAGATCGAGGCATCGGATGCGATGCTGAAGGCGGCCAACGTCAGCTTGGTGAAGCAAATCCAGATCGGCGGTGCGTACATCACCACGATCATCCGCGGCGACGTCGGCTCGGTGCGAGCGGCCGTCGATGCGGGAGCAGCAGCGGCCTCTAAGGTGGGCGAGCTCGTGTCAGCTCACTTGATTGCGCGGCCGGGCGAGAGTTTGTTGGAGCACTTCGTCTAAATGACCAATGTCCAAAACCCAATGACCAAGGAATGTCCAAGCTCCAATACCCAATGACCAAAAGTAAGGTCTTTGGCTGGCATTTGGACCTTGGGATTTGTTGCTTAGGATTTCATTGGACATAGGGTTTTGGAAATTGGGATTTCGTACCACGGATGTCGTTATGAAAGTCTTGGTCGCCAACCTCGGCTCAACGAGCTTCAAGTATCGGCTGTTCGATATGTCGGACGAGTCGCAGCTTGCTCGTGGAGGCATCGATCGCATCGGGCAACCGACAAGCGCGTGCTTTGTCGAGATCGGTGGGCGGCGCGAGGAATCGACTCTGCCGGTCGGCGATCATGCGGCGGCGGTGAAGATGTGCCTCGACCAACTCACGCATCCGGAGTACGGCTGCTTGAAGTCGGTGGCCGAGGTTGCAGCGATCGGGTTCAAGGCGGTGTTCGCGGGGAATCTCAGCGGCGTGCGAATCGTCACGGACGAACTGCTCGCCAAGATGGAAGATTTTTCGGACATCGCTCCGGCTCACAATCCGATGTACGCGAAGGCGATGAGGCAATTGCGGTCGGCGTTCCCGGAGATTCCGCTCGTGGCCGCACTGGAGACGGCGTTTCACGAAACGATCCCACCGGAGAATCGGCTCTACGCGATCCCTTACGAGTGGTCCGAAGAGTACGAAATCAAACGCTGGGGCTTTCATGGCGCGAGCCATCGGTATCTCAACACGCGGATCGCGCAAGTCATCAAACGCGATGAACTGCGAGTCATCACCTGCCACCTCGGTGGCAGCAATTCGTTGTGTGCGGCGCGAGGCGGGAAGTCGCTGGCGAACAGTCTCGGCATGAGTCCTCAGACCGGGTTGCCGCACAACAATCGAGTCGGAGACTTCGACCCGTTCGCATTGCCGATCATCCTGCGGAAGAGCGGCAAGACGTTGGCACAGGTGCTCGAAGAGTTGTCGAGCAAAGGGGGGTTGCTCGGAGTCAGTGGACTCAGTGGCGACGCACGAGACTTGGAAGAGGCGGCGGCGAAAGGTCACGCGCGAGCGAAACTCTCGCTTGATGTCTTTATTGCGTCGATCCGGCATTACCTCGGAGGATATCTGACGATCCTGGGCGGAGCGGACGCGATCGTCTTCAGCGGTGGCATCGGCGAGAACAGTTCGCTGATTCGTTCCGGCGTCTGCCACAACATGAGTTGGGCCGGGGTCGAATTGGACGAAGTCGCGAATACGAAAGTTGCTCGCGGCAGCGAGGCGAAGATTTCAGCAGATAGCAGCAAAACGCAGATTTGGGTTCTGCCGACGAACGAAGAAATTGTCGTCGCTCGGCAGAGCGTGGAAGCGGTCAAGAAAACAAAAGGGAAACGCTAATCGGCACTAATTCTCGCTAATGAACTCTGTGTTCTCTGTGCCTCTGTGTTTCAAAATCATTCAACACAGAGGCACAGAGAACACGGAGGAAAACGAAAAGTTTCATTAGCGTCGATCAGCGGAGATTAGCGTTCCAAGGTGTTCCTCATGTTCATCGGACGCATCACGGGCAGCTTGGTTTCGTCGCAGAAGGTCGAGTCGATGGTCGGCCAGAAGCTGCTGATCGTTGAACCGCTGCGAGTCGATGAAAAGGATCAGAGCAGCCTCAAGCCGACCGGGCGGACGTTTATCACAGTCGATCCGCTCGGCTGCGGCGAGGGGCAGGTCGTGTTGTGTGTGCAAGGTTCGAGTGCTCGGTTCACGCCGGAAACCAAAACGCTGCCGATCGACTGCACGGTCATCGGCCTCGTCGACACGGTGCAGGTGCATGGCAAGACGGTGTTCAAGGCGGGGTGAGTTAGATCATGTACGGCAATGACTACAACGACTACGGCAATGACTACAACGACGCACAAAGAACTCCCTCGCAATACGCGGCGATGGAGCCGGGCAAAGTTCTGCGAGTCATGCAGATCATTGCTGGTGCTCTGATTGCGGGGGTGTTGTTGTTTGCTGGCGTCGCGAGCTTCGTCGTATTCGGGCTAGCTCCGGCCATTCAGCCGGCAGTGGCTCAGATCGGGGCCGACCTCCTGAAGTATCTCGCGATGATGTTCGCGGCCGGAGCGGTCGTGCTGAGTTTTGTCGTGCCGAACGTCATCTCGACAGTGGGCTTGAAGGTCGTCACGAAGCTGGTTCAGGACGGGACATTGACTGGGTCGAAAGAACTGTTTGGACGGCTGCTGTCAGTCGCTCAGACGAAGATGATCGTCTCCATGGCTCTGGTCGAAGGGGCGGCGTTCTTCAACTTGATCGCGTTCATCATCACGAAATCGCTGATTCCGCCAGCCGTCGTCGGAGCGTTGCTGCTGGTCATGGCGATTCACTTTCCCACGAAGTTCAAATTAGCTCGTTGGCTGGAAGACCAGCAGCGGATGTTGTCGTAGCTCAGGCTTTCCAGCCTGCCCCGTTTTGCGTTTGACGTTGAATCGAAAGCCCCCATCCAACCCCAAGGAGTCAGGCTGGAAAGCCTGACCTACGAGATATGTCCACAGAAGCCACCATTCGTGCGGTCGTTCAAGAAGTTCTCACCCAACTCCAAAAGCGGAACGGGTTCACTGCGCCGTCGAAGCAACGCAACGGCGACTTCGGTGTGTTTGCCAATGTCGATGACGCGGTGGCGGCGGCGAATGACGGGTATCAGAAGTTGCGGAATGCGACGCTCGAAACGCGAGCCAAGGCCATTGAGTGCGTGCGGCAGATTTGCGTGTCGCAGGCTGTGGAACTTGGCACGGCTGAGATGAAGGAGACCAAAATTGGGCGGCTCGATCACAAGATCGAGAAGCTGCAAATCCTGCGGCGCGTGCCGGGGATGGAGTTCATGAAGTCGGAAGTCTTTTCCGGAGATCATGGGCTGGCGGTGATTGAGGCGGCTCCGTTCGGGGTCATCGGAGCGGTCACGCCGGTGACGCACTCGCTGCCGACGCTGGCGTGCAATGTGATTAACATGGTCTCGGCGGGGAACACGGTCGTGTTCAATCCGCATCCCAGCGGCAAGTTCATCGCGTGCGAGGGGACTCGGCGGATCAACCGCGCGATCTACGAAGCGACCGGGCTGGAAAACCTCTTCACGATTGTCTCCGAGCCGACGCTCGAATCGGCCGCCGCACTGTTTGCTCACCGAGGCATCCGGCTGCTGTGCGTGACGGGGGGGCCGGGAGTCGCGAAGGCCGCTCTGCAAGCCAGCAAGCGAGCGATCGTCGCCGGGCCGGGAAATCCGCCGGTCGTCGTCGATGAAACGGCAGACCTCGCCATCGCCGCGAAGTCGATCATCCAAGGCGGAGCCTACGACAACAATCTGCTCTGCATCGGCGAGAAGGAAGTTTTTGCGGTCCACACGATCTTCGATCAAATGATGTCCGAGATGAGCCGCGCCGGAGCACATCGCCTGAACGCTGCCGAAGTGGACCGCATGACGAAGACCGCGTTCTCGCCGCCGGAGAAGCCGGGTGATCACTGGCACCTGAACCGCGACCTCATCGGCAAAGATGCCAGCGTGTTGGCCGAGCAGATCGGTGTGAAGGTCGCCGCCGGTACGACGCTGCTCTTCGGCGAGACCAACGTCGACAACCCGTTCGTCCCCGAAGAACAGATGATGCCGTTCGTCCCGTTCATCAAAGTCCGCGACGTGGCCGAAGGAATCCGCTTGGCGAAAGAAGCCGAACACGGCTTCCGTCACACCAGCCTGATCCACAGCCGCAACGTCCGCAACATGACGGTCATGGGCAAGGAACTCGACACAACGCTCTTCATCAAGAACGGACCCTGTGGCGCGGGTCTCGGCCTGGGCGGCGAAGGCTATTTGAGTTTCAGCATCGCGGGACCGACGGGGGAAGGCGTGACGACTCCGCTGACGTTCACGCGTCAAAGACGATGCACGCTGGTCGATGATTTGAGGATCGTGTAGCCATGCAACTTGGAAAAGTGATCGGCCACGCGACCTCGACGGTGAAGCATTCTTCGATGAACGGCTGGAAGCTGCTCGTCGTGCAGACGCTAGATGCTAAAGGTGGAGCCGATGGCGAGCCGGTCTTAGTCGTGGACGACTTGGGAGCGGGTGCCGGGCAGCGAGTGATGATCACCAGCGATGGCAAAGCGGTCAGTCAGATGTTGGGAGACGATAAGTCTCCCGTGCGGTGGGCGGTGATTGGGATTGCGGACGACAATAAGTGAGAAAGCCGTACCGCGACCGTTAGGGAGCGGCCCACGGTGATCGAACAGGCCGCTCCCTAACGGTCGCGGTACGGATGAAAGTGTCATGACAGCGGTCTTGGACGAAAAACTGGTTGAGTCGATTGTCGGCGAGGTGATGCACCGCCTCCGGCCGACAGCGCATCCGGTTCGCGCAGCGGTAGCTCCTACTCGCCCCTCGCCCCTCGCCCCTCAGCCCTCAGTCACCTTCGCCATCACCGATCGTGTCGTCACAGCTGAATTGCTCGCCTCGCGGTTGAACGGGCAGAAGTGGGCGAAGGTTGCGATTTGTCCGAAGGCGGTGATCACGCCCAGCGCGTTTGATTACTTGCGGACTCACAAAATCGTCTGGCATCGCAACACGGCCGAGGCGGCTCCGAATCCGAACAAGCCGATGACTCACTGGAAGGCGTTGATCGTGTCGGCGACGCCTGGCGTCTTGCAGGCGATCGAGCACACAGAGAGCCAGGCGTTTGGCAAGCAGTGGTCGCATGAGTTGCTTGGCGGAGTTGATGAAGCCATCTCTGCCGCGACGAGCGCGATCAATCGGGGTGAAGTCAGCGGCCTCGCAGTCTTCGCCGACCATGCCGAATTGATCGCCTGCCGAGCCAACCGCAGCGAACGAGTCAACGCGGCCGTGGTCAGCGACGTGCAGTTGATCTCGGTGCTCAAGCAATACATGCAGTTGAACCTGATGGTTGTGCGACCGTCGGGGCGAAGCTTTTTTGAGTTACGGAATCTGTTGAAAGAATTTGGGAAGAGTTGAGCCGTAGGGTGGGTCGAGCATCGCGAGACCCACCAAATAAGCCGACGCGGTGGGTCTCGCGATG
>SXKJ01000444.1 GCA_005778115.1 Planctomyces sp. | reverse complement strand
AACGAAAGACTTGTTCGGAACCGACATCCACTTCGCTTATCCGGTCTACCAAGAGGTCGTGGGCGGTAAAGACGATGGCCTGAAAGTCTGGACCGGCTTCCGGTTCATCTTGGGCGAATTGCTGAAAAACGAAAGCCTGACGGTGAAGAGCATCGAGGTTGCATCGCACTGCAACCACTGCAACCCTCATCCAATGGTCGAACTGGTCGGGACGTTCGAGGGCAACGAGTTCGACCTGATCGTGATGCTTGAACCCAAACTGTACACCGAGGCGGTCGAGATTCTGGACATCGCCGGCCAGAGCGTGCGGCTCATTGAGAAGGAGACTGAATCGTGATTTCCGTAACTGAGGACAACTTCGAGTCGGTCGTTCGCCAGAGCAAGTTGCCCGTTCTGGGATTCAGTCGAGGGAAACTCTTCTGGCATCATTGGGGGCGACGACTTTGGCTGGGTAGGAACAACCGCAAAGAAAAGAATCGAAAAACTTTTTCGGGAAAAGTGTGGGGCCGGTTCCATACCCCCACTGGTCCACACGCCTTGACGGGTCTTTTTCTTTGTGGGACTCCAAAACTTTCCGTTGAACCCGATCCCAAAAAATCGCCGGGGGCAAAAAATTGAGCCAGCCACAATGAAAAATCAAATTCGGGTGATCGCCCCGTACTGGCTGCACGGCGGGTGGGTCTTTGACGATCCGGCAACGGACCTCTTCCAAGAGCCGTTCGTTAGCGGCGTCCCCGAAATGATCGACGATCTGGTCGCCGACATTCCCGATGCTCGGCAAGGGTTCCGCTTGTTGTTCTCTGCCGCTCCCTTTCCGGGCTTTCAGCGGCGGTTGCAGTGGGTTCGAGAAGAGATGGGGGGGAATTGGTATCGGAGCGATCAACTGCCAAGCGACGGTTGGTTGTGTCCGGCATTGTTCCGGTACTTCGAGACGGCACCGGCAGAGTTGTTTGTGAAGGCTGAGGCGTTGAAGCGGTGAGCCATGAAGACCATCGAACTTACAGACGGCGGCGTCTTGCTCTACGACGAAGCCTTCCTGCCGCCCGACCTGGCTGATCGCTACTTCGCCGAGTTGCGGGATAACTGTGCTTGGGAGCAGAAGCCTGGCGTTTTCGGCCACATGCAACCTCGGCTGACGGCCTCTTACGGCGACGAGGGCGTGACCTACCGATACACAGGGACGGTGAACGTGGCGCTCCTCTGGACCCCGACCCTGCTGGAGATCAAGCGAAAAATCGAGGCGGTCCAGGGCGAGTACAATTACTGCCTGTTGAATCGCTACCGCTCCGGCCAGGACAGCATGGGGATGCACGCCGATGACGAACCAGAGATGGGCAACGTGATTGGATCGTTGTCGCTGGGGGCGACCCGGACGTTCCGCATCCGGCACAACAAGACGAAGGAGACAAGGAATTTCCAAGTCGGCAACGGAACGCTCATCATCATGGCCGGGACGATGCAGCAATTCTGGAAGCACGAGATTCCGAAGACGAAGGAAAACGTCGGTGAGCGGATCAACTTGACGTTCAGGCAAATCATCGAGGTTTAATCATGCCACACTTCTTGATCTCCGGGTTGCTCTTCCTAGCCGTTGCCGTGACGACCGCCGCTGCCGACGATTCGCCGCTGTTCAAGATTACGACGAAGCGGGACAACGACCGAGTGGAAGTGAAGGCCGAGAAGGACAAGGTGGTACTCTCGGTCCATAGCCCCTTCGGGATCAGCAATGCCGTCGTCGAGCGGGTGGGCGAGACGTGGCCCGATGCCGTGGTGCTGCGGCTGCACTTGAAGGGGCTGGAAAACTTCGGGGCCACGAGCGACAAAGTAAGGCTCGAAGCGTCGGTGTCGAGTCAGGACGGCAAAGTTCGGCTTTGGAAGGACGGCAAGGAGGACTCATCGCTGGACGCCAAAAGTCCGTATTGGATGGAGATTCGGATGATCGGCGGCGATGGCAAACCGGCCAAGGTAATTCCGCTGAAGGACGGCTACATCGAGATGCAGTTGCCGAAGGCGTTCTTCGAGGGGACCCCGAAGTCGATCACGGTAAACTGGATCGACTTCTACAGAAATTAACGGAGCCACGATGAACTTGTCCGTTGACGTGATCTCCGACGTGATCTGCCCCTGGTGTTTCATTGGCAAGCGACGGCTGGAGAAGGCCATTGCCGCTTATGGCGGGCCGGTGAGGGTACGCTGGCATCCATTCCAACTTAATCCGACAATGCCGAAAGAAGGCATCAGCCGCAGGGAATATCGGATCAGGAAATTCGGCAGTTGGGAACGCTCGATGGAACTCGATGCCAACATTGTTGCCGTTGGCAAGCAGGAAGGCATTCACTTTGACTTCGACCGGATGGAGCGGACCCCGAACACGCTCGATGCCCACCGGCTCATCTGGCTGGCTGACAAGGAGGGCGTTCAAGATGCGGTCGTGGAGGCTTTGTTCCGGGCCTACTTCACTGAGGGCCGGGACATCAGCAACCCGCAAACGCTCATCGACGTGGTTGCCGAAGCTGGTCTGGACCGGAAACGGGCCGAGGCCACTCTGAATAGCGATGAGGTACTGGATACCATCAAGGAAGCTGGGGAACAGGCACGGCGGTTTCGGGTGGACAGCGTGCCGTTCTTCGTCATCAACAACGAGATCACGCTGGGTGGTGCGCAGCCGCCAGATGCGTTCCTTGAGGCGTTCAAAAAGGCGGTCGGCTCAACGTAGAAGGGATCAGGTCGGCGTCTATGCCCCGTGTCAGTGCCGGATTGCTGATGTATCGCATTCAGGATGGCAAGTTGCAGGTGCTTCTTGCACATCCCGGTGGTCCATTGTTCAAGAACAAGGATGACGGGGCTTGGACGATTCCCAAGGGTGAGATCGAATCGGACGAGGATTTGCTTGAAGCCGCCAAACGAGAGTTCGAGGAGGAAACCGGCGTCATGCCAACTGGTCCGTTTATCGCCTTGACGCCGATCAAGCAAAAGGGCGGCAAGATCGTTCACGCCTGGGCGTTCAAGGGCGACTGCGATCCGGGTGCAATCGTAAGCAACAAGTTCACGATGGAATGGCCCCCAAAGTCAGGACGACAGATGGAGTTCCCCGAAATCGACCGTGCAGACTTTTTCGATGTGGCTGCGGCGGGTCGGAAGATCAAAGCTGCGCAAATGGCATTGGTCGAGGAGTGCGAACAGATCACCTTGGGCAAGTCTTCGTGAGGTAACTGATGGTCCGATTCATCCCAGCGGACGATTTGAAATACAGGTACGACGTATTCGGCCACTTTTACTCGGTTGAAGTTACTCGAAATCAGTTCGCTCAATGCCGAAGTGTTCTCGAAATCGTGGAGCAAGCTGATACCCCGGACGAGTCGTCGGTCCTCTCCAAGCGAAAGCCAGATGCGGTTTTCATCATGATGAATCCCGGTTCATCCCGACCGTTGGTCGAGGTTGACAACCGCATCCATGCCGACGCAATTCATGAATTGCCCATCTCGTTGGTTCCGACGAAACCCGATACGACGCAATATCAGGTGATGAGGTTGATGCACCATTGCGAATGGCGGCACGTCAGGGTTCTGAATCTATCTGACCTGCGATGTCCCAAGAGCGGCGTCTTCTTCAAGCAGTTCAAGGGATTGGAGGACGATCTTTCGTTCGACGCACATTCCATTTTCTCTGACCGGAGAAGGCATGAACTGGCGTTGAAGCTCACCAAGCACAACGCCATTCCCGTGATCCGAGCCTGGGGTGTAAGTGCGGAACTGGACCCACTGATTGATCGTTGCACATCGAAACTCACCAAGGCCAAGACGGCCAGGGGGCTGATGAAGGAAGGAACAACCAACAAATTTCTTCACCCGTTGCCCTCGTTGCAAAAGCAAAAAGTTTCGTGGGTCAATCGAATGGTCGAGCATTGCCAGGGGTTGAGGACGTAGGAATCTTGAAAGTACCGATCTTCATCAGTTGCCTTCGATCCTGGCCGGGGCTTGAACTCCCGCCAACACCCTCATCAGGGGACAAGTTGCAGGAATCGACTCTCCCCGACGATACCGCTCCAACAAGTCATGGGATCGCCGGGCCAGCATTCGCCGAACTTCCCGCCGCTTGCCCTTCACCCGTGGGATCGGCATCGAGTCGTAGGCGGTCGTCTGGTGACGCATCCACGCAATGACGGCGGCTTCGGCTCGTTGCTCGACCGGGATTCGTTTTGTTCGTGCCACGGTCCCGCTACCAACCGGGGTGGCGTGATCGGCCACAACACGAGCAAGCCGCTGAGCAAGATCGGCATGGTTGGGATGGAAGGCGAGAAACGTCACGACCGCCCCGGTGAAGTCTTCGACGTAGACCTCTTGGGCCTTCTCCCGTCGCTTGGCATCGGCTTCTTTGCGTTTTGCAAAGCTCTCCGTGGATCGCTCGGCTTCGAGTTCGGCCTGAATCCGCTCGATGGTCGCTGCCGGTGCCCACACGCCTCTTGAGAAGAGCTTGCGGCCCTTCTTCTCCTGCACCACCCAATGATCGCCAGCGGCCTTCACTCTGCGGGTCAGGGCGGCGTCACCGGGCGGAAGAAGAACCCAGCCGGTTGGCACTGTCAGGACTTTGCCATCAGCGGTACGGACGGTGTTCGGGGATGGGCCGGGGGCGAAGGCGGTCATGTTCGCTTCCGTGCGGTTCATTCGACGACAATTAGCCCCTTCGTAGCTGGTGCGTATAGACGAGAAACGTGTCGGAAGCGTTTCCCGGCAACCTGACACGAGTCGTTACCCAGGATGGCCGCTTGACGACCACAACCGAGTTACCATCTGGCAGACCGCCTGGAGGGCCTTCACTTGGGAAGGCTGGAAATTCGCCTCTTGAATCCCAAACGTAGGTTGCCCCTGATGTAGGTAAATGCGGCAGATCACCGGAAGGAGTGCGACTATCACCCGGAGTCAAATCAGCCGCACGCACCTTTGTCGGCTTCCAGAAGTAACCACCGTCAGGCTCATCCAGGCGAATCACTTGGCAATTCTGAGAACCACAGTCCACGACAAAGACAGGGCGACTGTTGAGCAAGGCGAGGGCATTTTTCTCTATGGCGTATCTGATTGGCGATTGTTCACGGTAGATTTGTCCTTCGTTCCAATCCAAAGTTGCCTTGGTCCGAGGCCATTCATTCTGATTTACATTCTTTGCGACAACATGCCAGGACAAGAATCCCCACTGTTGCGCACACCATGTCGGCAATGCGTCAGCGACAGAAGTTGATCGCAGACTATTAGCTGCAAATGAATCCAGTTTTGGTTGTTCGTCGGGGAGGACAGCGCCGAACCACACATTCCCGTCGTTCGAGAGGTAGGATTTCAGCTTGCTACACGCCTTATTCACAACTCGATTTGTGCCAGTGCTTCCTCTTGGAATGAGGCAATCCGTCGAGAATCTACCTTCCTCACGCAGCTTCGCCACCAACCGCACCTTGCGATGCAGTTGAACGAACAGATTTGAAGTGCTTCCAATCGCACCTGCTAGTTGCTGCTTGAACTCCTGCCAACGGTCTTCAACGGTCAGCCAGCTATTCGTGTCATTGGACACTTTTGCTTCGATTAGAAAGGAATGCTTTCGTCCTGAATCGCATTCGATCAAGGCAAGCAAGTCGAGATCACCGAAATCGGAAAAACCCTGTTCAACGAGAATTGTCGCATTCTTGATGTCTTCAACGGCCAGCTTTTGATGGTCGCCTGAGAAAGTGAACCAAGACAGGAACTCGACCAGCTTTTGTCGTGGATTTGCGGAATGATGAATATCCTCGCAAATTGCGTTGATGACGCCTCGCTCAGAATAGCCGAGTAGCTCGATGCTCATGTGACCTCCCACCACTCCCCATCCCCACGCAACTGCACGTTGCTGAACAAAGTCGAGAACCGCTCCCGATCCGTCAAATGCACCGGCACTGCCACCGCCGAGGGAAACGCATCCCGCAGACGCCGCAGGTCGGCAATTGAGGCGTGACCCGACGTGTGGCAGTGATCGAGGCGGATGCCCCGACACTTCGTCCAATCGACGAACGGCTGTTGCCGAGGATCATTAAGATACCCGGACCAAACTGAGCAAACCACTGCCGCTCCGGCGAGGCATTCGGCACGCTCCAGGTCACGAACCATACTGGGCCGGAAGAGCATCACGGACTTGGGCGCTTCACCAGCCAAATGCGTCTCGTAAATGCGGTAAGGTTTGTAGCTGTCGGACACGTCGAAAGCCTTGTCCCGCATGATTCGCAGCTTTTGGCTCGTGGGCAGGAAGACTTTCATCCCGTTCCATTCTGCTTGCGGTAGACGGTCGTTTCCGGTGGCCCGCAGAATCTCGGCGGTGTACATGTCGATGATGAATTGCCGTTTCGCCCGCTTGCAGGCTTTGAACACCGTCACGATCCGGTCGATGTTTTGTCCGGAACACCACACGAGAGGCATCCCCGCCGTTTGCCCGAACAATTCTGCCATCGGTGAAACGAGATCATCCTCGCTGGGGAAGGTCTTATCCTCTCGGCCCACGCATGTTCCCTCCATGACCAGCACATCAACGCCGGGGGGAGGACTGCTGATGAGCCTGTCGATCAGACTCGCCTTTCGGCCATGCGCTCGAAAGTCCCCGGAGTAGAACAGCCGCTTCCCATCAGCCTCAACCAGCACGGCATAGCTGTCATAGGCCGAGTGGTCCACCAAGAACGGCGTGATCGTGAACGGCCCCAGTGTGATCGGCTTGCGGTCTTCCAGATGAGTCGTATTGTCGAGCTTCACGCCTCCTGGCGAGAACAACCCGGCAGCCGACAAGATCGCTTCCGCCGCTTTGCCGATGAGGAACTTGGTTTCTTTCGGTAAACGGTAGGCAAGTCCGTAGTGATCCTGGTGTGGGTGCGAGATCACCACCCCCAGAAGCGAATCGTCAGGAGCGGCAAAGCCACTGATCGGATGCAGGGGGAAAGTGTCGGGATCGAGGCAGTCGAGCGGCAGCCCAACATCGAGGACGAGCCGCTTGCCCTGCGACTCGATCTCAACGCAAGTGCCGCCAATTTCTTTTGTGCCTCGGTGGATGCAGACTTTCATGTAGCTGATTGGTTTTCCTCTTGTAGTGTTAGATAATTCTCGCCCATCTTCGCATCTGGGCAATCTTCGACCGTGAAATCTGTCGGCTCAAGGTGGCCGTATTCGCTGAAAGACCACGGAACTTGATCGAAGTCGGCCAATTCGTTGAGCGTGTTCGGGCTAACGGTCGTCAGCGTCTCGTCGTCGCTCACTTCGACCTCAAAAGTCCTTTCAGCGAAATAGGTCAGTGTTCCCTTGAGCGTGACTTTGACCCGCTTCATGGATTCCTCGTTCAAGAAACAAAGTGGCCCCAGAGAGCATTGGTGGTTTCGGTGCTTAGCGTCAGCACGAGCCTTAAATCGGCTTTCGCCAGACTGTGCCAACTCGCAGCCCGTTAGCCGGGCAAACCTATCTCTGGGGACCACGATTCCAAGAATACGAAGTGGCTCTGACTCACATGGGTCAGTGCTGTTTCGTGGCCCTACTGATTTAGTTCCAGTCCTGCTCGCAGCTTGCTCGCCACCATCTGCCGAAGCTCAAGCGGCTCAAGGACTTCGACATGTCCCGACCAGCCGAGAAGCCAGTTGGGAATTTCTTCCAAACCGTCGATTCGGAAGGAAAGGACAACGCTGCCATCGGGGGCGGGCGTGGCCTTTTGGGTGGCGTGCCATTGCGTCTCAGTCACAATCCGGGCGGCATCAGGAAGGAAGCGAACCTGAATGTCAAAGGTCCGAGCGCCACGGAACACGGCCCAGGCGTTGCCGAAGTAGGCCCGTACATCGAAATCAGCAGGAACCACTGCGGCAGCATCCAATACTTCCACCATGCCGAATCGAGCAACACGGTATGTCTTCGGCTCGCCGCCCGCCGCCTGGGCGATCAAATACCAAGCATTCTTGATGAGGCAAAGCCGGATCGGATTCAGGCGAAGCTCGACCGGACTTGCTTCATGTGGGCTGGAGTACGTGCCTGCAACTTGCCGCCCTTCAAGAAGAGCGGCCTGCAATTTCGCAATGGCCTCCTGGCAGTGCGAGTGGTCGGCTAGGTGAATTGGCAGAACGAGTTCTCGCTGAGTTGAACCGGCATGTAGTCCCGACACCAGATGTCGCTGGTTTCGGGAATGACCTCAATGACAGTGCGGTCCAATGCGGAACGCAGACCGGCTTCTAGCTGGGAATCGCCAAGTTCAAGTCGATCTGAAAGAAATAGGCAGTTGGTGTCCCACTCGGCAATCATTCTTCCTCAACGCTCCTCTTCAAATCTCCCTTTTCCTCTTCGCTCAACTTACGCCAGTCCTTGCCCCTCAACCCCGCCGCCATCGCCCAAAGCAAGTTGAGGCTGGCCTTGGGTTGGTGCTGCTTCACAAGTCGGAAGGCGACTACCGGGCCAAGGCGTTCAAGTTCGGCAATCGTGTTGATCCCAGCTTCACGAACCCACTGGCCGCTCTTGGGACCGAGGTTCAGCAGGGATTCGATGGGGAGGCTGCCAGTTCTCCGTACAAGCACATTGAGCCACTTGTCCACACGGCTGATCCGCAGATCTTCTGTGTGCCACAACTGGAGAAGCTCCAGCCCAGCAATTCTGCCGACCAATGCGGTGATGCCCGGCTCGTCTATGTCTGTGAACAGCCGTCCGTCATGGCGGCGTTCGCCGTGCCCCTCTTTGAATGAGGCGTAGGCGACACCCGAAGAGCGAAGTGCGGAAACAAGTTTGCCGAAGACAACTTAGTGTCGTCGCTCATTTCAATGCCTCACAATCCAGTTCATCGGCATGGCCGTGGATGTCGCCGATCACGTCGTACATGAGCGTCTTTCTTGAGAGAATTGCGGCGGTGGTCTAACGTCGTTCCGAGACTGAAGGACTCTGGAATCGGGGACGAACTCAGACCGTGGCTGGCTCGTTACGACTTGCTCGAAAGTGCGTTGGCCAGAATCATCGGTTTCGGTGATTCACAACTCAACGGCATGGCCCGCCGCACGGAGAGCATCCACAGCCTTCTCCAAATCATTTTCTTTCACGAGCAAGTAGTCGGTATCGAAGGTCGAGATCACGAAGATACCGATACCAGCTTCGGCCAATGGCTTACTCAACGAGGCGACGACTCCAACCATCGAGAACTCCATCGTTCCGGCAACTCGAAGGCAACGCCAGCCTCGCTCGCATCGAATCGCATCGGGAATGAGGCTCTGCGGGCAAACAATCGAAAGCTCATCGGTGGTGCGGGTAATCGAGAAGAGTTGTCCTGCTGAGGCCCACGACGGGATGAGGGCGTTGTGGTCGAGCCTGCAAACAGCAAAGAGTTCTGAAAAGACGATGAGCGTCAATTGATGGAAGGTCATTCATTTTCCCGGTTCATCGCCGACCAAAACTCGGTTTAGCGGTCAGCACACGCCATTTGGTTTCATTGCTCGAAACAGTTTCACCAAGACACCGTCAAGCTCGTTGCCAAAGAGTCATTCCTCAAGAAGACTTTGGTAGTGGCCAGCAATGTCTAGCGGCTTTTCTGCTGGAATGCCGTAGACCAGTACGCCAAATCTCAAACGGAATTGGTCGCCCTGTTTCACCGTGATCTTGCTCTTCTCGCCGTGGGTGAAAGCATTTTGTCCGAAAGGGTTCGCCACCAGCAGGCCGTAGTCACGAGCATGAAACCATGAACGCCGGAAGTTTTTGGTAGCGGGCATTAGGACGATGCCGATCCGCTGCCGATCCACCACTCCGCTGTACTGGCACCAATCGGCTTGTTTGCCCCACACTTGCTTTCCATTCTTCCGGTTCTCGCTGTCGATGATTTCGCCTCCCTTATCGACGGCAAGTGACGTGGCGAGCGGCGTGTTCCTCTCGAAGATGTACTTCCTGGTCGCCGATGGCCTCCGCCGACTCGGTCGCTTGGACGAAGCTCAAACGGAACTCGACAACGGCTTCAAACATCAAGAGCGATCCGGCGAACGCTTCTGCGACGCCGAATTACATCGCCTGCAAGCCGAAGTGCATGTCGCTCGCGGAGACCGCGCCGCCGCCAATGCAAGCCTTGCCACCGCCTTGGAAATCGCGACTGCTCAGCAAGCAAAAGCTTGGATCAGTCGCGCCGAAGCAACTCGCTCGCAGTGGTCAGTTCAACCATGACCGCTTGACCGGCCAAATCAGGACGATGGTGCGCTCGTCGCGGGCATCGACTCCGGTCGAGAGCTTTTCGAATGATCTGGCTCGGGAAACTCGATGCGTATCTCGTCGAGCAGGACGTAGCCTTCCGGCAGACGACTGCGCCAGACCGGATAATCTTTCTCAGGCCGCAGTCGATGCGGATCGGCATCCAGCGAGCCCATCGGGGCAATGTCCAACGGGTGCAACACGAACAAGATGTCGGCGTTTGCGTCTCCAAGCACGGTCGCCAGTGGCGTGTGTCCGTAGTAGTCCGTTCGGTCGTGGCGGCTGCCGAGGCAGGTCCACTGTCGCTCGTCCACCACACAATGCAGTGACTGCTCCGACCAATCCGGCGTGACGCGAATCGGCTGGCCGGTGAGCAGCCAGCCGGTGCAGATCCCGCCGTGAACGCCTTGGCAAAGCAGGCGCAGACTGGCCCCGCGATCCAGAAGCTCTCCTTTCAATCGGAGGGTGATCTTCGCATTCGTGAAGTTCGTTCCAAATCCCCCCGCGATGAATCGGTTCGGCCCGGAAACTTCTCGCTGGTGCTCACCCGGAGCACCTCGCGTCAGCAGCAGGTAGAGCAAGTGCAGATAGCCGGCACCCGGCGGTGCGTGGTTGTAGTCGATCCACCACGGGCTGCGCGAGATAGCGCAGCTCTCACGAATCTCCAGCGGCTTCGGCCCCAAGGCATTGTTGGTGTACCCGAACCAGCCGCCAGGACCATCATCAAATGTTTCTTGATAAACGCGCATTGGAAGAGTTGCTCCCGAATTGTCGAACGTTGTTGGAATTGAAAGGCCCAAACGAAACTCATCACCTTCACGACAACCAGTCCGGTGGTCTCCGAAGAGGTTCTGTCAAAACCAGCACGACGCGCCAGCGAGTGGTTAAAGCCTTGAAGAATGCAACCACTCGCTGGCGCGTCGTGCTGAATTTGAAATGGCCTCCAGAAACCCTGACGTGTCCATCATCACCGAACAAACAAGAATTCATTGGCGTTTAACAAAGCGCGGCAGAGTGCCGGCAATCCGTGTTCTCGGAGGAATGTGACGGCGATCTCAAACTCGTCCGAGTTTGGTGCGTGACCGAAAGCCAACTGCATTGCCACGGAGGCTTGCGACGTTGGTTCGTTTGCAGAAGTCGCACGAATCCGCGCTGCGAACAGCTCGGCTTGCTGAACCAGGAAGCGGCTGTTGAGGAGATTCAGCGCCTGAAAGGGGGTGTTCGATGTGTTCCGCTTCGGAGCGACTTGTCCGCCGTCCGGGCAATCAAACGTGCCGAACGTGTCGTCGAGTTGCATCCGATGCTTGTGTGCGTAAACCATGCGACGGAAGTCTGTCTCCGGAACAAACTGCTGCTTCGAGTTGAACACGCGGACGTAATTCGCATTCGCTTCAAAGAGATCGAATCCCGTTCCCTTCATGCGGCGATCGAGTTGTCCGCTCGTGGCGAGAATCGCGTCTCGGAGCACTTCCGCCTCCAACCGTCTCGGCGGGAACCGCCACAACAACCGCGAACTCGCATCGACAGCCAATCCGTCCTCGCGCGGAGTGCTGGATTGGCGGTACGTCGCGGAGAGGACGATCAAGCGATGCAGTTGTTTGAGAGTTCGTAGTTCCGCCTTCAGGCGGTCGTCTGCTCCCGTATCGCCGCCTAAAGGCGGAACTACGAACGAAGCCAGCCAATCGAGTAACTCCGGATGCGTCGGTTTGCCGCCGTTGAGGCCGAAGTCGCTGGGGGTCTCGACCAGGCCCGTGCCGAAGTGGTATTGCCAGAGGCGATTGACAATGACTCGCGCGGTCAACGGGTTCATCGGATCGGTGATCCACTTCGCGAGTTGCACGCGACGCTGAAGCTCAGGCGTGTTGGCCTCCAATCGCCATGTCGTACCGAAGGAAGCCAAGCCCGCCGGAGCCACTGGTTCTCGCTTTTGGAGCGGGTCGCCTCGATGCAATCGGAAGGTGTCTTCGGGCGGCATCAACTTGCCGGAGTAGGCCATCGGCGCGGCAGTCAATTCGGTGAGTGTCTGCTGCAATACCATGCGATGCGCAGTGAGTTGTTCCAGCCGAGCTTTGTCCTTCGGCGACAATGCCGTGAGTTTAGAATCGGGAAAGCTGGCGACGACTTGCCATGCTGAGCGATCGGCGGAGACCTCGAAGAGGTATTTTGTCGCGGTGCGATCTTTGTACTGAGCCGGTTCGCGGTCGCGGCTCCAAACGATGCGGTCGATCTCGAAGTCCTGCGGCAATTCCAATTCGATCCAACCGCGTCCCGGCTCGTTGGAGATCCAACTGAAACTATTGCCATAACGGCCGTCGTTGACGTGTTCCAGTTTGTGAATCGCAAATCCCGGTAAGCTGCCTGAGGCCTTGGCCTTCGTGCCGCGCGAAGCAAGAGCGACGTTTTCCGGCTTCGCTCCGCTCGTGAAGACTTCCAACTCGTCGATGCACGGCTCGGCCGAGTTCGTGGCCTGAATCGTCATCCGCAGGAAGCGAGCTTTCGTCGGCGCGAAGCGTTCGACAAACAACGGCCCATTCCGTTTGACCTGTGGGTCGAGCCGAAGAATCTCAGCCTCGATCACCGCCAGTTGTTCGCGAATCGCCTCGGATCGACGTTGTCGCTGGTCGGAGCCGGCGGTGCGGAGCGGTCGATCTCCATGCTGCACTCCGGCGAAGCAAGCCTTCATGCCGTAGTAATCGATCTGCGAAATCGGATCGAACTTGTGGTTGTGGCACCGCGCACAACCGACCGTCAGGCCGAGAAACACGCTGCCGGTCGTGCTGACCATGTCATGCAGTTCATCCGCTCGCTGCTGCAACGTCAGTCCAAGGTCCGGACTTTTGACTTGATCCCACGATCCACCAACCAGGAAACCGGTCGCCTCATCCACGCCCACCGTGTCGCCGGCGAGTTGCTCGAAGACAAATTGGTCGTAGGGCTTGTCCTGATTGAAACTGCGAATGACGTAGTCGCGGTAAGGCCAGGCATTCGGCCGAGGCTGATTCATCTCGAATCCATGACTCTCCGCGAACCGTACCACGTCGAGCCAATGCCGCCCCCACCGCTCGCCAAAGTGCGGCGACGCGAGGTAACGATCAACAAGCCGCTCGTAGGCATCCGGCTCAGAATCGGCTACGAACTCCGTGACCTCCTCCGGCGACGGAGGCAATCCGAGCAAATCAAACTTGAGTCGCCGAATGAGCGTTGTGCGATCCGCCTCAGGAGATGGCTTGAGACCTTCGCGTTCCAGTCGAGAGGCAATGAAGGCATCCACTGGATTTTGAAATTGGAAGTTCGAGCTTTCCGATTTCAGATTTGCATTCTGCGATTTGAAATTCGCAATTTGAGAGGTCAGTTGCACCAGAGGCCGAAATGCCCAATGCGATTTTGTAACGTCATCCGTTTCACTGCCGTCATCCGACCACTTCGCGCCGCCGTCGATCCAGCGCTTAAGCAACTCCATCTCGGCCGCCGTCAGCTTTTCTCCCTCGGCTGGCATTTCGAGTCCTGCTTCCAATCCTGCCACGACCCGAAACAGCGGACTCTCGCGACTCTTCCCTGGCACAATCGCCGGTCCCAAGTCATCGCCCCCTTTGAGCACCGCCCCCTTCCGATCCAATCGCAACCCCGCCTTCTGCTTCTCTGGCCCATGACACGAAACGCACTTCTTGGCCAGCAACGGTTGGATGTGCGTCGCGTAATCAACCACGCCGTCAGCAGCCAGAACACCGTGTGCGCTGCCCAGAGAAATGAGCGTAACCGCGATGAGCCGAATGCACCTCGCGACGGCTCTGTGAGCTTGATGCTCTGTCGGAAAACCCATCAGCCACACGGCGCTAGCCCACGGTTCGTTGAACAAACCGGACGCGAGCGCGTGCCGGCTGATCGTCTTCTGAGAAAGCCTGGAACTTGCGGTCATCGACGGTGTCACTTTCCAAGCCTCCGATGGCAAGTTCTGGTTGAACGGGACTCTTGGGGCTGATGTTTGAATGCCGCCGACATGCTGGTTCTCAATCGGATTGAGTCTGTTTTCCGAACCCCAACAGGAACGAGCCGCATATCCGCGGCAGTGTTTTATCGAGCGATGGGCTTATCGGGCTACTGGGTGGTTGATGTGTGGAGGTCTCGTCGAGGCAACGGGGGTTTGTCCGTTGATCAGCAGGGATCTACGACTGCGGCTGATCGAAAACCTGTCGGAGACTCTCCCAAAAGCGGGGCCATCTTCCGGTCAAAATCACGCTTCGCCGCAGCGAGCACAAACAGCAGCGGAATCGCGACCAGCACCAACCGGAGCGATCCCAACAGCCACGACTTCTGGTGCCGCAGTCGCGGCAGTTCGGTCACCCAGCACAAAAGTGGCGAGAGCAGCATTGCCAGAGCATGGCTGGTCGAGAGTCGCCCAAAAAAATGACCGACGAACAACAAGCCAAACATACTCACCACTCCGACTCCAATGATTGCCGTCGCGCGAAAGTTGGCCTGTGCGACGGATCGTGTCGTGATCAGTCTGGCCACGATCGTCGTGGCTGCGAGTGTCGCCACTAAGGGGAACGCTGCGACTCCGCCCTTGATGTAGCCGGCCATCATCACGGTCAGCCCGGCGCACAGGATCGGCAGACAGAGAGCCAATGGAATCGAGTTTCCTGGAGAACGCTCGGACAACCAGGAAAGCAGACTCCAGACGCAAGCCAACAATGCTCCACTTACCACCAGTGCCGTAGCCGCTTGCCACGGAGGCCAGCCTTCGGTCGTGCCGCTCAAGTAAACGGAACCGTGCAACAAGAGTCTTGGCATCGTTGCGGCCAGGCTCATTCGAAAAAGCCACGCGACCCAACGCGGCACCTTCTGGAATCCCGCGATCAGTTCGATGCCCAGGACCAACGGCACGGAGATCGTTAAGAACCGGTCGAGCCCTTTCTCTGGAGGCCAGACCAATCGCAACGACAACATGCCATAGCCGACCACAAGGCCAACGCCTATCCCCACGACGCAGGAGAAACTCAGCCAAGTCGTGTCGCCAAGCTCGCCAAGAGCGTGGGCCTTTCTGCGAAGCGCCACGCACTTGGCGAGCGCGACGACCATCGCCAGCACGATCGTCGCGCTGACGATGGCGGCGGCCCCCATCGCTTGCAGATAAAGCAGTGGCTCAGGCATCAGCTATTTTCGCATGCCTTCACAATCAATGATGATCAACGCCTCGTCACCAATCGGTCCGATGGCGTTCTTGTCGAAACCGTAGTCGCTGCGCTTGAGCGAAAGTTCGGTGGAGAAGGCGACTCGCTTCACGTTCTTGAAGGTATGTTCTTTGCCTCCCTTCAGAACCAAGACGATCTTCTTGGTCTTGCCGTGCATCGTGAAGTCGCCGGTCACTTCGTATCCGCCGTCAATTGGTTTGGTGCTTGTGCTTTTGAATTCGATGGTTGGGAACTGTTTTGTATCGAAGTAGTCAGGTTGCCGGAGATGTTCGTCGCGAGCCTTGTTGGCCGTGTCGACGCTGTCGGTCTTGATGGTGAGCTGGAAGGTCGACTTGGCGGGGTTCTCTCGATCCAGCGAAAACTTTCCCTCGACCTCATTGAACCGGCCGTGAATCCAACTGATGTCAAGATGCCGTGCCTTAAAGCTGACCGAGGAATGGACCAAGTCGTAGTCATATTCGTCCGCCGCCGAGCCTGAATTGCTCGCCGCGCAGAAGACCGTTCCGATCACGAGGGCCATGATCCAAACTGAAAAAACTCGACGCATGAGATTGTTCCTTCCGAAAAGGGTTCGCAAATAGGTGGGCGGAGTTACTCGCCTGTTCGCGGCGATCCTAGGACCGGTCGAATCGTGAGTAAAGCAGGCCGTGCGACCAGATCGAACTGCATGCCGAACGCCCTCACCGAGTGAGATCTGGATATTGCGGCCTCGCAATCGTGAGCGACTCAACGGTTGCGGTGGCTCTCGATGTCGTCGCGAAGTGTAGCAGATTTTGTGGCGGTGAAGTTTTCAGGGACCGAGCCAACCAGATACAAGGTGATGCAACGCATTCGTTCGCTTCGGTGATGATCAATCGGCGATCAATCCGGTTGCGATGATAGGCAGGGTTCTCGTGAGGAGTGTCTCCTGATGCCGCGTCGATCCGACGAAAAGAGTTTTGGACTGGTGGCCGCGACGCGGTTGGTGCTCTGTGTGTTGGTAGAGGTTCATGGATTGCGGGCGGCGGAGATTTCGCCGGCGGTGCAAGCGCTGTTCAAAGCGCAGTGCGTGAAGTGTCACGGCCCCAACAAGCCGAAGGCCGGGTTGGATCTGAGTTCGCCGTCCGGTCTCTCGCGCGGGGGCGAGAGCGGGGCGGTGGTGGTTGGAGGAAAGCTGGATCGGAGTTTGTTGTGGCAGCGCGTCGCGACAGGAGAGATGCCGCCAACGGCGGCATTGAGCGATACCGATAAGAGCGTGTTGCGAGCGTGGATTCAGGAAGGAGCTGCAGGACTGGAGGCGAGCGGGCCTGTGCATTGGGCATTCATGCCGTTGGTGCGACCGACTGAGCCAACGCTGCGTGACTCGGTTCGTGTGCGAAACGCGGTCGATCAGTTCGTGCAGGCGCGATTGGAGCGGAAAGGACTTTCGGTAGGACCGGACGCAGAACAACGAGTGCTCGTGCGGCGCGTGAGTCTCGATGTGACCGGTCTGCCGCCGACGCCAGCAGAGGTCGAGAAGTTTCTGGCTGATACCAAGCCGAGAGCTTATGAGCGGATGGTCGATCGTTACCTCTCATCGCCGGGATTCGGTGAGCGATGGGGCAAGCATTGGCTCGACGCCGCTGGCTATGCCGACTCCAACGGCTACTTCAGTGCCGACACCGATCGGCCGCTTGCCTATCGCTATCGCGATTACGTCATTCAGTCGCTCAATGCCAACAAGCCGTTCGATCGGTTCTTGCGCGAGCAACTCGCGGGGGATGAACTTGCAGCGTTTCGTCCGGGAAGTGCGACGACTCCCGAGGCGATCGAACTGCTGATTGCGACGCACTTCCTGCGGAATGGGCAGGACGGGACCGACATTGGCGTGCAAGAACCGGAGGCGTTCGAGGTCGACCGCCGAGCGGCACTTGAAGCGGCGGTGCAGGTGACAGCCTCGTCGTTGCTGGGACTGACCGCGCACTGTGCTCGGTGTCACGACCACAAGTTCGAGCCGATCACTCAGCAGGAATACTACGGACTGCAAGCGGTCCTCTTTCCGGCCTTCAACCCGCAGGACTGGATGAACCCAAAAGATCGCATCGCCTACGCCTACCTGCCGGGTGAGAAGGAGACGTGGGAACAGAACGAGCAACGAATCAAAAACGAACTGACTCGGATTCGCACCGAGTTGAACGACTGGCTGGCGAAACATCGCGAGCCGTCGGATTTGTTGTTCGAGGACAAATTTGAAGACGACGGCTGGCGAACGCGCTGGAGCAACACGGCTCCGGGAGATGACAAGCCGGGCGGGACGGTCTCGCTGACGAGTGCGAGTCCAAACGCCGCGCAAGTGGTGGACGGTGCGTTGCGAGTGATCGTGGGACCGGCCGAAGCCTGGCTCTCAACGGCGACGGCGATTGACTGGACTCCGGAGAAGACCGGCGACTGGGTGCAGGCCACGTTCGACTTGATCGACAACAAAGTCGGATCGTCGAACCCGTCCGAGCGGATCGGTTACACGATCGCAGCTCACGACTTCGATGATTCGGGAACGATCGCTGGCGGAAACATCTTGGTGGACGGCAATCCGATGACCTCCACTCAGCTCTATTCCGACTACCCCGGCAGCGATAGTAAGCCGAACGGTCTCATCGGTCTGCAAGGCTATGCCCCCGGACGCAACTACGGCGTGCGCGTGACGAATCTCGGCGGCGAAAAATATCGCTTTGAGCACGTCGTCGACGGGTTGCAGGAAGGGAAGTCGCACGATGTCACCTCCGCTGATCTTCCCAACGGCGGGTTCGCGTTCTTCTACTGTGCCAGTCGCGGCTACGTCGTGGACAACGTCCGCATCGAACGAAGCCTCGCGACGCCAAGCACGACCGTAGATGTCGCCGCGTTGCGAAAGGAAATTGACGCGCAACGAAAGGCGTATGACGAACAACGGCAGAAGCTGGAGGCTCAACGAACGAAAGAGCCGGGGCGAGCGATCGCGTGGGTGACAGACAAGACAACCAAGCCGCCGACCGTCCCGCTCCTGACACGCGGCCTGTACCACTTGCGTGGCCCCAGCGTTGAACCGGGAGCGCTGGCGCTTCTGACCGATGCGGGGCATGAGTATCAGCCACACACATTGCCAAGCGACTCGACGACGACTGGCCGCCGGCTCGGTTTGGCGAACTGGTTGCTGCATTCAGAGGGACGTCCGGCGGCGCTTGTCGCTCGCGTGCATGTAAATCGCATCTGGAGCGAATACTTCGGCCGCGGGATCGTGGCGACAACCGACAACCTCGGCCAAAGCGGTTCGCCACCGACGCATCCCGAGTTGATCAACGAACTCGCCGCGAGCTTTATTCAATCGGGCTGGAACCAGAAATCGGTGCATCGTCAGATTCTGCTCTCGACGACCTATCGCCAGTCCTCGGCCCCACGCCGTGAGGCGATCGAAGCAGACCCGGACAACCGGCTCTACTGGCGGTTTCCAGTGCGCCGACTTCAGGCAGAGTTGATTCGCGATGCAATGCTGGCGATCTCAGGGCAACTCGACGCCACACCGTTCGGCCCGTACGTCCCCACGCGACAGACCGCCGTCGGCGAGGTGGTCGTCAATCCGCAAGATGCCGGAGCGCGCCGCCGATCGGTCTATCTGCAACAACGTCGCTCGCAAACGCTGAGCATGCTTAAGGTCTTCGACGCCCCGGCCATCGCGACCGTCTGCACGACGCGGCCGTCGTCGACCGTGCCGCTGCAATCGCTGTCACTGCTCAATTCCGATTTCGCAGTCCTCACGGCGGAAGCCTTTGCCAAGCGACTACGTGCCGAGACGGACGGGACCGATGCCGCACTCATTCAACGAGCATGGCTGCTCGCCGTGGCTCGCGCACCGACGGCCGCCGAGCAACAGATTTCCGCCGAGTTCCTCGCGGGACAGCGTGCTCAATACACCGGCGATCAGGCGGCCGAATGGGGACTGGCCGACTTCTGTCAGATGCTGCTCGCCAGCAATTCGTTTTTGTACTTGGAGTGATTCGTTTTTATGGACTGCGGCAGCCTGCAGCCGCTTTCTGAGGCAGGCAGTTTGCTGCCGGGAGCGATGCTGAATCGTTAAAGAATTCGTCAAACAGCAGGCTGTTGGACGGAAAGCGGCAGCAGGCTGTCGAAGTCCAAAAAAAGAGGTTTCGATGCAAATCCGAGACGACATTTTGCGTGTGCGGCGCCGCGCGTTTCTTGGACAGTCCGCGAGCGGCGTTCTTGGGTCGATCGCGCTGTCGTGGCTGACGGCGCGCGCAGAGGCAATCGGTCCGCATCATGCGCCGAAGGCGGAGCGGATTGTGTGTCTGTTTCAAAATGGAGGTCCGAGTCAAATGGACCTCTTCGATGAAAAACCGGAACTCACGAGGCTGAGTGGCAAGCCGTATCCGGGGCAGAGCAAAGTCGAGACGTTGTCACCGTCTGCTTCCGGGAATCTGCTTGGATCGCCGTTCAAGTTTCATCCGCATGGCGAGTGCGGGATGCGGTTGTCGGAGATCATTCCGCACATCGCGGGGATCGCGGATGAGATCACGCTCGTGCGTTCGATGACGACGGAATCGGTCTGTCATGAGACGGCCCTCCGCATTGCTCACAGCGGACATCCTCTGGCCACCGATCGACCAAGTTTCGGTTCGTGGCTCACCTATGGCCTCGGTTCCGGCAATCAGGAGCTACCGGCGTTCGTCGTTCTTCCCGATCCCGGCGGGCTGCCGATCAACGGCACGCTCAATTGGTCGGCGGGTTGGCTCCCAGCACAGCATCAAGGGACACCTTTCAGTGTCGGTGATTCGTCGACACCGGTGCTCAACTTGCGCACGCCCGATCGCATCACACCTGCTGCTCGCGCGAGGCAACTGAATCTTGTCTCGCGGCTCAATCAAGAACACGCCGCTCGGTTCCCGGAGAACACCGATCTCGAAGCCCGGCTGCGCGACTTCGAGACCGCCGCTCGGATGCAGTCGGCCGTTCCCGGTGCGGTCGATCTCAAGCAGGAGACGGAGGAGACTCGCAAGTTGTACGGACTAGACCAGCCGGCGACTCAAGCTTACGGCATGCGCTGTCTGCTAGCTCGGCGGCTTATCGAGCGCGGCGTGCGATTCGTCGGCGTCTATCTAAACAGCCAACCCTGGGACACTCACGCCGACAACGCCAACGCGACCAAAAATGTCGCGGCCGGCATCGACCAGCCGAGTGCCGCGTTGGTGCGAGACCTCAAACAGCGCGGGTTGCTCGATTCGACGCTGGTGGTCTGGATGGGGGAATTCGGACGTACTCCGGTCTCGCAAGGAGCGAACGGCCGCGACCACAGCCGCCGAGGTTTTTCGTTGTGGCTCGCTGGCGGCGGCATGAAGCCCGGCTATGCGCATGGCGGCACCGATGACTTCGGTTACGAATCCATCAGCGAAATCGTCACCATGCACGATCTCCACGCCACGCTGCTGCATGCCCTTGGCCTCGATCACCAACGCTTGGCGTTCGATCACGAAGGACGGCAAGAGACTCTGACCGACATCGATCTGACACGAGCGAAAGTTGTGCGAGAGTTGTTGGCGTGAAAACGGTACTCATACGGATTGTAGAAATGAGCCGCGCGGCACTTGTCGAGAGTATTCACGGGCCGCGGAATCGTCGTTGCAGTGTGTTTGTTAGGCTCTCCGCCATTGGTGTTGAAGACGAATTCGTGAGCCGCAAGACGCTCGCCGCGGGTCGAGGAAAAGAACCCGCGGCGAGCGCCTTGCGGCTCACATGGCACCGAAATCAACACGAATGGCGTAGAGCCGTCTTTTATTAAGCGCGACGCGCAAGCGAGTGGCTTAGGTGTGTACCACTCGCTTGCGCGTCGTGCTAAATGCGGCCATGAATAATTCTGGGTGGCGTCGCGCGGCGAAATTTCGGAATGCGGATACGATGCGACTGGGAACTTGTTGACGTCCGAAAGCATGATGGCCGCGAGGCTGCGAGCTTCACGGCGACAAATATCATTGAACCGCAGTTGGGATTTGCGTTGACCTCGTTCGGAGGAGGAGTCTCATCAGACCATGAATCCACAAATACTTTTCAATCGCCGCCGATTTCTCGAAACCGCTGCTGCTGCGGCCACGGTGGGCGGTTTGTTCAATTCGAACATTTCCCGGCTGGGGGCCGCTCCTATTTCCGGTGAAACTGAGCACTTCTGGTATCGCCTCGCGCCGGAGGGGCCTTACATCGATTCGCAACGCGATCACAAGGCGTTCGGCTTCGGCGACGGGAAAGTGTTTCTGTCCGAGGACAATGGTCAGACCTGGGCTTACAGCGCGGAGTTTGCCGACGCGGAAAACATCACTTTCAGTTGTCTTTTGAAAAACGGAAACATCCTCTTCGCGACGCGCGAGAAACTCTTCCTGAGCACCGACAAGCTCAAGACGTACCAGCAGATCGTCGTCAAAGATCGCACAGGAGCCGATTACCGCCCGCATACCCCGCAGAAGGCTGATCAGCCCGGCTGGTATTTTCATCCGCTCGACGGCGTTCACACTTGGGAGATCGACGGCAAGGAAGTGCTCGTGTGGGGAAACTACTGCAACGTGCTGGGCGGGCCGGTGCCGGTCAATATCTACTACTCGACCGACAGCGGGCAGACGGTCAAGATCGCATATTCCTTCGGGCGGAATCCCCACTTCCAAGAGAAAGGGACTGAGCCGGCGTCATTCCTCGGCGATCCGAGCAACCCGGTCCTGTGCCGGCACATTCACTCGGTGGTCTTCAACCCGACCGAGCGAGCATTCTACGCCTGTACCGGAGACATCAATCGCGGACACGGCAACGAATGCCACTGGCTGCGCGGGGAGTACGACGCGCGGGCCGACAAGTGGGACTGGCAGGTACTGGTGTCTGTGAACTCGAACTCGCGATACAAGTCTGGCGGCATCTGTTTCGTCGGTGGACAACTCTACTGGGCTGCGGACGCGAACGGTCCTAAGCCGCCGGAACAGAAACACGATCGTGGCATTTTCCGTTGCGATCCCGCGGATCTCGCTGATCCGAGAAAGCACACGCTGCTGTTTAACGCCGAATTCGAAATGGCCAACATGATCATCGAAGACGGCGTGATCCTGGCGGGGCATTGCGCTCCCGCATCGACTTACAAGACCGGCATCGCCATCTCGCCGGATCTGGGCAAGACCTGGATGCAGTACGACCTGTCCGAGCTCGGACCGCGATCTCCTGTCCGCTTCCAACCCAAGAACAGCGACGGCTGGTTCCGAGTGGACTTGCGAAAAGGCTGGATTGAGCGGGCGGAAGTTCTATTCATCAAACCGAAGCCCTGAAATCGCTTCACGCGATGAATCCTTCAGATCAGGGCTCGTGCTAACCAAAAGAAGAATCATGAAAGACACGTTTGCAATCATCGTCGCCGTGCTGCTTGCTTCATCGCCCGCGTCGGATGCCGCCGCGGCGCCTCCGAATTCCAGGCCGAACGTTGTCTACATCATGGCCGACGAACTCGGATACTACGAACCGGGCTTCAACGGTGGGACGACCATTCAGACGCCGAACCTCGATCGCATGGCGACCGAGGGGATGCGTTTCATGAACGTCTTTGCCGGGTCATCGGTCTGTGCGCCGACGCGGTGTTGTTTGATGACCGGCAAACACAGCGGGCATTCGTCTGTGCGAGTCAATGGAGGCGGCACTCCATTGCGAGCCGACGAAGAGACGATCGCGTCGATGCTTAAGCCGCTTGGTTACGCGACGGGTGGGTTCGGCAAGTGGGGCTGCGGCGGACGCGATTCGAGCGGCGTCCCTGAAAAGCATGGCTTCGATCTCTTTTTCGGCTATTACGACCAAGTTCATGCTCATACCTATTTTCCGCCGTATCTGATTCGCAACAGCGAGGAAGTTCCGCTCGCCGGCAACAACGGCGGGTCGAAGGGGGAGACGTACTCGCATTACCTCATTCACGACGCGGCGATGAAGTTCATCCGCCAGCACGGACAGAAAAAAGAACCGTTCTTTGCCTATCTGCCTTACACGCCGCCACACGGCAATTTCGACATTCCCGATGCGGATCCCGCCTGGGCGATCTACAAAGACAAACCGTGGCCGGAGAATGCTCGTCGGTACGCGGCGATGGTCAGCATGGTCGATCGGCAAATCGGCGAAGTGCTCGCGCTGCTGAAGGAACTGGGGATCGAGCAGAACACGCTCGTCCTGTTCAGCGGCGACAATGGCGGGGCCGACTACTTCACGTCTCCCGAACACCCGCGCGGCGTGCATTCGGCGAACAAGCATCCGCAGACCGGCGTTGAATACCGTGGCCACAAAGGGCAGCTCTACGAAGGGGGTTTGCGAGTTCCGTTCCTCGCACGTTGGCCAGGCAAGATCGCCGCGGGCAGCGTGAGCGAACATCTTGGCTATTTCCCCGACGTGCTGCCGACGATCGCCGAAGTGACCGGAGCCAAAGCTCCCGCTGATGTCGATGGTCTCTCGATTTTGCCCACGATGATTGGCGAGCAGGCCGCCGGCCGCACTCAGCCGCAACACGACTTCCTCTATTGGGAGATCGGCGGAGCAACGGCCATTCGCCAAGGAACATGGCGAGCGGTGCGGCCGAAGCCGACCTCGAAGTGGGAGCTGTACGACCTCGCCGCCGATCCGAGCGAATCGCAAGACCTCGCTGCCGCGAAGCCGGACCTCGTCGCCAAGCTGGACGCTCTCGCGGCGAAAGCTCACACCCCGGCCGTTGAGGGAACGTTCGCTCGCACCGACCGGCACGAGCGTGACCGCCGCGCGAAGACCGGCCAACAGGACAAACCCAACGTTCCCGATCCGCTGACCGGGGTGAAGTTGAACGCCAAGGCCGCTGTGATGCCGACCAAGGGGATGCTCTCGAACAAAGATTGGAAGATCGTCCGCGTCAGCAGCGAGAACTCCGACAACAAGAAGTTCGCTCGCAACGCCATCGACGGAGATCCGACGACTCTCTGGCACACCAGGTTTTCCGGCACCGTCGCACAACCGCCACACGAACTGGTGATTGACCTCGGAGCCGAGCGCACGATTCGTGGCTTCGTCTATCTGGGTCGCCAGGACGCCGGCTGGAACGGTGCGATCAAGGACATCGAGTTCTGCATCAGTCAGTCCCCCGAGCAGATTGGCGAACCGGTGATCAAGACAAAGCTCGCCAGGAAGAAGGTGCCGCAAACCGTCTCATGCCCGGCGACAAAAGGACGCTACATTTTGTTGCGAGCCCACTCAGAACACAGCGAGCACGCGTTCGCCTCCGTCGCGGAACTCGGCATTGTGGGCGAGTGAGCGCCATCACATCGCGCCGACAACGTCTATCACACCAAACACCCAAGGAAGCGGACTTCATCATGCCCCACCAACTTTCGCGTCGTCGATTTGTTCAAGCGGCCGCTGCGGCCGGTATTGGTTTCCCTACGGTATTGCCGTCGGGAATTTTGGCGGGGCCATCACCCAATGAGCGGCTGTCGTTCGCCTGCATTGGGATGGGAGGCCAGATGCGGGGTTATTTGATCCCGGAACTGGGCAAGATCGATCAGCAGATCGTCGCCATTTGCGATGTCGATAAGCGGCAGCGCGAGAGTGCTCTGCAAGTGAAAGGGCTGACCAACGCCAAGCCGTATCACGACTATCGCGAGTTGCTCGAAAAAGAGACCGGCGTAGATGCCGTGATCATCGCCACGCCGGATCATTGGCATGTCCCGATTTGCCAGGCGGCATTGCAGGCGGGAAAGCATGTCTATTGCGAGAAGCCGCTCGCCCATTCCGTTGCCGAGTGTCGCGCGTTGGAGATGCTCGCGAAGAGCCATCCGAAGCTGGCGACTCAGACGGGCAATCAAGGTTGCTCGACTGAAGGCTTTCGGCGGAGCTTTGAAGTCATCCAATCCGGTCTGCTGGGAACAATCACCGAAGTTCATGTTTGGCATCCCGGTCATGCGTGGCCCAACGGTGTCGATCGCCCAACCACGAGCGACCCGATTCCAGAGGGGCTCGATTGGAACTTCTGGTTGGGGAAGGCTCCGGCACGTCCCTACAAGCATGAGATCTACCACCCCGGCAAGTGGCGCGGCTGGTACGACTTCGGCGGCGGTTCGATGGCCGACTTCTGCTGCCACGGTTTTCAGTTGGCCTATCGAGCCCTTGAACTCGACGCACCGACGCGCATCGAAGCGACGGGGGATGACCTTGGACACGAATCGTTCCCGACTCGCTGCACGGTGACGTTCGACTTCCCCGCCAAAGGGAAACGCGGACCGGTGAAACTCATATTTTACTCAGGCGACAATCACATTCCGCCGGACCACATCACCAAAGGACCAGTCGGTTCGACCGGTTGTCTGGTCGTTGGCAGCGAGGGCACCCTCTCGGCTGGGCTGTGGAACACCGACTGCAACAGCCGTTTAAAAGGTGCGAGCAACTTCCAAGGCGCGAATCAACCCGAAGTGGTTAAGCTCGCGAAGACTCAACCGCGGATTGATACCGAAGTGCTCAAGTGGGATCCCAAACGCGCGGCCAAAGGAGAGCGACCACGTTGGAGCCAAGTGAATAACTCGCACATGTTCGAGTGGGTGCTGGCCTGTGCTGGCGATGCGAAGGCGTACTCGCCGTTTGAAATCGGAGCCCGCATCACCGAAGTCGGAATGCTCGGCGTGCTGGCACTGCGGATGCAAAAGCCCATCGTTTGGGACGCGGAGAAGCGTCATGCAGTGGGCCTGCCCGAAGCCGATGCGATCATCGATCCCAAACCCGCGACCGACGTGTATCTGCCGCGCTGACAAGCGCACCTACGGCGGATGCTCGTCCCGGCGGTGTTGGGATCAGGCACCGATCGAACATCTTCAATAGACTCTGAAATCGAATCGCCTTGTGCTTGGGAGATCGACCATGAATTCTGGCCGTTGCTGGGTGTTTGCCTCTCTGTTGTTGGTGCTGCCGTTGACAAATGCGGGGCTCTCCGACGAACGGCTGCTCTCAAAGTTGGATTTGTTCGAGTCGGGCAATGAGGGCTATGCGCTGTATCGAATCCCCGGACTCGTCGTGACGAAGCAGGGAACGATCTTGGCGTATTGCGAAGCGCGGCGGACGGGGAAGAGCGATTGGGACACGATCGACATCCTGCTTCGTCGCAGCACGGATGGCGGGAAGACGTGGTCGCCGCGCGTGAAGATCGCCGATGTGCCGGGACCGAAAACCAAGAATCCGGTGGCACTGGCGCAGAAGCTCGCGAACCCGGAGGACGTGACCTATAACAATCCGGTGGCGTTCGCGAATCGAGATGGCTCGGTGCAGTTTCTGTTTTGTCTGGAATACTGCCGCTGTTTTTCGATGCGGAGCGACGACGACGGCGTGACGTGGACCAAGCCGGTCGAGATCACCGCGACGTTCGAGAAGTTCAAGCCGGAGTACGACTGGAAGGTGCTTGCGACCGGACCGGGGCACGGAATTCAATTGAAGAGCGGACGGCTGGTGGTGCCGGTGTGGTTATCACTGGGGACTGGCGGACATGCTCATCGGCCGTCGGTGACGACGACGATCTTCAGCGACGACAACGGACAGTCGTGGCAGCGCGGTGAGATCGCGGTGCCGAACACTGGCGAGTGGATTAACCCGAACGAAACGGTCGTGGTGCAGTTGGCCGACAGTCGCGTGATGCTCAACGTGCGCAGCGAATCGAAGGCTCATCGGAGGCTGGTCACGATTAGTCCCGACGGAGCGACCGGCTGGTCGAAGCCGCGATTTGATGATGCGCTGCTCGAACCGATCTGCATGGCGAGCATCATCCGCCTGAGCGAGAAGCTGGCCAGCGACAAGAACCGGATTGTGTTTGCGAACCCGCACAACCTCGCGCGAGCCGACGGCAAAGAGGCGGTTGGTAAGTCGCGCGATCGCAAAAACGTGTCGATCAAGCTCAGCGAGGATGAAGGAGAGACCTGGCGATTCGACAAGGTATTGGAAGAGGGTTTCAGCGCTTACAGCGATCTCGCGGTGCTGCCCGACGGCACGATCTTGTGCTTCTACGAACGTGGACGCCGAAACAAAGACGACAAGAAGCCGACGAGCTATTCGTATCTGACGCTCGCTCGGTTCAATCTCGAATGGCTGAGCGACGGCAAAGATTCACTGGCACGGCGGGTGGCACGCCCTGAGTCATCGAAGGGCGTGGAGGATGCCCACGCCGATCGCAAAGCCTCAGGGCGTGCCACCCAACCGGCGGCTAGCGCCGTGCCGCTCAAGAAAACGGTCGGTCGTTATCCGCTCGCATATCCGCCGCAACTTCCAGACGGGAAAACCGTCGTGACTGAGCAGTCGGCAGAGTTTCTGAAGCCCGGCCCCAACCTGCGGGACGGCGTCGAGATCGCACGCACTCCGCCGGCCGTCGATTTCGCGTTTTATCCCGACCAAAACTATCCAGGGAATCCGTGGTCGCATCGCTCCGACGGGATCGTGGTCGGCGACAAGTACTATTCGTCATCCAACGATCATCTGGCTCCGCGTGGGACCGCGCATCTGTGGGAGTATGACGCGGTCGCCAAGCAATTCCGGTTGTTGTGCGACACAACGGAATTTCTGGAGTCGATCAACGCCTTTCCCGCGACGATGAATTATCGCCCCGGCGAAATGCAGAGCCGCATTGATCTGGGAAGCGACGGCTGGCTGTATTACGCAACCGATCGCGGGTCACCGACGGTCACGGATGATGCTCACGGCTATCTGGGAGAATGGGTGTTGCGGACACATCCGCGCAGGCATGCGACCGAGGTCGTCTACGCGTATCCCGTGCCCAAGCACACGCTCCCGGCCAGTGTGCTCGATCCGCAGCGAATGCTGTATTACGGCGGGACGGCTCCGGGGAAGGACTCGCCGAATCAAAGGGTTCAGTTCTTTGTTCTGGATGTGAAGTCAAAGAAAGTGAAGCTGGTGGCCGATGACGGACCGACCCGCACGTTGATCTTTTCGCCCAGCACCGGGCGTGTGTTCTGGGAGGGGAAGATGTACGACCCGGAGTCGAACACGATCTCACCAGCCAACGTCCCACATGTCCGCTCGGCCACGCGAGAGACGCCGCAAGGGATCGTTTACGGCACGTCTGAGACTCGCGCCGGACTGTGGGCGTTCAACGTGCGAACCGGTGAGTTGAAGCAACTTGGGAATGCCGCCGTCGGCAAGCAGGAATACATCGCGTCGATCGAAGCCGATCCGAGTGGACGGTATCTCTACTATGTTCCCGGTGCTCACGGCGGAGCCGTCGGCGACGGCACGCCGGTCGTGCAATTCGATTTGAAGACGGGAAAGCGAAAGGTGCTCGCGTTTCTGCATGACCTGTTTTGGAATAAGTACGACTTCGCTTTGGACGGCTCATTCGGTTCGGCCTTGGATGAGCGCGGCGAGCGGCTCTTTATTTCCTGGGACGGCTTTCGTCGCGGACAACCGCGTGGCACGGAATCGGCGGCGATCACCGTCCTGCACATCCCCGCCGAGGAGCGACCGAGTGAATGACGAATGAAAGCCGATTGCGTGAATCACATGCGGGCCGCCTGTGCTACGGAGTGAGTTGCTGTTTGAGCCACGCGGCTCGGTCGGTCGTGATGCCATCGACTCCGAGTTCCATGAACTTTCGCGCGACGGCGGGATCGTTGACCGTCCAGACATAGAGTTTCAGGCCGGCGGCTTTGATCGGCTCGACATAATCGCGCGTCGGCAGGATCGACAGGTCGAGGCCGTCGGCGTGGATCGCTTTGGCCTTGGCGATGAGTTCCTCGCCCGACGGTGATAGCACTCCAGTTTTCTTGTCCGGTTTGACGGACACGATCCAATACGCCTGATGCCGCGGCAGCTTGCGTTTGGCTTCGGCGATGGACTCGGCATTGAAGCTGATGATGGCAAGTTGCTCTGGCCGCTTGCCGCTGGCTTCGATGACCTTGATCAGCGCGGGGACGACTTCAGGGCCGGTCTTCAATTCGATGAAGCAGCGTCCCCGATCCGGGATCGTCGCGAGTGCCTCGGCCAGTGTTGGCAGTTTCTCACCGGCGAAGCGTTCCCCTTTCCAGCGCCCGGCGTCGAGCTGTCGCAGTTCCGCGAGCGTGCTGAGTTTGATCTCTTTCTCGATCCCGGTTGTCTTCTTCGTGTTCGCATCGTGTGTGACGATCAGTTCGCCGTCTTTCGTCGGATAGACATCGAGTTCGATGGTCGAGACGTTTCGCGACCAAGCCAATCGAAACGCGGCCAGCGTGTTTTCGGGAGCGTCATACGATTCACCGCGATGAGCCACAAACTCGACTGTCGGGTCGGCGGTCAGGAGGACCAACGTTAGTGCAATCAGCGAAGTCATCGTGATCTTTCTTGATTCAAATCAGTAGGGTGAGGTCGAGCATCGCGAGACCCACCAGAATTGGAGTCGTTGGTGTTGCACGGTGGGTCGTCCGGTGGTTGACCCACCCTACTGCAACTCGCTGAGTTTCACTCGTTGCTGTAACACGACTGCCCCCTTTTCGTCGCGGACTTGCAGGCGGATCAGTGGTGAGGGTTGCGACCAGTCGATGTCGATCATTCCGAAGTTCGTGTCGAAGTAGGTCAGGCCGACGCGATAGGAATTGATCTCGTTGGCGAAGCGGACTCCAGCTTTCGTCAGGTTGCCGCTGGGTGCGTTTAGGCTGCTCGAGGTGACTTCGTAGAGCGGATAGCCGATACCGGCCGCGTCGGGGGCGAGCCGCATCAACTCGGCGAGATGTCGGTCGCCGCTGATGACGACGACCCCTTTGGCCTTCGTGTCGCGGATCAGATTCAGCAGACGTTTACGTTCTAACGGGAAATTGCCCCAGGCTTCTGAACCATGCTCATCCGGGAGCAGTTGGTAGCTGCTGCAAAGGACTCGCACGTCGGCCGGTGTATTGAGTTGTTGCTCCAGCCATTTCCATTGCGCGTCGCCTAGCACTGTCGCGGACGGATCGGTGTTCGGGGCGTACTTGCCTCGGTAGCCGTCGCCGGGTTCGCCAGGCTTGAAGCCGGTCTTCAGTGGGCCGCGAAAGTATCTCGCATCGAGCAACAGGATCTGCACTCGCATGCCCGGCGGGCCGAAGACCTCGGCGTGGTAGACACCCTCCTGCTTGCGGCGTGGGCTGTCTTTCGGAACGTCGAAGAAGTCTTGGAACAACTGCTGCGACTCGCGCTTCTTGGGGTAATCGGCCCCGGCATCGTTGGCTCCGTAATCGTGATCGTCCCACGTCGCCAGCACAGGGCAGGTCTGCTTGAGCTTTTGATATCCCGGCTGTGCTCCCAGTAAATCCCACTTCTGCTTGAGCACCGTCATATCTTCCGTGTCGCCGTAGATGTTGTCTCCGATGAAGAGGAAGAGTTGCGGCTTCGTCTCGACCACCGCGTCCCAAATCGGTTGCGGTTTGTCCTGCTTCGCGCATGAGCCAAACGCGATCCGCTGCAACGGCTCTTGAGCAGACGCTGGCAGAGCAATTGCCAGCAACAATCCCCAGACACACCAGTGACGCAACATTTCAGGCTCCTGTTGAGAGAAGAATTCGCCCAACAGTAGTCAGGCATGCCGGATCACTCAACGAATGGTTCTGAAAGCGATATCGTTCGCGAGACTGATTGTTCGATTCATGCCACCGTCAAGCTGGTAAGCCTGACCTACGGAGATCCCGCCATGATCACGCTCGCTCATCGTTTGATTCTGATTGTCGTCGTTGTGGCTCTTTGTGGTTCGGCGAGCGCCGAGAATTGGCCGGCGTGGCGCGGGCCGCGCGGCGATGGCACCTGTGCCGAGAAGGGATTACCGACCACCTGGAGCGAGACGGAAAACGTCGCATGGAAGGTGAAGTTGCCGGAACGTGGTAACTCAACGCCCGCCGTGTGGGGCAACCGAGTCTTTGTCACGCAGGCGATCGAGAAAGAAAACCGTCGAACGCTGATGTGCTTCGATCGAACCAACGGGAATTTGCTCTGGCAGAAGGGGACCGAGTGGGCCGAGAAGGAACCGACGCACGGCACGAATCCGTTCTGCGCGTCATCACCAGTGACAGACGGAGAGCGAGTCATCGCCTGGTACGGTTCGGCCGGGATGTTCTGCTACGACTTCGAAGGGAACGAACTCTGGAAGCGAGACCTCGGCATCCAGAAACACATTTGGGGCTAGGGAGCCTCGCCGGTCTTGCACGGTGACTTGTGCTATCTCCACTTCGGCCCCGGCGAACGATCGTTCCTCGTCGCCGTCAACAAGCAAACCGGCGAGACCGTTTGGAATCACGACGAGCCCTACAACAAAGACGGCACCTCCGAAGCGAAGTCCGGGAACCCCGATTACTACGGCTCGTGGAGTTCCCCGATCTTCCGCGAGATCAATGGCCGCAACGAACTGCTCATCAGCTTTCCGTTCCGAGCCTGCGGACTCGACCCTCAGACGGGCAAAGAGTTCTGGACCTGCACCGGCACGAACGCGCTGTGTTACACGTCACCGATTTATGCCGATGGCGTGGTCGTCGCGATGGGCGGCTTCAACGGGATGTCCATCGCGCTCAAGGCCGGCGGCAGTGGCGATGTGACAAAGGAACAACGGATCTGGCGACATCCGAAGACCAAACAGCGGATCGGCTCGGGAGTGATTCACGAAGGGCACATCTACATCCACAACGATCCCGGCATCGCGGAGTGCTTTGACTTGAAGACGGGCGAAACCGTTTGGGAACAACGCATGGATGGCGGCACGAACTGGTCCTCGGTGATGCTGGCCGACGGCCTGTGCTACACGATCACTCAAAAGGGAGACTGCCATGTCTACAAGGCGAGCCCGACGTTTGAGCTGGTCGCCAAGAACTCGCTGGGCGAGCAATCGAACTCGTCGATCGTCCCCAGCGACGGGCAACTCTTCATCCGCACTTACCAAAACCTGTGGTGCATTGGGCAGCGGAAGTAAAGACCGTTTCACGCAGAGGCGCCAAACTCGCGGAGGCAGCGCCTGTCTGTCAGTCTCTGCGAGCTTTGCGCCTCTGCGTGATGCCTGCACTCCGTTTTCGAAATGCAAATTATTTCGTTTCCAGCTTCAGTACTCCTCGGTTCCGGACGAAGTATTGGTCAAAGACAACGTCGGTCGCGAATGCCGGTTGGCCGTTGAAGAGTGACTTGTTCGCAAGTCCTTTGACGGCAGCACGGGTTCGTTCGCGGCCGGCGTTGCCGACGAGTTGCTCGATCGGTTGAGCATTCACCCACGCAGCGACGTCCGTCAGCAGCTTTTCGCGGTGAGGAGCAATCCGCTCTCGCAAGGTGGGCGCGCAGGCGGGCGAGGTGCTCAAGAAGAGGCTGGCTGCGCACGTGTTCTTGTCATCCGGGTTGCCGAGTTTCAGGTCCAGCAAACCGACTCGCGCGAACGCGATGCTTGGATCGGCCGCAGGCCACGGGCCAGGACCGTTGCGCCGCTGATTCAGCAGCCAATCGTAAACCGCCTCGTTCTTGTACGTTTCCGTCCAACTGTCGTGCTCGGCCTCGGGGTAGACCGTGAGTTTGGCAGTGCCGCCTGCATTCTGAATCGTGGAGACCATTTCTTCGGAGAGTCTGAGCGGCACACCTTTGTCTTTGGCTCCGTGAAACGCCCAGAACGGAACCCCTTTGAGTTTGGCCGCGTGGCTGGGATCGCCTCCACCACAGATGGGAACCGCGGCTGCGAACAACATCGGATGCTTCGCCGTCAGCGACCAGGAACCGAAGCCACCCATGCTTAGACCCGTGATGACGACTCGTTGTGGGTCGGCGGCAAAGCGAGTCAGCACGGAATCCAGCAATTCGGCGAGCACATGCTGCTGCACCTCGCCATTCCACGAGCGATCCTTCGGACACTGCGGAGACACGACGATGAACGGGAAGTCGGGCCGGCTATCCACCAACTTCGGTGGGCCATGCACTTTGACCAACTTCAAATCATCGCCTCGCTCGCCCGATCCATGCAGAAACAACATCACTGGCCACTTGCGGTGCTTGGTCCCGTAATCCTTTGGCAAGAACAACAGATAACCCAACTTCTGCTCTGGGTCTGCTTGGCTGACCAATTGTTGAGCCACCTGCTTTCCCGGCATCGGCTCGTCGGCCAGTGCGGGCCGGCAAGTGATGAGCAACAAACCCCAGATCAAAAACAATCGCCGCATGTCAGGCTCCTCGTGGATGGCAAAATGAGACCGATGGCCGAGCACCATATTCATCACAAACCGAATTCGCCACCGCCGCAAAAAAGGCTCGAAGCTTGCCGTGAGACGTTTATGATCTCACGGTCGAAAACGTGAATGCTCCTAGTGCTCCGTCAACACTTGAAACGTGGGTTGTGAGCGCCCAATGGCACTCGCTTAGAGCGGAATGGCGCTAGCCACCGGTGAATCGGGATCGACGATTTCCGGCGAATTACCGGCGGCTAGCGCCGTGCCGCCCACAAAGCGAGTGACATTGGGCTAGCGCCGAGCCGCTCACTCATGAACCCCAATTCTTAGTCGTGACGCAGTACATAGGTGCGTTGATGATCGAGCCAAATCGCGCCGCTGATCGATAACGATGGCTGCGACTTAAGCAAGCCGGCTTTGCGACGTATAGTCCGAGTCCTTCATGGGGCAAAAAGTTTTGGCGTTTGGAGATTGGATCGGTCATGGCTCGTCTAGGACATGCAATCCGTTGGGTCGCCGCCTCGTGCGGTTTGATCATCTTGAGCGTGTCTACCATGTCGCGATCGGTCGTTGCCGATGATGTGGCTGTCGTGCTGGCTCGGAATTGTCTGGAGTGTCACAACGCCTCTGACCGCAAAGGGGGCTTGGACCTGACGCGGCGCGAGAAGGCTCTGATCGGCGGTGACAGCGGCCAGGTGCTCAAGCCTGGCGATCTCGACAGTTTGCTCGTGAAACGTATCGAGTCGGGCGAGATGCCGCCGAAGGGACGCGACAAACTCTCTGACGAGGACCGCAAGCTGCTGCACGATTGGATCAAGGACGGAGCAAACTGGGCTGTCGATCCCATCGATCCGTTCCTTTACACCAGCGACCGCCGAGCCGGCTACAACTGGTGGTCCCTGCAACCGCTAAGAGTCATTGAGCCGCCGCCCTCACCAACCCGAAGCGTCAGCGAGGGCGAACATTCACAACCGCCCAACCCGATCGACCTCTTCATCCAGCAACGCCTCGAGAAAGCCGGCCTCAAGCCCTCTCCCGAAGCCGACAAGAAAACGTTGATTCGCCGACTGACGTTCGACCTCATCGGCCTGCCGCCGACTCCCAAAGAGGTCGAGAACTTCGTCAACGACCGCAGCCCCAAAGCCTACGAGAAGCTCGTCGATCGCCTTCTTGAGTCGCCGCACTACGGCGAGCGTTGGGCGCGGCACTGGCTCGACATCGTCCGCTTCGGCGAGAGCCAAGGGTTTGAACGCAACAAGCTCCGGCCGAACCTCTGGAAGTACCGCGACTTTGTGGTCGAGGCATTCAACTCGGACATGCCTTACGACGACTTCATACGCTGGCAAATCGCTGGCGATGTGCTGCAACCGGATGATCCGTTGGCGGTCATCGCGAGCGGATTTCTCACCGTCGGACCGTATGATCTGACGGCGTACAACAACGGCACGCCCGACATGCGAGCGTTCGCTCGCGAGGAAGAATTGGAAGGGCTTGTCGGAGCGGTCGGTCAAACGTTTCTCGGCCTGACGATCAATTGCAGTCGCTGCCACGATCACAAGTTTGACCCGATCACGCAGCGTGAGTTCTATCAAATCAGCGCCGCCCTCGGTGGTACTTATCACGGAAACGAACCAAGGAGCCTTGCCGAGTCTGCGAAGCCGAACGTCGAACGTCGAATCTCCGCGCTGGAAGCGGAAGTGGAGGGCATACGTAGCCGTGACGCTCCGCGTGACGAGCCGAACGGCCAAACGACGTCGAAGAACAAATCGACGTCGAACGAGCGCTCGGCTCATCACGCGGAGCGTGATGGCTACGTTGACGCAGAAGTCTCACGGCGCGATGCCGTCATCCGACTGTTGCAAGGCGGCCCGGCTCACACCACCGTCCCGAAGCAACCCGGCGCGTGGCATGTGCTCGCCCGCGGTGACTTCAAGCAACCGGGCGAGGTTGTCACGCCGCGCGGTATCGCAGCAGTGACCGGCGTCTCGCCCGACTGGAACCTGACTGGGGCCGCCACTGAGGCCAACCGCCGCAAGGCGCTCGCCGAATGGATCGCCGATCCGAACAACCCGTTGACTCCGCGAGTCATCGTCAATCGGCTCTGGAGCTATCACTTCGGGGACGGCTTAGTCCGCACGACCAGCGACTTCGGTTTTCAAGGAGGCTTGCCGTCTCATCCGGAGCTACTCGACTGGCTCGCCGGACAACTGTTACGACCCGCGGAAGGCCGCGCGTGGAGCCTGAAGCGAATCCAACGGCTGATCGTCACGTCCGCCGCGTATCGGCAGCAGTCGAAGACGCCAAAGACTCCGCACTCGATCGACGCCGACAACCGCCTGATTTGGAAACGACCAGTACAACGGCTCGATGCCGAGACGTTTCGCGACGCCGTGCTCGCGATCTCTGGTGAGCTTGATCCGAGACTCGGCGGCCCCGGGTTCCGGGACTTCAAAATTTCGAGCGCCGGCAATAACGAGACTTACACGGTCTTCGACGCGATCGGCCCGGAGTTCAATCGTCGCAGCCTGTACCGCACCTGGGTCCGAGCCGGGACGAGCCCGCTGCTCGATACGCTCGACTGCCCCGATCCGTCCGTGCCGACTCCACGCCGATCGGTCACGAGCACTCCGTTGCAAGCGCTGTCACTGCTCAACGACGCATTCATCGAACACTACTCCGCGCGATTTGCCGATCGTCTGCGTCGCGATGCGGGGGACGATTTGATCGCACAACTTCGCCGAGCCTATGCGTTGGCATTTGCTCGCAAACCGACAGAGGAAGAACTGGCGTTCGGGCAACGATTCATTGGCGAGCATGGATTGGGGCAGTTTTGCGTCGTGCTGTTTAATGCCAACGAGTTTTTGTTTGTGGATTGATGAGGTGGGCAAAATCATGGGAAACAAAATGATGAAGACAGAAGAATTGCAGCCATCATTTTGTAAACATGAGTTTGCCCACTTCCGCAGCCGCAGAGATTGGCTCGGCCAGTTCGCAACTGGGCTGGGCGGCATGGCTCTGACATCGCTGATGGGTCGCGACACGGGTGCCGAACCGCATCACCCGCCGAAGGCCAAACGAGCGATTCAGATTTTTTTGCAAGGAGGTTTGAGTCAGCTTGAGTCGTTCGATTACCGGCCGCAGTTGGAAAAGCTGCACGGCAAATCGGTCCCTGGTGACGAAAAGCCGCAGGGGTTCATGGGCAAAGTCGGACTGCTGCACCGACCGCACTTCAAATTCAAACAGCGTGGCGAGAGCGGCTTGTGGGTCTCCGATTTATTTCCGCATCTGGCCGAGGTCGCGGACGAGCTGACGGTGATCAAGTCGATGTGGTCCGGGACCGGCAATCACACCCCCGCGACCTACGAGGCGAACAGTGGGTTCCGCACGCTCGGCTTCCCTACGGCCGGAGCATGGGTCTCCTACGGCCTCGGTGGTGAGACGGACAACTTGCCGACGTTCGTCGTGCTGCCTGACGTGCGTTCGTGGCCGACCGGCCGAGCCAACAATTGGTCAAGCGGCTTTCTCCCCGCGCGGCATCAAGGAGTTGTGCTCAACACGAGCGGCCCAGCCGTGCGCAATCTGCAACCGGCGACAAAGCTCGACGAAGCGACGCAGACAGCGCGATTCGCCGCCGTCGCGGAACTCAATCGGCGACATCTTGCCGCACGGGGCCAGGACGACGCACTCGAAAGCCGGATGCGTAGCTATGAGCTCGCCGCGCGAATGCAGCTTGCGATTCCGCAGGCAACCGATCTCACTCAAGAGACCGCCGCGACTCATGCGATGTACGGAGTCGATCGCAAAGAGAGTGCGGACTTCGCGCGGGCCTGCTTGATGTCGCGCCGACTACTCGAACATGGAGTCCGCTTCGTGCAGCTTTGGAGCGGTGCGGCGTTCGGGACCGAGGTGCATTGGGACGCTCATGGCAGCGTGCCGAACAATCATGGCCGCGAGTCCGGCAAGATCGACCAGCCAGTCGCCGCGCTTCTGCGTGATCTGCGTCTGCGCGGGATGCTCGACGACACGCTGGTGATCTTCAACACCGAGTTCGGCCGCACTCCCTTCTCCGAAAGCGGCGACGGCAAAGTCGGAGCCGGTCGCGATCACAACCCCGACGTCTTCACCGTCTGGCTGGCCGGAGCGGGCCTGAAGCACGGCTTTGCATACGGAGCGTCCGACGAGATCGGCTGGAAAGTCGCCGAGAAGCCGGTCGATGTCCACGACTTCCACGCCACGATCCTGCACCTGCTGGGGATCGATCACACGCGGCTGACGTTCTATCACAACGGAATCCAACGCCGCCTGACCAACGTGCATGGAAATGTGATCGCCGAGTTACTGTCTTGATGCTTTGGCAGAACCACGCCGATCGTTCTCGAAACGGAATGCCGACCATGCGCCGATGTTGGATGACCGCCGTGCTGCTTCTGATTGCCGTCCCGAATGCCTGGGCGCAGTCGTTGCTGCCGGGGTTCGAGAAGGCCGCGGCATTCAACGAGCAAGTACGCTGGAGCCGGCTCAAGAGTGGCGTGCGAGTGTTCGTCAACGCGCCGCTGAATTGGATAACATCGCGGCGAGTGCTCGTCATCTATGCCACACCCAACGGTAGCACGATTGAGCAGACACTGGGTTGTACCGCCTCGAAAGAAATCGATTGGCGGTTCGACATTCAGCACGTTGCCGCGCAGACGCGCCGGCTACGGGAGATCGCCACGGATCAAGACATCGTGCTCGCCGTCGTCCAAGCTCCTCAACTGAGCTGGCCGACGTTTCGCCGCGAACAATCTGCGGCGGAGACGATCATCCGCGAAGTCGTTGAATCGCTGGCCAAGGAGTTGGCTGCGGACAGTGTCGTCCTGAGCTGTCACAGCGGCGGTGGTTCGTTCGTCTTCGGATATCTCAATGCGTTCGAGTCATTGCCGGCTTCTCTCGACCGAATCGTGTTTCTCGATGCGAACTACTCGTACTCTGACGAGGAACGGCACGGCGAGAAATTGCTGGCGTGGTTGAACGGCGATGCGACTCGGCGGTTAGTGGTCATCGCCTACGACGATCGCGAGATCACGCTCAACGGAAAGAAGGTGATCGGCCCGGAGGGCGGGACGTTTCGAGCCTCGCAACGGATGTTGACTCGCGTCCGCCGCGATCTCGAATTGAACGAACAAGAGGCTGGTCTGTTTCGAGTAACGAAGGGGATCAACGGGCAGATGCAGTTCTTCGTGCATTCGAATCCGGACAACAAGATCCTGCACACGGCACTCGTTGGCGAGATGAATGGTCTCTTGCACGGGCTGACGCTGGGGACGGACCACGCCGACAAATGGGGCACGTTCGGCGGTCCACGAGCGTATTCCCGTTGGATTCAGCCGCAGCCGTTTGCTGACCCTTCCGCCGTGCGAGCTGTGATCCCGGCTGAGGCGCCGGAAGTTCGGTTCGCGTTGCCCGATCGTTCGGCCGACGCTCCCACCGGCTCGCAATTCCAACAGCAGATCGCGGAGTTGCCGCGAGATCAGCGTGAAGCGGCGATCCTGCGCGAACTGATCAGCGGCAACGTTCCTGAATCGTTACGACGCTTGAGGCCGATTCGAGTCGAAGCGACTGATGCCGCGGGAGCCAAGCACGTCGCCACCTATTTCGTTATGGCCGACTGTCTGGCGGTCGGTACGGACGACGATTTCTTTCGAGTCCCGATCACTCCAACAACCGCCACGTCGATCTCTGAAAAGTTCGATGCCTCGCTGATCACCGCGAAGGTGTCCGACGATGTGTTCGCCGCCGCTCAAGTAAAGCTCGACCCGAAGCCGCTGGCGAGAGACCGGGATACCGCCGCGACATTCTGGCAGCATCACCAGATCATTGAAGAGCAATTGCATGGCAAGCCGCGCGGACTGCTCGTCGCCGGCATCAAGAAGGACGTCGTGCTGACCAATCGCTTGGCGGAGAAGCCGCACAAGGTCGCGATCTACGGCTGGCATTACCCGGATGGCCGGGCGATTCAGTCACTCTACGTTGGGCATGTTGATTGGTACGTCGATTACAGTCACGGAGTCCGCTTAATGTCGCAGCAAATCATCGTCGACGGCCGATCGATCAAGGTGAGCGACGTACTGAAGGATTCTCGTCTGTGTCCATTGCTCAGCAGCGAAGGACCGATGGATGTTGCCGAAATTGTCCGGGCGGCGAATTGGGGTCAGTAGTCTTCTTGGTTGTCACAGATAGGTGCCACATGGGTGAAACATCGCTGCGAATCGCGTTGGCTCAATGCCGGCAGGTGAATGATTTCGAGACGAACGCGCGGACGATCTTTCGTTTCCTGAACGAGGCCGCCGCAGCACAGGCGAAGATCGTCTGCTTTCCGGAAACGCAGACCGTCGGCTACCGCGTAGACATCGCTCGGCCGGACACTCCGGTCGAACCAGATCGTCTGGCGGAGTTGCATCGCCGTATTGCGGAACGTTGTGGTGAATTGAAGCTGGCCTGCATCCTCGGCACTGAGACGCCGCTGACGAAGAATCCGAACGGCAAGCCGTACAACTCGGCGCTCGTCATTTCGGAGGCGGGCAAGATTCTGGGTGTGCATCACAAGAATCGGCTAACTCCGTTGGATGCGATTGCCTACTCGCCGGGGACGACGTTTGAGACGTTTGATCTGTGCGGTGTGCGCATCGGCGTGGTGATCTGCTTCGAGGGGTTTCGATTCGCCGACACGACACGCGAATGCGTCCGCCAAGGGGCGCAACTCATCTTTCATCCGCAGAACAACACGACTCGGCCCAACGATTGGAAGATTCCGATCCATCACGCGATGCTGGTGACTCGCGCCGCTGAGAACACCGTCTGGCTCGCGTCATGCAATATGTGTCACGAGCAGCATCAGAATTGTCGTTCGATGATTGTCGCCCCCGACGGACGCATTCACGCTCAAGCCGAACTGAAGCGTGAGGAATTGCTCGTCGCCGACCTCGACATCAACCTGGCCACGCAGGCGATGTTCAAGTTCGACACCGACGGCTGCGCCAAGGTGTTGTTCGGCAATACCGTCGCACGCGACGAGTACGCGGGAGCGGTGCGATCTTAGCCACGCTCGCCAATTGTGCTTCACAGGTTTGCCGAAATCTGTCAGACCACGAGTACCATGAGTTATCACATCACTGGTCTGATCAGTTCCGCGATCTTCCTGCTGACCATCGGCGGCCTATGGGCGCAGTTGGGGCTTGTCTGGCAGCGGCAGCAATCGGCGACAAACGACAAGACCCAAGAGCGGCCGACAGCGGTGTTGTCGGTTAATCAATTCGTTAGCAGCTATTTGGCGTTCTTCTCGTTCTTCCTGTACGGCGCGTGTCTCGAACGCTTCAACCATTATCTCGTCTGGACGAGATTGGCCGCGTCGCTGCTGACGCTGGCCGTATTGTTTGAGATCGTGCGCGATCGCCGCGACCGTGTGGCGACTTTGGCGTTTGCGGTGTGTGCGGCGTTGCTGGTGGGAGCACCGCTGGGCCTCGTCACAATTCCGGGCGCGGCCGAGTGGGGACGCACCGTTTCGCAAACACTGATCGTCATCGTGACGGTGATTTTGGCGCAAGGGTATCTGCATCAGGTGTTGATGATCCGCCAGACCGGCCGCACAGGGGGCGTGTCCGCTCGGTTGCATCAGTTCTTCTTCTGGAAAGACGTCTCAACAATCGCCTTTGCGATCACGATGGGCACGAGCACTGGCTGGCCTCTGATTCTTCTTTCGAGTGTCAGCGCGACAACGAAACTCATCACGCTCTGGCATTTCCGCTGGGTGCGACTGAGCCCAGTCGCTCTTCAAAGACGAGGCGCTACGGTTGGCGTACCGACGGAAACGCTCGCCAACTGACGAGCCGACGTCGTCACGCAGGCTCAAGGAGTCGATCCATCCAACGCTGCACTTGCAGTGCGTCAGCATACGTCGCACCGACCGGCACGGCTTCGAGTCCGCGAACGACTCGACAGAAGCAGCGGAGTTCTTCGGCCATCATGCCGCTGGGACCGCCGGCATCGGCTCGGATCTCCAGCACCATCGGCCATGCGGCCCGCTCGTCCCAGACTTCGATCGGCCGCGGATTCGGCGAGATGCGTGCGGACCAACCTTGTCCGAAGACCTCCATGCGATCGAAGCCGCGCGGAGGCATGCCGCTCGGCGTCAGGTACGACGCGGCGAATGAGGCCAACGTCCCGTCGCTCCATTGCAACTGAGCCAACGCCAGATCGACCGCACCGGATTCCGTGCGATGAAACTGAGAACTGAACTGCTCCGGCTCGGAGCGATTCATCAGAACTTGGACGGCGTACAAGTCGTGAACCATTGCGGCCTGCAACGGATTCTCGCCCGGAAAATCTTTGACGATGGAAGCCGGGCGATGCCGCACGCAGTCGATGAAGCTAAGCCCACCCCGTTTCGAGACCTCTTCGCGAAGCTGCTTGAACTCACTGTTGAAGAGCACGATGTGGCCAAGCATCAGGTTTGACGAGTCCGAGTTGACCAACAGCGTGAGACTCTCCGCTTCGGCAAGCAATTCGGAGATTGGCTTCTCCAGCAGCACTCGTTTGCCGGCTTGCAGCAGTTTCTTGGTGACGGGCACATGCTCGGCCGTCGAACAGGCCACGACCCATGCCTCGGCACCGGATTCTGCAATTGCTTGATCCAGATCTAGCCACCCGCGCACGTCGGGCAGTTCGGTCTTCATTTTGTCGAGACTTGCCTGTCGCCGCGCGACGACGCCGACAAGTTCGGTTTCCGCCAATCCGGCGAGCGTCAGTGAATGCAGCCGGCCGAAGCGGCCGAGGCCGATGACTCCAATCTTTACGGGTTGCATGACAGGAGATCGACTCATCGAAGAACCCAAACGGTTGACGCTATGTGTTTGACGCGGACTGACAACGTAGCCGTCATCGCTCCGCGTGACGAGCCGAGCGAATTACCAGCGTCGCTGACAATTCGGTTCATCACGCGGAGCGATGATGGCTACGTTGGACTAGTGCGAGCACCCAGGTCCGACGTCGGCGAAGAAGTCGTGCCCTTTGTCGTCGACGAGAATAAATGCTGGGAAGTCTTCGACTTCGATTT
>SXKJ01000443.1 GCA_005778115.1 Planctomyces sp. | reverse complement strand
GTGCCGGGATCGACGTTGATGTACGGGTCGAGCTTCTGCATCCGCACTCGCAGTCCCCGTTTTTCCAGGAGGCAGCCGATCGACGCCGACGTCAACCCCTTACCCAGCGAACTCACCACACCACCGGTCACGAAAATGTGCTTTGTCATGATCCCCCCAGGCTCCGTCCCAATTGTTTCTTACGCAACGAGACGGGGTCGGGAAGACCCCCGACCCCTTCGCTTATGCCGCCACACGACTGCGCTGCCGGGCGACGAACCGAGCATAATCCTCCGGGGTGTCGATGCCAACCGACCGATGCGCGACTTCACCAACCAAGATCGTTTCGCCCGCTTCCAGCACACGCAGTTGTTCGAGCTTCTCGAATTGTTCGAGTCGCGACGGCGGCAGCGTCGTCAGTCGCAGCAAGAAATCTCGACGATAGGCATAGATTCCCAAATGCAGCCGCCACGGCGAATCAGACGCCAACAACTCATCTGGATCGCAGTCGCGGCAGAAGGGAATCGGACAACGGCTGAAATACAACGCCTGCCCTGCCGAGCCACACACGACCTTCACACAATTCGGATCGTCCAGTTGTTCGCGCGACGTGATCGGCGTGCAGAGCGTGGCCATCGCCGCGCGGGGATTCGCTTTCATCAAGCCGACCAGCAAGTCGATGCTCGCCGGGTCGATCTCTGGCTCATCCCCCTGCACGTTGACGATGACCTCCGCGTCCGAGCAGCAACGACGGACCACTTCAGCGATGCGATCGGTCCCGCTGGGATGTTCGCCAGTCAATTCACAGCGTCCGCCAAAACGACGCACGGCGGTGACGATCTCCGCGTCATCAGCGGCGATGATGACTTCCGACAACGACTTGGCTCGGTTCGCCGCATCCCACGTATACTGAATCAGCGGCCGACCTGTCTCAGCCAGCAACAGCTTGCGGGGCAACCGAGTGGACTTCAGCCGAGCGGGAATAATTCCGGTGACTTGCATGAGCGACCTCCGTGTCGAAAGACCAACTTGGCGAGCGGGGCAGCGTCAGCCCCCCGGTTCGGCGGCGAATTCACCGGGGGGCTGACGTCGCCCCGCTCGCCTGTTTCGTTTCGAGGTATAGCGACCTCCGACCGCAGCGCGGAGACGAGTCGCCGTCTCAACACCGGTCTTGCGTGAATTTCGCATCTGACCATAAATTCGCGGTGATGACAGGGAGTTCTTCGCACGGACGCTTTTTCAAACGGCAGGATGCCCGATGTGGTGTGGGAAGTGCCAATCCGACGTAGCAGCCGAGGTCTCGCCAGACAACCAGCGCGTCTTCTGCACGATCTGCGGCGCAGTACTGAGCACGATTGACCTGCCCCCCACGCGGCCCGCCACCGAGCGTCTTGGTGATCGGACGAAAGACGCTCGCGATCTGCTGCAACGCTGGTCTAGCGGACAAGTCGTGGATCCCTTTGGTCCGCTTCCGAAACCACCACGCCCACTGAGTGAATCGCGTCCCATCAGCGTCGCACCCGTAAAAACTCCGAGCACCGCACCAGCACAAGAACCGAGCATCGCGCCGGCAATTCAGCCGGTCGTGTCAATCTCGACTCCCGTTCCAGCGCCCGTTGTCTTAGAGCCATCGCCTCCCATCGCGCCGGTTGTTGCATGTGAACCACTCGTTGAGCAGTCGTCGCCTCTCCTTCCGAATCCGCTTGCGGAAGTCGTGGAGCCGTCGCGACAGCAAATCTCACCACAGCTCAATCCGTTGGCCGCAGCCATCGCCGAACCGAGTCCGGGGCCGACGATCATTCCCTCACCGTTCGTTGCTGCGACACAGACCAGCAATCCGGTGAACCACCACTATCGTGTCGATGCAGCGCATCCGCCCGATCACTTCGCCAGCGGCAAGCCAGCGATGGCACCCACTGACGAGGCGATCGGTCCCTTCGCGGCGAAAACCTCGGTGACCGAACCCAAGCGCGAACCGCGCCGGCCGGTGCTTTGGTTTCCGACTTGGGATCCGGCCGTCTGGCGTTCGGAGTCCGGTTCGACCGGAAGCTGGTCGTCGATGGCGGGACAGTTTTTGTCCTATGTCGGAGTGCTTGGGATGACGGCCGGAGCCTGCTCGGTCGTCTGGAGCTATTTCGGTGGTCCAGCCAACTACGCTCCGATGGGCTGGCTACTGGCAACCGCTGGGCAGATGCTGTTGTTCTTCGGCGTCGTGACATTGGTCTCCGGCGGCCTGGAGCAAACGACCGAACAGGTCAACAAGCGCATCGAGCAACTCGGCGACCACATCATTCGCATCGAACAAGCCGCTCGTGAGATCAGCCTGCGCGGAGCCGTCCCGCCCGCTCACTTTGGCGACGACCACGACTCGCCCGTCACGCATCGCTCCGAACGCGCGCAATAGCCAACATCCTGGCGAGCGGGGCGGCGTCAGCCCCCCGGTGTTCCGCAGCGTTGGCGACAATTCACCCGGGGGGCGGACGCCGCCGCGCTCGCCGGTGCTGTGCATTCAAGCGATGAACGCTCGGTAATAGAACAGCAGTCCGGTCACCGACGTCAGCACGAGGTCGATCACCGACAGCCAGCCGAGCGTCTTGTGCAGGCGGCTGTGCTCGCACGGAGCCGGTGGCTTCGGCATCCGCTTGAGAGCCAACGTGATGGTCGCTCCCCAGAGCAGCGGTGTTGAGATCGCGAAGACCAAATGCACTCGCAACACCTGTTCGACCACCTCGAGTTGCTCGACCGACAGTGCTGGCGTGCGAGTTCCGACGATGGCTCGCCAGCCGCCGTGCATGCGAATGTCGATCTCAAACGCCAAGACAGCCACCAGCAGCACGCCGGCCAGCACCAGTTGCAGATTCCGATGCGCGACGTAATTCCGCCGGACCTTCACCAGGTACAAGCTCGCCAGCAGCGCCGGCACGATCAACACCAACGCCGTCACCACGAAGTCGAGCATGAAGGTCGAAGAGTACCCAAGAAATCCGTGTGACATGCGTGTGACATCCTGATCTGAAATTCGGTCGGCGAACGATGACGAGTTGCTAATGAGCCGACAAGCGCGTTGTCGGCGATGCGTCCTGAATCAAACAGGCGAGCGGGGCTCTTCGCTCGCCTCGTCAGCCTCGGCGGGAGCAGGAAGCTCATCAAACATCTCGTGCAAGAATCGCGACGGGATCGTCTCTCGCAGCTTGCCCCATTTCTTGCGGAACTGCGCGCGGGTCAATGTCAGCGAGTCTTTCGCGCGAGTGACACCGACGTAACACAGGCGGCGTTCTTCGTCGATCGACTCTGGCGATTCCCCTTCGGCATCCACCGAGCGGCGATGCGGCAGCAAACCTTCTTCCATGCCGACGAGGTACACGCGCGGAAACTCCAGTCCCTTGGCGGAGTGAATCGTCATCAGTCGTACGCCGCGTTGTTTGAGCTGCTCGTCCTTGTCAGATCCCATGTCGCGGTCGGACAGCGTGACGTTGTCGAGGAAGCCGCTCAGCGAAGGCTCATCCGCGTTGGCAACGTAGTCCTTGATCGTGTCGATCAGTTGCTCGATGGTCCCTTGCCGAGCGAGTTGCTGGTCCGGCTCTTTGTATTGCCGCTGGATTTCCAGGTCGTAGTCAATGGTTTCGAGCAGTTCGTGAAATGTCTCGGCCATCCGCTTGGGAGCTTCCTCGAAGCGGTGGCGAAAGTCGGTCAGCAGAGTCGCGAACGCTTCGACGGCCGCGGCGGTCTTCGCCGTGAGTTCTTTCTCATCGCGCAAGCTGGGGACCGCGTCGAAGAAGCGGACTTTGCGAGCGACCGCTCGCGCGAGAATCTTTTCGACCGCCGTGTCGCCGATGCTACGAGCAGGCGTGTTGATGATCCGCAGCAGCGATTGCTCGTCGAGCGGCTGCGCAATCACCCGCACATAGGCCAACAGGTCGCGGACCTCTTTATTGTCGAAGAAGGATCGCTGGCCCAGCAGCAGATACGGGACTTTGAATCGGCGAAGCTGCACCTCGAAGACGCGCGGCTGCTCGTTCGTGCGGAACAGAATCGCGAAGTCGTCGGACTCCGCCCTCTTGTGCCGCAGGTTGAATTCGATCTCGCGGACAACGGTTTCGGCTTCCATTTCTTCGTTCTCGTACTCGCGGTAGCGGACGGAACCGGCGACGCTGCGCGACGCGAAGAGTTTTTTCTGGTGCCGGTTGCGGTTATGCCGCACGAGGCTGTTGGCCAAGCCGAGGATCTGCTCGGTGCAGCGATAATTCTCTTGCAGACGGACGACCTTCGTCCCGGGAAAGACCTGCGGAAACTTGAGGATGTGCGAAATATCCGCCCCGCGCCAGCCATAGATCGACTGATCGT
>SXKJ01000442.1 GCA_005778115.1 Planctomyces sp. | reverse complement strand
TCGACCCACCCTACAAAAGATCTCCGGGGCCTGCGGTTTCCCTCGCCGCTTCTTCTGCCAACGGGCGAACGCGCGGTGAAACTCTTCTTCCGTGTACGACGAGTACGGCTGAGCGTCCGGAGCCGCCTGCCCCCACTGGCGGTGCATCGCCAGAATGAACACGTCGCAGCGGTCAATCTCCCGATTGATCACCTCCTGCGACCGCCGCCCCGTCGAGGCCAACGTGTCCTCCCCACCGAGCGGCTCGAACTTGATGTCCAGCGCGTCGCCGAAGCCGGCGTTGAGTTCCTCCAGCACCTGCTGGAACGCCGCCCGCTCCACCGCCAAATCCCCCGGCGAGGCGATGAAGACGCGGATCGTACGAACGTCGGACATTCGCGGCACTCCTGCCAGTCGGGAACAGAACGCGGAGCATTATTCAGCGACTGGTTCACCATCGCTAGCGTCCGAATGCCAGCGTGAGTACGACTGCGCTCGTCGCGGGTATCCCCACATCGTCGGCGGGCACCACGTCTGCATCAGCGCCGACGGCCACTACCGAGGCAGCCCCGGCATCGAACAGCACATCGTCTATGTGGCCCTCACCAAAGAGGGCCACCAGCAGACCTACTCCCCCGCCGACTTCGCCGCCAAGTTCCCCTGGAAAAACGACCCCACCAAAGCCGTCCTCCTCGGCCGTTAGCACGACGCGCCAGCGAGTGGTTGCGATTCACTGGTCAGGGGCCAGGACTTCAAATTTCAGTAGTTCCAAGTTCGCATCATCGTGGCCGACGCTGCTAGCGTCGGCGTAAACCATTGCCGGGATTTATTGACGGACGCTGGCAGCGTCCGTCACGAACTTGGAACTACTGAATTTGATTTTGGCGTCGCGAAAGGCAAGCGGTGTGGATAGAAATTGCGACGTAGGAATGGAGTCAGGGGTGGATCGCTCCACCAAAAATGAACTTGCTCGACCTCCCAAAACTTCGCGCGAAAATCGCCCGTTCAAAATCTGGAAATCCGCCACGAGAAATTCGACAAGCCGTGGCGAACGCGTCGACCGTCAAAAGGAACCCGAATTGATGACCAATGCCCCATCTGTCTTCAGCCCCTTGGTCGAACGAGCGATGCGTGTCGCCGCTCGCGGTCATCGTGAGCAAACTCGCAAGGCGAGCGATCTGCCGTACCTCACGCATCCGGCCAGCGTGGCATTGCTGCTGACCAAATCCGGAATCATTGACGACGAGATCCTGGCGGCCGCTCTGCTGCATGACGTCGTCGAAGACACCGACTGCTCGCTGGAGGCACTGGCCACCGAATTTCCGCCGAGGGTCATCGAGTTTGTCGCTGCATTGACCGAACGCAAACGGGATGACGCCGGTCAGAAACGATCGTGGCAAGATCGCAAGACCGAACATTTGGAGCATGTCGCCGCGTCCTCTTGGGAAGCCCGTGCGATTACGTTGGCCGACAAGCTGCACAACCTCGGCACGATGGCCTTTGATCTCGAAACCGATCCCGACCTGTGGTCTCGATTCAACGCGCCGCCCGAACGTCTGCTGTGGTACTACCGCGAGATGATCGCCGCTGCCTCGCAAGGTGAATCGCGATTAAGAATGCTCGCCGAGGAGTGCTCTAAGTTGGTCGAGCACTTGGCAACGCGGATGCCGGCCGCCAATTAGCTTGCACCGGGGACGTTGCCGTCGTTGGGTTCCGTATGATCTTTGCGCCAACAACTTGGCGAGCGGGGCGGCGTCAGCCCCCCCGGTTTTGGAGATTTCGACGACGTTGCATCGCCATCACCGGGGGGCTGACGCCGCCCCGCTCGCCAGCGCCACGAAAAGACCAATCACGACTCGCGCGGTCGATCACTGCCGTGTGCGATTTTGAACTTCGGGGCACGTCCAGAGGACTTCGGGACGCTCGATTCCCAATTGGCGAAACCGCTCGCGCGCCGAGGCGTCCAACGCCTTGCGTTCGCTTTCGGAGTCCACCACGCGAGCCAATTCGGATTCCAGCATCGCGATGAAGTAGGGCGTGCGGTACTTCTCACCCTGTCGGATGCCTTTGCGGAAGGCGCGGCGGGCTCGCCACACATGGCCCTTGAGCAGGTGACGCCTTCCGGCGCTGAGATACCTCAGCGGGGTCGACATGGGGATCAGGATGCTGAAGACCTGAATGCGGAAGTGCATTCGACGCATGCGTGATCGCAGTTGACGCGGGGTAATTGTGGCGGAGGAATACCCGGATCGGCAGAGCGCGTAATAGAGGTCGGCCATCGCGCAATAGGATGGCAGCAGGTAGATCGCCACCGGTTGGGCATGTCCCAGGATTCGTTCAATGTCGCTGGCGACGGCGAGCGCCGGTTCCCACTCGCCGCGTCGCAGCTTGGGGAGCAGCAGGCCGCCGCGTGACAGCACTTCATCGGCCAGCGGCAGCTCTTTGTCATCGTGCATCCAACTTTCCATCGCCCGTTCGGCTTCGCGGGTGACGGTGCTTTCCGGGTCGATCGACGTCTCATACCAGAGCACCCAACTGATCGCCCAGCAGGCGACCTGAGCCACATTCTCGGCCTCGGCTGCGTGACGCAGATTCCAGGCACCGCTGCTGAGCTTCTTCCAGTCGCCGCTCCACGCGACGGCATTCACCAGCAGCACCATCGCTTCCGACCAGCGGCGGCGGTCGCCGATTTCGGCACTGAGCTTGATCGCGAATTCCAGCGTTTCCTTCGCTTCCTCCCAGTCCGCGAACCCCGTGAATGGCAGACAGTTGATGGCTCGGACGTAGGCGATCGAGGGCAGGTCGCCACACTTTTCGGCGATCTCGCGGGCTCGGTTGGCGTAGCGGATGGCGGCCTGATGCAATCGCATCGAGCCGACCATGACGGCGACGGTCGAGTAAGTTCGTCCCAACTCTGGGCAGAATCCATATCGCTCCGCGAGATTAACCGAGCGGAATGTAGCCACGACGAAGGACGGCATCTCGTTCCGCATGTATTGGATCTCGGCCAGCCGCTCATAGGCGCGAGCCGACTCGATGAGCGCTTCGTTCGGCCGGCCCTTCGGTGCTCCGAACAATTCGCTGCGACAGCGATTGAAATACTGCCGCACCATCTCCCAACCGCCCTGCAAGGCGGCTCCGACTTTCGATTCGGGATCGGGTTGGCCGAAGAGTTTCAAGGCGGCTCGCAGATGTTGCAGAGCGAGCGTGATCTCGCCGTGACGATACAACGCTTCGCCGAAACGCCGTTCCCACAAGGCCCGTTGAAAGGGGGCGATTCGCTCAGGCAGCTCGCTCTCGAGTCGCAGGGCCTTGCGGTAGAAATAGGTCGCTTCGAGATTGGCGTTACTCTCCAGTGCGATCTCTCCGGCTCTCGCGAGACAGTCGATGGCTCGGCGAGTCTTCCCCGCTTGCAACCAGTGCTGGGCCAGCAACGGGTAATGTGCGTCAAGCTCGCCCACGTGGTTGGATTCAATCCAAGTCGCGATCGCGTGGTGCAGTTCCACACGTTGCTTGTTCAAGACCAGGTTGTAGGCGACTTCGCGAATCGTGCGGTGACGGAAGACGTATTCGCCGTCCACTCGATCATCGACGGCGCTCGCGACTTTATGGGCATCCAAAGCGTGCAAGTGGCTGTGCAGTCCATCCCGTTCTCGCTCGACGGGGAAGATGTCCCGCAGCATGGGGTACGGGAACTCGTAGCCGATCACGCTGGCGACCTTCACCGTGAGCTGCTCGGCGGGCCCCAGCCGGTCGATGCGATTGACGATCACGCCGTCGAGCGATCCCAGGACGCCTCGATCCTCGAACTCGTGCAGGTCGCCAACCAGCCGCGCGAATCCATCCACGATCTGCACCGTGCCAGATTCCTTCAGCGTGTAAGCCAGCTCTTCGACGAACAGAGGATGCCCGTGTGTCCGCTCGCGGATCAACGTTTCGATCTGAGCGGGTAGCTGTGTGACGTCCAACAGGTGTCGAGCCAGCAGGATCGAGTCCTCGGCCGACAGCATGTCGAGCTGCACGTGCTCGGTGGTCGGCAGCTTGAGCACCGCTTCGCTGTCGCGCGGCAGCGGTCGAGGTAATGGTCGTGAGGCGGTCAGGACCAGCAGCGGATGAACCTTGGTCGCGACTTCGCGGAGCAGCGTCAACGAGGCCGAATCGCACCAATGCGAATCCTCCAGCACGATGACCAACGGTTTCTCGCGAGCCACCTGCTGAATCAAACGAGTCAGCAGCAAGTTCGTATTCACCGCCCGAATGGGGCCGGTCATCTGAGCGGTCCACTCGTTGTCCGGCCACGCCACCGGTACGACGGCGGACAGCAGCGGCAGCAGCCGAATCAATTCGTCATCCAGTTCAAATCGTTCCCGCAGAGATTGCTCAAACGCGACCGGGTCCAGCCGATCGTGGTCCACTTCGATCATGCCCGCGATCACCGCTCGCCAGGCGAACCAGGGTGTCGAGCGTTCGATGGCATCGCCGCGACCGATCAGCGTCCGGCATCCCGCCCAGCGAGCCAGTCCTGTGAACGTGGCAATCAAGTGCGACTTCCCGATGCCCGCTTCTCCTTCAAAGAACAGGACGGAGCTTTCCTGTCGCTCGACCAGGCCGCTCAACCGGCCACCGAAGATCTCTCGCTCTTTTTTTCGGCCAATCGTCGTGCGCTGACCGGTCTCATGCACTTCCCGAATGCGACGTCCGAGCGGTCGATAACACGGAACCGGCTCGCTCTTCCCTTTCATCTTCATCGGTTCGAGCGTCTCGAAATCGAATCGCGGCTCGGCCGCCTCCCAAGTCGTTTGATCGCACAGGATGTGTCCCTTGGCCGCCTGCATCAGCCGAGCCGACGTATTCACGGTGTCGCCGATCACCGTGTAGTCGCGCCGCTGATTGTTGCCGTAAGCGCCGCAGAAGATGCGTCCCGTCGCCACTCCTATCGAACACTTCCAGCCGAGCTGGCTGATCCGCTCGTGCAGTTCCAAAGCCGCACCGATCGCGCGAGCCGCATCGTCCTCATGAGAGATTGGTGGCAGGCCAAAACCCGCCAGCATCGACACCCCTTTGTCGTCCACGCTCAATTTGTTGAGGCTTCCCTCGAACTGATAGATGGTCCGTTGCAGTGTCACCATCAACTGCTGCGCCGATTGCAGAGGAGTCTCACGATTGAAGCCGGGCAAGTTGACGAAGATCACCGTCACCTTGCGAAGCTCTCCCAACCAATCGGTCTGCCCGGCCGCCAGCCGAGCATAGATCGCCGCCGGAATGTATCCCCGCATGGCCGCGACCACCGACACTCGGAACGGAGCCTTCACCAACGCCGACTGGCCGGTTCCTGCGGAGGGCTCAATGCCGTTGATGTCCTCTGGCTTCAACGACTCGATCCGAAAGTTGCCCCCTTCGAGCGGCGAGCCACTGGCCGACGATTCAATACGACTCAGCAAACTGGGCGCGGCAATGATGTCTCCCGACCCCGCCAGCCCGTTCGCGTCCCCCAACTCGCGCAGCGACTCCCCCACCATCAACAGTTCGCAGCGGCCAAAGACCCCGCCCAGGTGCAACAGCCGCAAGTCGCCCGCCGCCAGAGCAATCTTCAGCGACAGCTTCGTTCCCTCGACTTCGGGGAAGTCCTGCATCTCGCGCTGAATCTTGAGACTCGCCGCCACCGCCCGGATCGAAGCGTCCTTCAGTTCCCTCCCCGGAGCGCGATCTTCAAACGTGGCGAGCAGCGCGTCGCCGGCAAACTTCAAGACGTCGCCGCCGAAGTCTTAGACGATTTCAATCAGCCGGCCGAAGTAGCTGTTGAGCGCCGTCGTCAATTCCTCCGCACCGGCCGCACCTTTGCGAGCCAGTTGTTCGGTGAGCCTCGTGAATCCGGAGATGTCGGCGAACAACACGGCCGAGGGACTCTCCTCGCTCGACGGCAGCGCGATATTCGGGTCACGTTCGGTGAAGTGCCAGCACAATCGCCCGGCCGTGAAGCTCGCCAGATGCGCGAGCGTGCTGGGATCACGCAGGTTTTCGGAATGCTGATAAACCAGATCGCCAACCTGCCGCGAGATCCGAGCAAACATGCAATCGCCATCCGCCAGGTGAGCCGTGCTCAAGGTTCGGCTGCTTTGGCCATAGGCATCCGTCACGTCGAGCTGCACCTGGCCCGCTGAGACATCGGTGGCCAGATTCCACACGGCGGTCGCGTTCTGCGGACAAAGCTCGCCGATCATCGAGTCGTAGCGATCGACCAAAAGAGACAGGTCGGAATTCGCCGCGAGTTCCGAAGCTTTGCGGATTTCGACCATTGAGTTCCCTCAAACAAAATCAGCGCGCTGGGTCGCAGACAAGACGGCACGATCCGAGGCTCGTCAAAATGCGACCGCAACAAACCGGTGATCAGTTTTCATTTGGAAATCGTTGACATCAACGAACACCATGTGCCTGACATTCAGCACCAAAGGTGCGCTACTCGATAGCCCAGGCCGTAGCCTGGGTTGCCAACCGATGGTAGTCGATTAGTAAGGCCCAATGGGCCGCGACTCCGCGGACTACAGAACGAGTCACGGCCCGTTGGGCCTTGAGAATTCTTGGGTGGGTCCGTTTCCCAGGGCTGCGCCCTGGGCTTTCGAGTCACGGCCCTTTGGGCCTCAATCACGAAGCACATGGAATTTGTCAGAGTCAGAGAAACCGAATTCGAAGCGATCACGGCAGCCCATTCCATTTTCGGAGAATCCACTCAGCGGTCAGCAACCCGCACAGGACCGCGAGCAGCAGCCAATGGTCCCAGAGCGTGTATTCGTGGTCCTCGCGGATCGACAGGTCTTCCGGCTGAATCAGCTTGGGGAGTTCGCCGAGTTGATGCGGCAGCAGCAGCTTTCCGTGAGCGACCTGCGCCATTTGCTCCAAGAGTGACCGAGTCGCGGTGACATCGGTGAGCTCTTTGGTCAGTGGCCCGCGCACGAGAAAGTCGGCGGTGATTTCTTTGTCCGCAGCACCTCCTAGCGGCGGGCCTTCGATCTTCAAGACTGCTCGATACTCGCCCGCCGACGGCGCGAGCCAGCGGCCTTGATGCACGGCTGGTCGAGTCTGATCCGGCGTGAGATCAATCGTCGCCAGCGGCTGGTCGGGCTTTGCGGCGTGACGCGGGAAGATCGCGACTTTGGCCTTCACGTCGGGGCGGCGTGCCAACAGCGGCGGAGTCCAGCGTGCTCGGAAGAAGACATCTTGTCCGGAGGGCACGTCGGTCGATTCGAGGCCGAACTTCACGAACTCATTCCCGGCCGAGGCCTTGTTCTGCGCGGCCGTCCGGGCCATCTGTCCCCAGAAGCGATGATGATGTTGGTCGCCAACGCGATGCCTCCAACGCCATGTGCTGTCGAAACCGAGCCACACGACTTGGCCGAGTCCGTAATACTGCTCGACGATCAACGCGCGTGAGCGTTCCATTTCCGGCGGCAGCGGCTGGCCATCATCGGCGGTGGCGAGCACGGTCGCTCCCGCTTTCACGTCGCCGATCATGGCCCACGGTTGGCCCGGCAATGACTTCCAAGTCGAGCGGTTCGTTTCCGCATCGGCCGCGAGCTGCATTCCTCCGGCCCGGTCGCCGTCGGGAGTCAGCCGCAAATGAAAGCCGCGCAAATGTGGCGGCGTGTCGGGTGGGTCGAGCGAATTCGCTGGCCGAGCGTTCGTCAGCGGCAATAGTTTGTCGAGCGTTGGCGAGTGATACCGCATCGGCAGGTGTCGCTTGCCGGCAACGAACACCACCGTGCCGCCGATGTCGGAGACGAACTTCTCCAACTGCAGGAGCATGTGCTCCGGCAAGTGCTGCGGCGCGACGTCGCCGATCACGACTAAATCGAACTCGGCCAACGAAGACTTTTCGATCGGTGTCTCCGGGCCGGGCCAATCGAGGCGAAGCGGAAAAAACGTTTCGGGCAACACGCCCAGATACGGCTGCTCGAACAGGACTCGTTCAAGCCGGACACGTTCATCGCGCGCGTAGGCTGCTTCCAGGAAGCGGAACTCCCAGCGGGCTTCCCCTTCGACCAACAGCACTTTGGCTTTGTCGTCAACAACAACCAGCGAGAAGTCCCGCGAGTTGTTGTCGTCGCGCGTCTCACCATTGAGCACATCGGTACGCACCTTGAATTGCTTGCGGCCGACCTTGCTGGCGTCCAATGGGAACTCGACCGCGACGGTGGGTGGCAAACCAGACTCCGCTTTCGGCACGAAGACCGATCTCGTCTGCGGCTCGCCCCCTTCGTTTTCCAGAACGATCGTGAGTGCTTCCCCTTCAAAACCGGCCGCTTGCAGAGTGACTTTCGCGATGGGAGTGTCATTGAGATATACGATCGGCGGAACGTCGAGCGTATCGAGGATGATGTCCTTCGGCCGCCGCTCTGAACCAATCAGGACCGTATAGACCGCGACATTCAAGTCGCGCCAACGCCGGGCGACAGCCACGGGATCGTTGCCCGAAGTCTCGCGACCATCCGACAGCACGATGAAGGCTTTCATCGGCGATTGCTCGGTCGCGGAGGTGGATGGCCCCAACGCGGAGGTGAGATTCGTAACTCCCTTGTCGAGAGCATCGGATGGCTTCTTCATTGCATCATCGAGCGTTTCCAGTTCGGTCGGAACCGCCTTGCCGCCGAAGAGACGCAGTTCGATGTTGAACGTCTTCTGCAATTCGCCGAGCCAGCCCTCTGGCTTGTCGCCGATCAGTTGGCGTGCGATCTCCGCACGCGAAATGGTGTCGAGCTTTTGAAACGATTCGCGAGCAAGTTCCTTTCGGCTCTTCGAAAGTATCGCCCGCTGTTCGTCATTTGCCCCTTCTTTGTCATCCACCCACTTCGGCGCACGCTCGGCTTCCATGTCGGCGAGCACTCGCAGCCAGCGGTCCCGGTTTTGATCGTTGCCGATGATCCCCAGCCCCATCGCAGTTCGCAGCTTCTCGGCATCGGTGGCGATTCGATCCGCCGTGCTCATGCTCTCGGACAAATCGAGCGCGACGACGATCCGCCCCGTCCGCTCACGGTCGATGTTCCACGTCAGCACCGGCTGCAATAGCGCCAGCCAAATGACCGCGATCACCAACAGACGCAGAATCAGCAGGCCGTAGCCGATGTGAGCGGGTACGAGCTTCCGCTCGTACTTCGAGAGCGTGATGACCAAAACGGCTGCGGCCACCACCAATACCAACAATGCCAGACTGGTCCACGAGGCGCCCAGAGCTTGGAAGACAAGTCGTCGTTGCAGCATGGCAGTCGAATCGTAGGACGGGCACTCTTGCCCGTCTCGAAAAAAGGACGGGCAAGAGTGCCCGTCCTACAAGCTGCGGTCTTAATACTCTTTGCGGGCATTGAGGCCCGGCATCGGGACCGGATACTTGCCGTTGGCGTCGGCTATCAGTGGCGAGGGGCCGTCGAGCGTCAGCTTGTCGGCGTTCGGAGCGAATTCGTGCTCGCAGTTGAGCATGTCTTCGTAGGTGATGACCTGGCCGGTGTGGCAGGCCATGCGGCCCATCGCCGTGACGAGGCTCGACTTCGCGCCCCGCTCGCATTCGTTGTAGGGCTGGTCCTTGCGGATCGCGGTCATCAGGTCTTCCCATTCGAGGTCGTAGGGGTTGGCCTCCGGCTTCGCGCATTCCCAAACGAGATCTTCCTTGCCCATGCGATGGCTCTTGTACATGCGAGCCTTCGACGGATGGTGCCCCGATTGCGACACGACTGCCGAGCCTTTCGTGCCATGCACGTAGGTGGCGAATTCCTGATGGCAGCCGGGCATCGTGCGGCCGGCCATGAACATCTTCGTGCCGTCGGCGAACGTGTACTCGATGTTGTAGGTGTCGAAGTTCTGATCGACTTGATCGCCCCGATAGTGCCGGCCGCCATGTCCTTTGGCGTCGACAGGGAAGGCGTCCTTCATCCAGCAGCACTCGTCGATGTTGTGGATCAGGAAGTCACTGAAGCCGCCGCCGCTCAGCCACAGGAAGCCGTGGAAATTCTTGATCTGGTAAGCGAGTTCGCTCATTCCTTCGGGCTTCGGCCCCACCGATGCCGAACCGGTTGGGCCGGCAATGCGGTAGGCTCGCAGCAGCGTCAGGTCGCCGATCTGGCCATCCTTGATTCGCTGAGCCAACTCCATTCGCGACCGGCAGTGCCGGCACATCAAACCGACGCCGACCTTGAGATTCTTCTTCACCGACTCGGCCGCGAGTTCCAGCATCTTGCGGCTGGTCGGACCGTCGACAGTCGTCGGCTTTTCCATGAAGACGTTCAATCCCTTCGAGATCGCGTAGCCGAAGTGGACCCAGCGAAACACGACTGGCGTGGTGAGGATTACCACGTCGCCCGGCTTGAGCAGGTCCATCGCCTTCTTGTAGCCGTCGAAGCCGATGAACTTGTGGTCCTCCGGGACATCGACCTGATCGGGAAAACTCTTTTTGACGTTGCTGTAGGCGCTGGCCAGCTTCTCCGGGAAAACGTCCACCATCGCAATCAGCTTGGTCGGCCCTTGTTTGGTCGCGAGCGCATTCGCAATCGCTCCGCCGCCTCGGCCGCCGCAGCCAATCAGCACCAACTGAATCGTGTTGTTTTCGGCGGCGTGTGCTCCGGGCAGCGCGGCCGCGGCGAAGACGGATGCCGCAGCGACTTGGCCGGAGGTTTTCAGCAGTTCGCGACGTGACACGGCGTTGGGAAAGGTATCGCTCATGGCGGGGCTCCTGGTGAGATAGAGAATGTGAGCCGTTTGGCTTCACGGTTGGATGTCGGATAGCGGGAGCACGTTAGCCAAACGCCAAGTCGTTTGCAAAAGTCGGGTGTGTGCCGAGCCGTCAAGCTTCGCCCAATCGTTCAAGTTTGCCGGAGGCACCGTCGATAGTCATTGAGCAGGCGCAGCGCGCGGGGCGTCCCGCGAGCGTTTGCGCGAAAGTCATCGGTCGAGCGGCGAGACTCACAGGGGCAGAGGCCAATCGCCAAGGAGTAGGCAATGGGAATGCACGTTCGCGGCGGGATGCTGCTGGCAGTGTTGAGTGCGATCACGGTGATGTCCTCGACGACGAATGTGTCGGCTCAGTTCTTTTCACGAGGCTGCAACACCTGTCAGCGACCCGTGAATCACTGCAATTGCCAATCACATCAACCGGTGGTCGAGACGCAGATGGTTCCGCAACAAGTCGCGACGTTTCGCAACGAAGTCGTTACGCAATACCGCACGGAAGCCATCAGTCAGACGGTGCCGATCACGACCTATCGAGACGTCGTTGTTGACGAAGGAAGCTATCAAACGGTCTACGTCCCGAAGCAGGTCACCAAACGCATTCCGCAAGTGAGTTACCAGCAGCAGATCGGGTATCGCAGCGTGCCTTATCAGGTGACTCGGCAAGTGCCGCAGGTTGTCACGCAGATGGTCGCGCAGCCGGTGGTGAGAACTCAGGCGTATGCGGTCCCAACCGTGGTCTCTCCAGTCGTCGCCTGCAATCCCTGTGGCGGCGTGGCGTATGTGCCGACTCCGATCTATCAACCCGCGCCGGCTCTGAGCCAATCGACCATCGGACGCCCGGTCGTTGCGGCCAATCCAGTCACGATGTTGCCGCTGACTTCTGCCTCGAATTCGGCGGACTCGCAGGTAGCGGACTCAAAATCCTATGCGGTTCCCGTGCCGGACCCGAAATTCCTGGAGAGCCCCGGAGCGGCGGCATCACGCGATTCCTGGACGAAGGTCGGCTCGCGGAGCAATGGTCCGGACGACTCGCGAACCTCCAGCAACAGCGGAGTTCGGTTCAAGCCGGCCCGCACGGTGTACCAGTCTTGGGAGTCGCAGTCGCGAATCGCGGGGAGCGACGGTCCTGAACGCCGATAATCCCGGCGACCGGCAGCTTCCTCGCGTGGCTCGGCGGTTGGAAATCGAACTCACCAACTCCACGTAATTCACGTGATCGGCGCGACCGGTCCTGACGAGCCGATTCTCCCGACTGCCATCCTGGCCATTGGTCGCTTCGCGCTCAGTCGCGGGGTATGCTCAGTCCGCATTTCGTGGCGAAAGTTCGCCCGTTGGTGGAGTTGTTGCACATGCCCGCGATCTTGGTGCCAATTGAGTCAGGCAAGCCGATCACGCTGGATAAGCCGATCGTGCTGGTTGGCCGGCATCCCGACTGCGACGCGGTGATTCTCAACAGCCGCAAGATCTCGCGCAAGCATTGCGCGGTTGCATTGGTCAACAACAACTTTGTCGTCCGCGACCTCGGCAGCATGAACGGAGTCTGGGTCAACGGCGATCGTGTCGAGCAGCAGGCGGCCGTGGGTTTTGGTGACGAATTGATGATTGGCGACGTGCGTTACCGGCTTGAAGCGGACAAGCCAGGCGGTGGCAAGTCGAAGCCCAAATCCGACAAGGCTCCAGCACCGGTCGTTCCCGCGAAGCCGTATGCCGATGCGCGGCCGCCCGCCAAGCCGCTGGTGACTCCGCCGAAGTCGGAAATCAGCGGTGAGTTCCCCGTGCCGATTGACGACGAAGATGAGCGTTTCACGGTGCCACCGCCGCCACCAGACAAAGGGATTGGCATGGACACAGACGGCGACGACTTCATTCCGCTGAAGAAGTTCTGATCCGCTCTGCTTGGTGAGCGGCGCATTCAATCCGTATCATCCGTCCCACGCACAAACCGCGCGGGAGTGGCGGAATTGGCAGACGCGCTGGACTTAGGATCCAGTGCCGCAAGGCGTGGGGGTTCGAGTCCCCCCTCCCGCAGTTCTGTAGGTCAGCCTTTCCAGGCTGACCCGTTTGTCGTTCGATTCAAAAACTCGCTCACGGCCGACGCGACTTCCTCTGCCGCATCCTCGAACACGTAATGTCCCGCATCCGCGATGATGTGCGACTCGGCTTGCGGGAACCGCCGCTGGAACTCGCGGTGAAAATCGAGCGTGAAGCACCAGTCCTTCGCGCCCCACAGCAAGAGCATCGGCCGATCACGGAACTGTGCAATGCCATCTTCAATCGCCGTCAGCTTGGCGTAGCTCGGATGCGACGGCCGCAGCGGGATGTCTTGCACGAAGCTCGACACAGCCACGCGGTTCGCCCAGGAGTCATACGGCGCAAGCAATCCACGTTTCGCCGCAGTAGACAACGGCTGCCGAGCGACCGCCATCGTCAGTGCCGCGCGACTAAAAGCGTTGAAGCCGCGAAGCGCGAGCGGTCCCAGCACCGGAATCCGACAGACCGCGATCCGCGACGGGATTCGCTGCGACCGAAACGCTCCCGTGTTGAGCAGCACGAAACGAGCGAACCGATCGGGCACCTCAGTTGCTGCGCCCATACCGATGCAGCCGCCCCAATCGTGGCCGACCAGCGTGATGTTCTTCAGATCGAGCGACTCGATCAGTCGCCGCAAGTTCGTGACGTGCTGAGCCAGCCGATACGGATACTCCTGCGGCTTGTCCGAGAACCCGCAGCCGATGTGGTCCACGGCGATCACTCGCCGCTGCGGCAAGAGTTCGCGAATCAGCCGTCGCCAAATGAAGCTCCAAGTCGGATTGCCATGCACGCACAGCACCGGTTCACCGTCGCGTGGGCCTTCATCGACAAAGTGCATACGCACGCCGTCGAGATCGAGCCAATGTGACTCGAACGGGTATTCGTCAGCGAAACCGTCTCGGCTGGGAACAGAACTCGTCATGGGTTCGGCACAACCTCTCTCAAAGCATCGATCAATTGTTGCAACGCAGTTTCATCGTGCGCGGCCGACAAGGAAATCCGCAACCGAGATGTCCCCTGCGGCACTGTCGGCGGTCGAATCGCCGCGACCAGACAACCGCGTTCTTCGAGCTTCCGCTGTGCGGCAACGGCTGCTTCCGGACCACCCAACACGATTGGGATGATTGGGCCAACCGACTCACCGTACCGCGACCGTGAGGGAGCGGCCCGATCCACGTTCGACTCGCGGCCGCTCCCTAACGGTCGCGGTACGGCATCTAACTCTCTCCGCACGAACTCACAATTCCGCCAGAGTTTCGCTCGCAGTTCTGGTTCGTTTTGAATGATCTCTATCGCCGCCATCGCCGCCGCACAGATCGCGGGAGGGAGTGCCGTCGAAAAGACCTGCGGCCGAGATTTGTTCCACAGCCAGTCAATCAGTGACTGCGGTCCAGCGATGAATCCTCCGAGCGTGCCAATCGCTTTACTCAACGTGCCGACTCGCACGGCCACGCGGCATTCCACTCCCAAGTGTTCGCAGACGCCGCGGCCATGCTCGCCGAAAACACCCGCGCCGTGAGCTTCGTCCACCAGCACGTCGGCCTCGAAGCGTTCGGCGATGTCGCACAGTTCGCGCAGCGGAGCCAGATCGCCATCCATGCTGAAGAGTGCATCCGTCACGATCAATCGCCGACGAAATTCAGACGCTTTGCGAAGTTCACGCTCCAGCGATTCCAACTCCCAGTGCCGAAACACTCGCATTTTCGCACCGCTCAACCGGCAACCGTCGATCAAGCTGGCGTGATTCAGTCGATCGCAGAAGACGACATCTTCTTCGTCGATCAGTGCGGCGATCGTTCCGACGTTGGCAGCGTAGCCGGTCGGGAAGAGGATCGCGGAGTCCTGCCCCTCGAATCGCGCGAGCGTCTGTTCGAGTCGCTCATGCCATTCGGTTCTCCCGGCGACGAGTGCGCTGGCCCGTGCTCCAACACCGGCCTCCGACAGCGCGGCATTCGCGGCGTCCGCCAAGCGCGGATCGGCGGCGAGGCCGAGGTAATCGTTGCTTGCGAAGTTCCACATCCGCCGTCCATCGATCTCGCACGCTCCACCAGGCAACGGCCGAACAACTCGCCGCTCGCGACGCAGGCCGGCGGTTGCCAGAAGATCGAGTTGAGCAGGCATCCAAAGAAACGGCGTTCGCATCAAGCACTCACTTGTCCGGGATCAAAGGGGCGAACGATAGCGCGAGCTTATTGGACAGGGTAGGCCACCGTACCGCGACCGTCAGGGAGCGGCCTGTCGCGATCCCTCAGGCGCGGCCGCTCCCTGACGGTCGCGGTACGGCGAGGCTTGCTCTCTTTGGCCTGCCATTTGCGATTCTTGTCAGGCGTTGCCAGTTCGGCAGTCCCGTTCGTAGTTCCGCCTTCAGGCGGTTGAGCGGTGAGACCGCCTGAAGGCGGAACTACGAACGGTGGCAAAAGAAGGAGGATTCCATCATGGCGTTTCGGTTCGACAAGCTCACGGTGAAGTCACAAGAGGCGGTCCAGCAGGCTCAATCTGAGGCGGAGAGTCTCGGTCATCAACAGTTGCTGCCGTTGCACTTGCTCAAGGCGCTGCTGGCCGATGAGCAAGGGATTGTGCGGCCATTGCTCCAAAAGATCGGCGTGAAGATTCCGCAGCTAGAGTCGATGGTAACGGGCGAATTGAATCGAATGCCGAAGGTCTCTGGCGGGGCTGCGCAGGTCGGTGCCAGTCGCGAGGTGATGCAAGTCTTTGACGCGGCGACGCAGGCTGCGGATCAGATGAAGGACCAGTTCGTCTCGGTCGAGCATCTGCTGCTCGGCCTGACGAAGGTGAAGGATGCCGCGCAGCGGTTGCTCGATCTGAATGGCATTGCGGAGAAGGACATCCTGACGGGGTTGCAGTCGGTGCGCGGCAGTCAGCAAGTCACGGATCAATCGCCGGAGGACAAGTACCAAGCCCTCGAAAAGTATGGCAAGGATTTGGTCGAGCTCGCACGGCAAGGAAAGATTGACCCGGTCATTGGCCGGGATACGGAGATTCGCCGCGTCATTCAGGTGTTGTCACGGCAGATGAAACAACAGGTGAATTGTTTTGTGGAAAATGTGGATTTGTAGTTTCAGATAAAATTTCAGAGACAGGTGCGGAATGGCGTTCCTTTGCAAATGATGACAC
>SXKJ01000441.1 GCA_005778115.1 Planctomyces sp. | reverse complement strand
TCCGGGCCTTCGCCTTGGGAGTTGCGGCCGACGAGCCAGAACTCGTAGGAGACGCCGGAAGTCAACGGGCCGAGTTCGATGAGGGAGACCGTGGTGGTCGCGGACGTGCCGGCCAGTTCGGCGGTGCCGCCGGCCGGTCGGCGATAGGCTCGCAACGTCGTGGCATGATCGGGCAGCGCCGGAGCGGTCAGCGTCAGGGCGGTGGCATTCAACGTCAGTGTGCCGGGGACCAGCGGGAGCGGTTGTGACTCGGCTTCGCCGGAGGCTCGGCGGGGTTGGCGGCCGATCTTCACCAGTTCGGCCGTCTGGTCCAGATCGTCGCTCGCGTTGCAGTAAAAGAAGCGCACCCGCGCGTTGATCAATTGCAGCAGCTCCAGCGCGGCGTCGCGAGCGTCGGTCGCGGCCTGCGCCGAGCCGCCCGTGGCCAGCGGCTGATTCGTGTTCACGAGGCCAAGCTGCGTGGTGATCAACGCCAAGAGCGCAGCGGGATACCGATGCGCCGGGTCGGCAATCCCCGGCGTCGCCGTGATCGCCTGATTCGCCAGCGACTCGATCCGCGCATCGCTGAAGTCACCGACCAGTCCGCTCTCCCAACCATACGCCGTGAACACGCCCAACCGATCGGCGTCGCTGATGGCGAAGCTCCCCAAGCCCTGCACGAAGTTGTACCCGTCCCGCAACAGCTTCTGGAGTTGATCGAGAGCCGCTCGCACATTGGCCGACGCGGTGGCGCGACCCCCTGCGCTCGTGAGCGTGGCGGCATCCTTGGCCTTCAAGTCCGCCAGCCGCGTGTCGAGCAACGTCCGCGTCGCCGCGAGCAACTTGAACGGGTCCGTGGCGGCTCGGCCGTCATCCACCGACTGCGTGAGTTCCGCCAATTCGGTCTGCTCCAACGACGTCTGATTCGGCATGAGAGGCTCCTGAGAAGGGGATGGAGGTGAGGCGACACGTTAAACATGTCCCCGGTTTCGTGCCAGTGCGACGAGTTCCGTCTGTAGCAGTCGTTCCAATGCGAAGTCCCGCAGACCAAGTTGTTGCTTGAGTTGCTCGTAACGCTCGAACACATTCGCGAGCGGCTGATCGGATCGAATTGCTCGCAACAGCAGATTCTTCGGCGTGTGCTCCAAGTCGATGAACTCGACCACTTGAGTTCGATAACTGATCGCCTCTAACAGCGCGGCTCGCAGTGCATCGGTCGCCAAAGCCGCGAAGCGTTCCTTCAAGATGCCGTGCCGTAGCAAGCCCGGCAGCGAATCATCTGTCAGCAGGCCAAAGACCTCATGCTGACAACACGGCACCGCGAGGATGACTTTCGCCTTCCATCGCACCGCTTGAGCGAGCGCCGCATCGGTCGCCGTGTCGCAGGCGTGCAGCGAGACCGACAGATCCACTGGTCCCACTGCCGCGTAGCCCGCGATGTCGCCGACTTCAAATCGCAAGCCGCGACAATCAAGCTTCTCGGCAATCCGCTGGCAATCGGCGACGACCTCCGCCTTCAAATCGAGACCGATGATCTCGACCTCACGGCCACGCAGTTTGGTCAGCAAGTAATGCATCGCGAACGTCAGGTAACTTTTGCCGCATCCGAAGTCGATGACGCGGATGAGTCTATTCGGCGGTAGCTCCGGCAAGACGTCGTCCACGAATTCGAGAAACCGGTTCACTTGCCGGAACTTAGCCTGTTTAGCCGCTTTGACCTGCCCGGAAGGAGTCATGACGCCAATCTCCGCTAAGAACGGACACGGCCGCCCTTCCGGAATCAAGTATTGCTTGCCGCGATCATGCGTCAGCGCCGGAGCTGACTTCGACGGTTTGCGGCACGTCACTCGCGCAACGCCCTGCCGAATCACCCGCGCTGAATAGTCAGCGTCTGGCGTGAAGAGATCCGCTTGCTCGAACCGTTCACCGAACTCAGACGTGATCCGGATCAGCAACTCGTCGGCAGCGAGGTTCTGATGAAACTCTTGCTTCCCGCGCCGCTCGGCCAGTTGAAAGCAACGGCTCCCGGACAACTCGATCGGGCGAACGGTCAATTTGCTTGGGCAATCCGCGAAGGTGCCGCCACGACATGGCTGACTCAGCACGACCCCCCAACAGGCGTCTCTGGCCAGCGACTCACGCAGTAGATCGAGGAATTCCGTCAGCGAACATTCACGGGGAGCGGGCACGCTGTTGTCTCCAACCAGGTTTGTAGAGCACGGTCGCCATCACGATCGCGCATCGCAATCCGCTCTGGCCACGAGAATGTGTTCGGTCGAATCAATACCCAATGACCGCGTTGCCTCCGCCACGTGGCGATCGTTCCGCGCGACCAAAACAGAATTGCCGGATCAGATCGCAGCAACTCTGCCAACGCGAGCGGATCGCGGGCAACCAACGCGCTTGGTCGATGTTCGCAAGCAAATCGATCTGCCCGTTCGCGTCCGCTCAACCGCGACCACCAGCAACCAATCCATCGGCCAAGTCTTCCGGAGGGGACTGCATTCCCCGCACGTTTGTTATTTGCAAACACGATGACTCGAGACTCGGACGGCACAAACAGCAACCCGTTGAATGTCGCCCAAAGCCGGCCCCGCTTCGGCAAGTCGCCGCGCTTCACCTCCGCCTCGCCGAGTAATCCGTGCAGTTCTCCGATTTCGGAGGCCACCGTCTCCAAAGAAGGATCGGGAATGGCGAGATCAAGCGACCCGGCACATACGGGACAACGCCCCTCAACCGGTTCGCGCCACTGGCAACATTCGGGACACAACAACAACGTCATCGAACCAACTCCGCACCCCGCCGCTTGCGATCGACCGGCGGCCCACTCTTTTGCCGCCGAATTTCCTCAGCAACAACCGACACTCACTCGAAACGCAAGCGAGGGCGAACGCTTCTCCAGCCTTCGATCACCTGAGCGGTGTTGATCGAAGAATTCGGCCTCGCTTGCGCGTCGGGTTCGTAGGAATCCAGGAATCATTCGGACTAATGCAGAGGCCCGGTTTCCACGACGGATTTCAGAGGCGTCAGTCCCTTCTCGAAGTCGCCACCGACCATCTTGTCCATATTCATGAACATGCAGAATGCCTTGCTGATGAAGTTGTGCCGGCTCGACATGCTCCAGGTGACGACCGTCTGTTGGCCTTCGAGCCGAAAGGTGAACTCCGCGAGGCTGGTGGCTGCGAAGGGCTTGATGAACTCCAGTTGGATGCGGGTCAAATCTTGAGGGCAGGTTTCCGTCAGCGTCATGCGGTCTTCGCCCACTTGTTTGTTGCCGGCACACGCGTAGATCGTGCCGGTTCCGGAGTTCGGTCCTGAGTAAGTTCTTTTCAACTCTGGATCGAGTTTCTCCCACGGGGACCAAGCCGTCCAACGATGGAAATCGTTGACCTGCGCGAAGACGGCAGATGGCGGCGCGGCAATTCTTGTTGTCCGCGTGATACGGAACTCGGAGGGGCGGATCGCCACGACGATGAGAAACAGGATCACAAGAACTGCGAGGCCGATGAGGATAGGAGCGAGCATCGAGAAGCTCTTCAGTTCACGATTTGAGGCGGTCGCAGAACCTAGCACGAAGCGCAAGCGAGCGGTCAATCGCCGCAAAAACAACCACTCGCTTGCGTGTTGTGCTGGTTTTGAAGCTGCCTCTACTTCGGCATCGGCAGAACAATGAGGGCATTTTCGGCAAACGTGGCCTCGGCCGCTTTGCCGTTGATCTTGTACTGGATCTTCAATTGCTTGACCGTGCTCGGAGCCGGGTCGCCGCCGAAGCTGGCGTTGTAGCCGTCTCCGACCAACTCAATCAGCGGCAAGTCGGTGACCTGTTTGCGGACGATCGCCGTAACGTCTTTTTGGGTCGCACCGGCACCGTATTCGGCTTTGACGATTTCGACTTTCACTTTCTCAAAGCCAGCTTTACTGAGTTGTTCGCTGACGTTGATCCCCTTGGTTCCAAGCTTTTGAGCAACAAGCAACGTTGTCTGCGTCGCGTCCTCTTTGAGTTCCGGAACCTTCATGAGTTTGATCGCCACTTTGAGAGTCTCAGCGCTGGGTTGGATGCGGCAGACATCCAGAACCAGTTTTTGTTCGGCTGGTTCCTTGCAGAGATCAAACGCCTTTTGACACATATCGGCTCGCTGTTCGTCGGGCATGGCGAATCGTCGGGCGAGACTGATGTAGCCCTTCAACGCGCGGTTGCGGAACTGAGCGGCCGGCGCGGTCTTGGCCAAGTCGAGCAGCACCGGCGCGGCATCCAGGCTGGCCCATTTGCCGAGCACTCGGCTGCCAGCATCTTGAAGCTGTGGGCTAGTACTCTTGGCGGCCGCGCTGAGCGTCTTCAGTGCCTTCTCACCACCGACATCACCCAGGATGTCGAGCAACAAGACCTTCGAGGCAGCGGGAGCTTTCTCAAACGCGGCGGCGAGTTCCGTCGCGCACGCTTCCCGATCAGGCATACGGACGCTCGCCGACTTCAGCGCTTGCTGAGCGGTCGCGGCATCGTCCGCATTCTTCGGGCTGATGGCTTGCGTGATCAACACCGGCAGATTCTTAAGAGAGACCGTCTCACCCAGCGCGATCAGCGCGGCGCTTCGCACGTTCTTGTCGGAATTCTCGATCGCCTTGAGCAGAGCCGGAGTCGCTTCGATGCGACGTTGGCCAACGAGTTCGATCAGCAGTGGGTACGTCTTCCCTTTGGCATTGGGGAGCATCGCGGCGATTTGCGAATTGACCTTCTCGCCTGGCAGATCGGCGAGCGTTGCCTTTGCGGCGAGAGCCAAGTCTTCGTCCTTATCGACAGCGGTTTCCAAGAGTGCATCGACGGAGGACGCATCGCCGACTTGGCTGAGGGCTTTGATCGCAGCCAGGCGCACCGGCTTCGGTCCGCTGCCAGCGGCTTCCGAGATGGCAGCGACGATGACAGTCTCCTTGCGATCGGCCATCGCTTGAACGATCAACGCTCCACGTTCGGGAGTGGCCTTGGCCAATTCCGAGGCAAGCGCTTTATCGACTTCACTGCCGGGAAACTCGCGAGCGGTGAACAGTGCGAGTTCAAACATCTTCTTGTCGGCGGATCGGAATTGTTCCAGCAGCAGCGGGATTCCCTCGTCCTTGCGAGCGAGGATCGCACCGCGAGTCGCTTCGACGATGCGTTGTTTCGGAAGTTCGGCCTTGCGGACTTCGTCGTACAGCGCGACCGCCTCTGCCGACTTGCCCGCAGCGTGCCATTGTTCGGCACTAAGCACACAGCCTTCGGCGGCGGCTGAGCGGACTTTGGCGGGACCGCTGGTCAACAGCGGTCGCAGTGGCTTCGCGGCAGCTTCACTGCCGATGCGGCCCAAGGCGACTGCGGCCGCGGATGCGACTTCTTCGTCCTTGTCGCTCAATCGTTTGGTCAATGCTTCGACTGCGTTCGCGTCACGGCGGACACCAATCGAATTCAGCGCGCCGACCAGCAGTCTACCTTCGAGCGACTCGGACGCTTTTCGCAACGCCTCGTCGGGAGCGGTTCCCGGAATCGCCTCAAGCGCGATTCGAGACCACGAGGCCAGTTGGGGATCGGAAAGCAATTTCGCCAGATCGGCAACCGATTCGCTCGACCCGTCGATCGCCAGCTTCTTACAGGCAATCGCCTTGTCCTGTGGCGGTGCGTCGGATCGCAGGATGGCGATCAATTCTTTTTCTTTCTCCGGCGAGGCTTTGATGCCATCGGCGGCTTTGGCTGAGGTGAGGGCCGCGAACATCAATGCGGCCAGCAAAACAGAGTGAAGGAATCGTTGATTCAAAAGCATGGTTGCGGTCCTGGTCGTTGAGGACGATGTGATTGAAGGTAGGACGGCCACTCTTGGCCGTCATGACGGAGACGGGCAGGAGTGCCCGTCCTACGAACTACAGACGCCAGGGTTCGCGGAGCGCTTCGGAGCGCATGCGGTTGGCGGGTTCGTCGTCGATGAACGTGTTGGTTTTGTTGTCGTATTTGACTTGCCGGTTGAGATAGAGCGCGACGTTGGCCGCGTGGCACGCGATGTGAGCGTTGCAGGCTGCGAGCGCGTTCGTCTTCGGTTGCGAGCGAGTTTTCACGCAGTCGAGGAAGTCTCGCACATGGAACGTGGCCGGATAGCCGCCAATCTCCAGGACCGTGCGGCCGGCGAGCAGTTCCGGTGAGCTGAGCACCATCTTGCCGCTGTCACCCGCTTCGACCCAGCCGGTCTCTCCCTCGAATCGCACGGGGCATGAGCCAAGCGGAATCCAATCCTTTTCGCGGAAGATCAGTTCGGCACCGCTGGCATACTTCGCGACAAGGTGCCCGTCTTTCGGCGGGTTGTATTCAATGGGAGGTTCGCAATCTCCCATCGCCCACTGGCAGAGGTCCACACAGTGCGAACCCCATTCGAGGACGCCGCCGCCGCCGAACGCGCCGATGAATCCGCCTCCCTTTTCAAAGTGGAAGCCGGCGAGCAGTGCCTTGTTGAACGGTCGCCACGCGGCCGGGCCGAGGTAATTGTCATAATCGATGACTTCCTTCTCCGGTTCCGGTTCAGCCGGCAGCCAACCACTCAACATCGAGGTCATCCCGGCCGGATGTGCAAACACTCGTTTCATCTTTCCGAGCTTTCCGGTGCGAGCCAACTCACACGCGAACGCAAAGTGCGGCAGGTTTCGACGTTGGGTTCCCGCCTGAAAAATTCGCGCGGTGCGCTTGATCGTGTCCCGCAGGATCAGGCTCTGTTCGATGTTCTTCGTGCAGGGCTTTTCGCAGTAGATGTCCTTGCCGGCCTTCGCGGCGGCCATCGACATCGTGCAGTGCCAGTTCGGGCCGGTCGCGATCAACACCGCGTCGATGTCGCTGCGGTCGAGCAGGTCTCGATAGTCGCGGTGCATGTCGCAGAGCGTAGTGCCGTACTTCTCATCAACCATCTTCTTGACCAACGTGCGGCGAGCTTCTTTCACGTCGCACACGGCCGCGAACCGAATGTCGCTTTGCTCCAGGAAACAGCCGAGGTCATACAGCCCGCGGTTTCCGATGCCGATGCCGCCGACAATGATCCGCTCGCTGGGAGCCACCGTTCCCTCCAGCCCCAAGGCAGAGGCGGGAATGATCGTGGGTGCCATCACGGCGGCGCTGGCCGCCGAAACTGCCGTCTTCAAAAACTGACGCCGAGGAAGCTGCGTTCCCTTGTTCGACATGACTGCTCTCCTGATCGTGGTGCTCGCCGAACCGACAGGACAGCGTTCGCGAATCTGAAGCACGTCCCCGGTCGGGCGGGGAGCATATCCCCGGTGCATGACACGTTCCACACACCGCCGGGGGGTGTCCCAAAATCCGATGGGAGGCGGGGCCAACAGATTGAGAGCTTCTCGCAGAATGAACTCTGATCGGCGTTCGGAATGCGAGTCGAGGGAGCGAATCGCCTATGTAGCTCAGTCGCTCCCGCGACTGAGATTCTCTTCGGTTCGACGTTCTTAGCGGGGGAATTCCTGGTCGGCTCCAATAGTGGTGATCCGATCGGGAGTTTCACTATCCAATCCGAAGAACAAGTCGCGGGCGTTTTCTCCGAAGAGGCGGTCGATCGCGTTGTCGTTTTGCAGAGTGCTGGCATACAGCCGCGTTGTGCCGACGGAGCCTCCGCCTAGCCGAAGGTTCGCGTCTCGCTGCTCGTAAGTGCGACTCGACGTCCATTCGGCGAGGATGGCGTTGAAAGCCGCCGTTCGTTGCTGCACGGTCGCATTGACCATGAAGCTCTCGCCAATCAGGACATCCTCACCGAGTCCTCCCAGAAGCGTGTCGGACTCAGAGCCGCCGATCAATATGTCGCGACCATCATCACCAATGAGCGAGTCCTGATCGGCCTGACCATCCAGAATGTCATTGCCTTCTCCGCCGCTCAACGTGTCGGCTCCAGCGCCACCGATCAACGTGTCTTGTCCGGCACCTCCGATGAGGGTGTCTTGGTCAGCTTGGCCACCGAGGCTGTCGTTGTCGTTGCCGCCGTCGAGCGAGTCGGCTCCGGCACCACCGTTCAACGTATCAATGCCGCCGTTCCCGAAGAGCGTGTCGCCACCTCCGTTGCCTTCCAGCGAATCCTTGCCATCGCCGCCATTGAGTTGATCGTTGCCACTGCCGCCGAAGAGTTTGTCATCGCCACTCAGGCCATTGAGCGTGACGGCTCCCGAAAAGTTCATCGCCGTCAATGTGTTGGCGGAAGTCGTTCCGGTGAGCGAGGCTTCCTCAATGTTGTTGTTAAGCAGGATGTCGTTGCCGTTGCCGGTCAATGAACCATGACCGGTCGACACACCATTCACGAGCGGCGAGACGGAACTGATCGTGAAGTTGAATCCCGCTTCGACAATGCGATCCGTCCCCGCGCCACCGTCAAACTGATCGTTATTCGCTTCGCCGGTCAGCGTGACGCTGCCGCGTGTGAACCCAGCGGCGGTCAGCGTGTCATTGTTGCTGCCACCGGTCAGACTGGCCGACTCGATGCTCGACAAAGTTTCGGGGACTGCGGCGATACCGAATCCGGTAACTTGAGCGTCGCTCTCCTGGAAATCGGTCAGTGTGAAGTTCGTCGCAACCGTCGCCTTGCTGACTTCGACCAGCCGGTCCACGCCGTCACCGCCGCTGATCGTGTCTGCTCCCAAGCCACCTGTCAGAACATCGTCGCCACTTTGGCCATCCAGGCGATCGCCGCTGCTTCCTCCAGTGAGCGTGTCGCTTCCGCCACCTCCCAGCAACGTCACCGCGAAGAGCAACGCACTCGCGTTGATCGTGTCGGAACCGCTGCCGCCGGTGAGCGAGACGGCGTCAAATCCCGAAAGAGCTTCGATGACGGTCGTGGTTGGACCGGAGATGACCGTCGTCAGCGTCGTGGCGGTGATCGTGACGGTGCCGCTGACGTTTTCGATCAACGTGTCGGCGGTGCCGGCGTCGGTTCCGCCTGTCAAAGTGTCTTTGCCCAAGCCCCCCGTGATAGTGTCGTTCCCTTTGCCTCCCACAATGGAATCGGTTCCGCTGCCGCCGATGAGCAGGTCGTTTCCATTTCCTCCCGTCAGCGTGGTATCGCCGCCATAAGCGGAGGCATCAATCCGCGAGCCGACGTTGGAGGTGGTCAGCTTCACCTTCTCGATCGAACTGAGCGTGTCCGAGCCGCGTCCCAGCAGGCTGATCGGAGTCAGCACGAAGTTGCTTGCCAATGTATTTGCCAAATCCGATTCGGTGATGGTGTCGATCCCACTGCCAGCAACGAGAGGATCGTCACCAAGAAGCTGATCGTCACCACCGTTTCCGGTCAACGAGTCGTTGCCGACACCGCCGTTGAGAGAGTCCGCAAGAGCACCGCCGATCAAGGTGTCATTTCCAAGCCCGCCGATCAGAGTCACGTTGCCAGGGAAGAGATCGACCATGATCTTGTCCGCACCGCCGGCGCCGGTCAGTGACATCTCTTCAAACGCTTCAATGGTGTCGGTGCCAAAGCCAGAGAGCGTCAGTCTGGTCAAGCTACCGGTCACGGCCTTGAGGCTGACGTTCAGCGCCGACGTTCCCGTTTGAGTTTCGACCAGTCGATCGCGGCCTCCGCTGCCGTTGAGCAGATCGTTGCCGGCCCCGCCGCTGATCCGTTCGACAACGTTATTCGAATCGAAGCTCGTGCCGATGATGACGTCGTCCCCCGCGTTGCCGCTCAAGACAATCTCACGCAGTCTCGGAAACAGGCTTCGCGAGAGTCCTGAAAGGTTGAGGTTGTCTTTACCACCAGCACCGTTGATGGTCAGCGAGCGGATGAAGAGGCTCTCCACGTTGTTCGTGTTCGGGACGACCGCTTGATTGACTTGGATCAGCACCCCGGTCCCGGTGATCTGCAGACGTCCATCGGGAGTGGTTGCCGTCAGCGGATTACTGCCGCTGCCGGTGAAGACCACGTCAAAGAGCCGATTCACCGTCAGGTTCACCGTTGCCGGCAGACTGGTTAATGCCGAGCCACCCGCTGAGGCGTCGTCCGTCACGGTAAACGTGAAACTGTCCGGTTCAATGACTCCCGGATTCGGCGTGTAGGTGACCGCTCCCGTTGCCGGATTGAATCCACTCAACGTTCCACGTTGAGGTTGGGACGCGATGGCAAAGGTCAGTGCCTGATTCTCCCCAGCATCGCCGTCGACTCCCGTCAGGCTGAACGAGATCGCTGCGTCTTGATCCGTCGTCACCTGTTGAGCGGTCGCGACGGGGCGATCGTTTTCGGGAGTGACCGTCAGTGAGACTGTGGCCACCTCGCTATCGAGAGCCGCTCCTCCGGCGAGCGTGTCATCGGTGACTCGGAAGGTGAAGCTGTCCGGGCCGCGATAGTTTTCGTCGGGCGTGTAAGTCACTCGCCCCGTGGAAGCATCCAGAGTGCCGAGTGTTCCGTGAGACGGTGGCGTAACGATTGAGAACGTCAGCGACTGAGTCACTTCCGGGTCGCGATCGGCACCAGCCAGCGTCACTTCTTCAGCGATGTCTTCGGGAGTGCTGGCCGACTGCGCATTGGCCACCGGTTGGTCATTGAGAGCCGTGACGGTGATCGTGAACGATTGCGGTTCGCTGGTGTCCTTGCCACCGTTCGCGCTGCCGCCGTCGTCATGAATTCGCACGGTGACAGTCGCGATGCCATTCGCGTTCTCGGCGGTGGTGTAGGTCAGCGTGCCGTTGGCGGAGATCGCCGGCGGCACGCTGAAGAGATTCTCATTGTCATTCGTCACGACGAAATCGACCGCCTGCGCCGGTTCGTTCGAGCCACCCGAACTGATCGACGTGGCCCAGTTCGTGATCGTCCGCGTGCCGGCATCCTCATCGACCAACTGATTCGCTCCCTTCGTGAAGCTCGGCGGTTGATTCAAGGTTTCCAGCGTAAAGCTGACGCCGGTCACGTCCATCGATTCGACAACGCGCACGGTGACGAAGCCGGGTTGCAGCGTGTTTCTCAGGACGGAGATTCGTTCGCTGTCCTTGTCGGCAATGATCAAATCAGGGGTTCCGTTGCCATCAATATCGCGTGCGGCGATGGAGAATCGGAGTGCACCGGACGATTCATTGAGCACACCGGCTGACTCCGGCGACAGGAAATTCGCGGTGCCGTCGTTCCGCAGCAGGCTGACGTCGGGAGTTACGGTATCGCTGGCGCTGGCCTGATGCGTTTCTTGACCGTTCTTCGATGACCGGGATACCTCACTCCCGATAGTGCCGTCCCGCCTGCCGCTTAAAACGCAATCTGCCGCGTTGCCTGAATCGAACCTTCCAACCTCCCATTCAGGAGCACGATCATGCTGAATCTTTGGGGTCAACCACTCGCTGGAACATGTGAAGGAACCAATCGTCGCGAGTTCATGAAAGTCGGGGCGCTGGGCCTGACGGGATTCAGCCTGCCAGGGCTGCTTCGACAACGAGCGGTGGCGGCGGCCGAAGGTCGGTCAGTCAAAGACACGTCCGTCGTGTGGGTCTGGCTCGGCGGCGGCGCGACTCATATCGAGACGTTCGATCCAAAAATGGAGGCTCCGTCTGAGTTTCGGAGCGTGGTCGGTTCGGTCTCCACGTCGATTTCCGGTGTCAAGATTGGCGAAGTGTTTCCGAAGATGGCTCAGCAAGCCAATCAGATGGCGTTTGTCCGCTCGTTTGCTCACGGGAATTCCGGGCATGGCAGTGGCGTGCACTATGTCATGACCGGTGCAGATCATCCCGCAGTCGACGCCGGTGTCGGGCCGATCAAGCCGTCATTCGGATCAATCGCGGCGCGCGTGCGTGGCACCAATCATCCGCAATCTGGCGTGCCGACTTACATCCGATTATCAGACTGTTTGCCGATGGAGCGAATTGGCTGGGAGCAACCTATAGCCCGTTCGATGTCGGCGGCGAAGCGCGGAACAACATGAATCTGCGAACCGATATGACGCGGTTGGGAGATCGCCGATCACTGCTCGCACAGGTGGATCGACTCGACAGGCACATGGATCGAAACGGCTTATTGGATAGCGTTTCAAAATTTGAAGGCCAAGCATTCCAGTTGATCCTCAGCCGAGCCAAAGAAGCCTTCGATCTGACGCGTGAAGATCCACGACTTCGCGCCAAATACAATCACGCCGGGACGGGCTTTGGCGATCAATTGCTGCTGGCACGCCGATTGTGCGAGTCAGGTTGTGGCTTCGTGACGCTCAACTACGTGAATTCTCCGCAGGGCTGGGACATGCACGGTGATCCCGGTCAGCCTGCGACGCTCTCGATTGGAAAACAGCTTGAACAGGCCTGCCCGCCGATGGATCACGCGATCGCGACCTTCCTCGAAGACGTGGCTCAACGTGGATTAAGCGAGAAGATCCTGCTGGTCATCACCGGCGAGTTCGGTCGCACGCCTCGCGTCAACGGCCACAACGGCCGCGATCACTGGGGACCGCTCTGCACGTTGGCCTTGGCGGGTGGCGGATTGAAGATGGGACAGGTTGTGGGTGAATCATCACCCAAGGCCGAAGTCCCGAAGTCGCAACCAATCCAACCGAAGAATCTGATGGCGACGATTTTCCATGTGCTCGGAATTGATCCGCACACGCAGTACGTCGATCAATCTGGCCGCCCGCAATACCTGCTTCCCGATGGCGCGGCACCGATTCGCGAGCTGATTTGACGAAACGGTCAGAACAAAGTCCCAATCGACGGCAACGAAAAGAGCCGCAAATTGCGGCTCACCTTTCCATCCAGCCTCGTCAGCGTGCGAATCGTCATTCCCCGTTTGCAGGACGTTGGTGCCCATCGCACCAGCGCCGGATTTGCGAAGTTCGCCCTCGGTGACGAGGCTGCCTTTCAGCCTCTGCTCTCGCGCACTGCCACACCTCCATTGACCAGCCGCACATCGACGAGTTCCGGATTGGTGTTGCCCACCAGCGTAAAGGTCAGCGTGTCGCCGTTGTCCGGGTCCACGAAGAGCGGTCTCAGATCAACGGTCTCGGTTTCATCTCCATCACGTCGCGATCGGTTATCGAGACCGCTCCCCACCAACTCCGGTTGCTCGTTGGTGTTTGTGACGTTGATCGTGATGAATGCCTCGCGAAACAGATCGTCGGCGGTGTCCGTCAGAGAAACGCCGGTGTCAGTCGCGCGAATCTTCAGGGAGTACGACGCTTTGAATTCAAAATCGAGCGGCGTTTTGACCTTCAGGTCGCCAGTGGCGGCGATGAACTCGAAGTGGTCTTGATCGCCCTCCGTGATCGAGAGCGCGGGCGAGCGCAGATTCCCATCCAGGTCACTGAAGACCACACGACCGATCAGACTGCCCATCGACGTGTTTTCGGCAACGTTGAAAGTCTGTGCCGCGAGCGATGGCATCCGGTTACGCGGCAACTCATACGCGCCGATATCGGGCGTGGCCGTACCGAGATCGCGACCGTCCACATCGCGCGGCAAACCACGTTGATCGAACTGCGGAGCGCCGGAGTTATCGCCCGCATCGACCGCCGGACTGAAGACGACGGACACGCCGATCTGTCGTACCTCCAGCGCGTGTGTCTTAGTCGGCCCGCCGTTGTCTGCCAGATCGAGCAACCTCGGATCGATGACCGCTCCCGACTCGCCCACCAGATCGCCGTTTTGTCCGGCAACGAAGCTCGTCACCGTTCCACGATTGCCGATCAGGTTGTGTCCCTGCGAGACGAACGTGCCATGCACGTCGGGGTTGCTGGTGGTCGCCGTGTTCGTGGCGATCAACGAGTCCTTGATGTTAGCCGTGCCGATCGCGACAGCCACACCACCGCCGTTTCGGCCAGAGACATTCCGCGCGATCGTGACATGATTGAGCGACAGTGTGCCGGTCTGATCGAACATCCCGCCGCCGTCGAAGTCCGCCGTGTTGGCCGAGAACGTCGAGTTGGTGATCGTCGCCGTGCCGCGTGTCCACAATCCGCCGCCGACTCGTATCGTGCCGGTCGCGCCCGCCGCCGCCGTCGCCACGTTCCGTTCAAAGGTGCTCGACGTGATCGTGACCGTCGTACTGGTATCCGCCGCGACCGCACCACCCGTCGATTGCCCGCTGCCACGCGAGATCGAGGAATTCTGCGAGAACGTGCTCGACTCGATCGACAGCATCGTCGTCGAACTGCTGAAGATCGCACCGCCACGCGACGACTGGCTCGAACCGACCGCCTCCGCGCGATTCGATTCAAACGTGCTGTCAGTCACGGTCAACGTTCCCGTGCTGAAGATCGCACCGCCACCGGTGACCGCCGTGTTGTTACGGAACGTACTGTCCGCCACGTTGAGCACAATCCCCGATCCCGATGTGGCGATCGCGCCACCCGGAGATGTCGCTCCCGACGCCGTGTTACCGGTGAACGTTGCCTGAGACACCGTCAGCGTCGAGTTCCCCAGCAAGAACAACGCTCCGCCCGTGCGCGCGGTGTGATTCTCAAGTTTCGTCTGCGTCAGAATCAACGTTCCCGAAGCATCGACCGCGATCGCGCCGCCGTCCTGAGAATCTCCGAGGTCTCCGTTGCGCAGCGTCACGTTGATCAATTCGAGCGTCGCGCCGTTGCGGACATGAAACACTCGGTCGAGATCCGCCGCGTCGATGATCGACGGGTTCTCTATCGTCCCTGTCCCCCGAATCCGCAGATAGCCGCTGGTCACATCGAGATCACCCGAAGCCGCCGCATCTTCCGAGCGTGTCCCCAGCGTGAACGTGAACGTCCCGGCCGGCAGGACAATCTCGTCGTCACCGGCAAGTTGATTGGCCGTCATCACCGCCGCACGCAACGTGATCTCGTTGGCCACGCCCGTGTTGACCACGCCGTCGCCAGCCGTCTGATCAATTTTGTCTGCGTCTGTCGTGACCGTCAGGTTGATGTCATCGTCGAGGATCGTTCCCGTGGCCTGTCCATCGGCGATCGTGACGTTGATCGGCTCTCCCAACGTGACCGTCAGCGTTTCATCCGCTTCATCGGTGAAGTCCGTCACCAGGTTCACGAGCGCTGTCGCCGATGTGACACCCGGAGCAAAGCTGACCATGACCGGCTGCGCGGCAGCGACGAAATCCACGCCCGCGGACGCTGTGCCCGCCGCGACCGTGAACGTCACCGAAACCGGCTTGCCACTGGGAGCCGACAACGTGACCGGAAACATCAGCGTATTCGGACCACGATCACCCTCGACGAGTTGCGCGTCTCCAATCGAAACGGTCGGCGGAGCATCGTTGTCGAGAATCACCCCAGTGATCATCGCGCTGGCCGGCGGCAATGCGTTCGTCACATTGGAAATCGTGACGACAATCGTCTCGTCGAATTCGTCCGTCGAGTCCGCCGGGACCGCATAGCTCCAATCCACGCTGGTCTGCCCGGCCGTAATCACGATCGTCCGCTGCGGTACCGCTCGCTCGACGACATCTGTTCCCACGGTCGCCGCGCCGCCAGTGATCGTGGCCAAAAAGGAAACATCCACCGGAGCCGCCGCCGGCAGCTCCGCTCGGAACGTCAGGATCGCCTGGCCCGCATCCCCTTCTGTGATGCCAGAGACCGATGCCGGATTCGACGACAGGTCCGTGATCGTCAACGGAACAACCAGGCCGAAGTCCGCAAATGACAATTGCCCGGACACGACGGTCGCTTCGTGAACGCCGCCGCTTGGAGTCGTGAATTGCTCCCCGGCCACGATCAGAGTGCGAACATCAATGTCTCCCGGCGCAACGATCTCAAATTCGTAGGTGCCCGCTTCGTCGATCCCGCTCGTCGCCAAATTGTCGGCCAGCGTGACCGTGCGGAGTTCGCTCGTATCCAACACGCCGTCTTCATCTGCGTCGAGGAACACAGTCCGCCCCGCGAGTCCACGATCGCCGGCATCCGTGAGAGCGTTTCCGTTGGCGTCATAGAAGACCCGACCGCGATTCGCGCCTTCAACGCGTTCGACCGCGCCGATGTCGATGGTGGCCGTGCTGTCGTTGTTCCCATCGACCACGCGCGCCGCGCCACGTTGATCGGTCGCCGACGCACCGGTGTTGTCTCCCGCATCGATCAACGGACTGCCGAGCCTCGGCAACATTGTCAGCGTTGGCCCGCCGTTGTCCGACAAGGGACCGAGCTTCGCATCGAGCGGATTCAGAGTGGTCCCCACCAGATCGCCGTTGACGCCATTCGCGAAGCCGGTTGCGTTCCCCAGCGCGCTGATGAAATTGTGCCCCAGCGACACAAAGGCGTTCGCCGAGAGATTCGATGTGCTCGGCGTACCGGCGGAATTGTCTGTCACGACGGTATTGAGCAAGCGGTAGCCGCCATTGCCAAGCCAGGAGAGTCCGCCACCATCGCCGAGCGTTGAGTTCTCCGCCACCGTGACGTTCGTCAGATCCACGCGGCCGCCCACGGCATGGACCGCGCCGCCATTCAGGACGGCGGAGTTTCCGGCGAGCGTCGTATTGACCAACTCGACAACGACGCTGGTGTCACCCGAATCGAAATTGTAGATCGCACCGCCACGCTCACTGGCGGAGTTCTGGTCGAACAAGCTGTCCTGGACGACAAAAGTCTCTGCCGAGGTATTGCCAATACCGCTGACAAACAGTCCGCCACCCTCCGTTGCCGAATTACTCGAGACACGGGTGCGAACCAATTCCAAACGTCCGCCCCGAATGTGCAGGCCGCCACCTAATCCGTTGAGCGTCGCATTGTCGTGAATCCACGAGTCCTCGATGCGTAGCAGCTTTTGCGGAAATTCACTCTCAAAGGTCAGGCTGTCGAAGAACACTCCCGCACCACCACCCGGCCCGGAGTTCTGAGAGATCTCCACATGTTCGAGTAATCCACCGTCAGCACCGACATACAGCCCTCCGCCGAGCCCCCCTTGATTGCCGGTGATCACGAGGTCGCGCAGCGTGACGTAGGTGAGTGCTCGAATGCCGCCCCCCGCGCCGGTCTCGCTGTCACCGCCGCCCCGGACTTGCAGCCCCCTCATCGTCACGGCCCCCGCTGACGCATGGAGATCGAATACGCGATCCCCATTGCCTTCGACGATCGTTTCACCAGAACCGTCCCCGATCAAAATCGCCTCTGCTAAGACATCGAGATCGCCAGCGATCTCGATCGCTTCATCCGCACCCGCAGCCAGCCGATACGTCCCCGCAGGAATCACGATCGTCTGCACGCCACTCAGTGTGTTCGATTCCATGATCGCCGCCCGCAGCGTCGCTCGGCCCTGAGCATCTGCCACAATCCCATCGCCGGGACTCGCATCGACGCTGTCCGCCGTGCTGTTGACGAACAGCAGATTCGCACCGACTTCAAACGCGCCGATATCGGGAGCCGCCCCTTGCGGACGCGGGACACCGCGTTGATCGCGGATCGTCGCTTGGGACTCCGTTCCGAGCATTGCCCCCGCATCAATCGCTGGACTCATGGCGAGCAGCGCATGCGTCTTGGTCACGCCGCCGTTGTCAGCCAGCAGGCCGAACTGCGCATTCAGGGGAGTCGCGGATGTCCCAACTTGGTCGCCGTTGACTCCGTGGGTGAAGCCCGTCGCGCCATTGCCGACGCCGATCAAGTTATGACCGCCCGACGTCACTGTCCCCGAAACGTTGGGATTCGATGTTGCGGAGTTTCCCGTCACGATGCTGTTGCGGAGATTGACCGTTCCTCCACTCACCGCTTCGACGCCGCCACCCGTGTTACCGGTGATGGTGGCGTGATCCACGGTGGCCACACCCCGGAAGACGCGCAGCCCGCCACCGAACGGCGCCGACGAGCCTGTTGAATTCCCAGAGACGGTTATGTTCGTGGCCAGCAGCGTGCCATCGGTCACGAGGATTCCGCCGCCGCCAAGCGGTCCCGTATGTGACCCCGTCACATTGTTGGAAAACGTGCTGGACGACACCGTGGCGATCGGATTTCCAATCAACAATCCACCACCGCCATCCAACGCCGTGTTTCCGTCGAAGGTTGAGTTCTGAATCGTGCGGATTGCCCCGTCCTGCGAGCCAGATGGACCTCCAATGGCGGCACCGCCGCCGTATCGGGTCGCCATATTTTGAGTGAATACCGAATTGACGATGGTCACCGCGAAGTCGGCTGCGAGTCCACCTCCCGATCCTCCACCGCTTCGCAGGGCATTGTTCCGCGTAAACAAGCTGTCGCGGACTTCCAGCGCTCCAACGGCATAGACGCCTCCGCCATTCCCAGCCAGATTGTCTCGGAACTCACTGTCAAAGATTTGCAGGGAGCCGGAAGAATAAACACCCCCGCCCAAAGCTCCGGCACCATTGGGAAACGTCGAGCGGTTATCACGAACAACCACGGAGCGCAAAGTCACATCACCGGCGTTCGTGATGCCGCCGCCGTTGACGAAGCCATCCACAAGGCCCCCGGAGACAGTCAAGCCTGCGAGCGTCACCACCGCGCTCGCCGAGATGTCAAACACCCGCGTCGATGCAGTTCCGCCCGCACTGGGCCGCGCGTCAATGATCGTCGCGGCGGCACCCGCACCGACAATCGACAGCGAACTGTTGATGTCGAAATCGCCCGAGTTGCCTCCGGTCAGCCGAGTGATGCGATACGTCCCCGCCGGCACCGAGATCACGTCGTATCCCGCCAGCGCGTTGGCTTCCATGATCGCCGCTCGCAGTGATGTCTGACCGTTGGCGTCGCGAGCGAGTCCGTCGCCGGGATTCGCATCAACGGTGTCCGCGGTCGTCGTCACGAAGAACGCGAACTCAACCGCGCCGATGTCGGCGGTCGCAATGCCATCGCCGTTGCCATCGAGCTCACGTCCCGCACCGCGCTGATCGGTCGCTCCACCGACACCGTTCACGCCAGCCTCGATCAGCGGACTGCCTCGCAACGGCACGTGAGTTTGTGTGGGTCCGCCGTTGCTGGCGAGTGGGCCAAGCTGCGGATTGAGCCGCGCAGCGCTGGTGCCGACCTGATCGCCGTTGACGGCATTTGCAAAACCGGTTGCCGTCCCCTTGTCGCCGGTGAAGTTGTGGCCAAGCGACGTGAACGCGCCGACGAGATCCGCGCCCGGCGTACCACCCGGCAGTCCGGCGATCACGGACGATTTCACGACAACTTCGCTAGCGGAACTGTTGTTATGAAGACCGCCACCATTGATCCCGGACGTGGTCTGCGTGATGGTCACATGCGTCAGTGTCGCCTGCCCCAGGTTGCTATTGAAAATCGCGCCGCCTTCGGTGGCGGAGTTATCGGAAAACGTGGAGTTCTCTGCGTTCAGCTTCGCCCCGGCGTTGTTATCGATGGCTCCGCCTTCTTGGTTCGTGGCGGTGTTTCCGACAAACAGGGACTGCGAGATGGTCAATAGCCCATCGAACGTGCCCGCTCCGTCATTATTGGAGATGGCGGCTCCTTGAGTGGCGGTGTTGCCTTTGAACGTACTGCGCGTGATCGTTACTTGCCCGATGTTGTAGAGGCCCCCCGCGACTGTGGTTGCCGAGTTATTCTGCAAGGTGCTGCGGTCGATCGTCAGCGATCCGCCACTTGCGTTGAACAATGCCCCGCCATCCAGCAGTGACGAGTTGCCGCCAAAAAGGCTGCTGGCAATGGAGACCGTTCCACTCCGGTTATAGATCGCTCCGCCGCCGAACGCGGAATTGTTCGTGAAGCTGCTTCCCACAATGTTCAGCGTGGAATTGATCCCGCTGTCGATCGCTCCGCCGCTGCTGTTCTGAGAGCGGTTGTTGTTGAAAGTCGAATTCGTAATCGAGGCCGTGAATCCGTCGGCGTTGAACAGCGCACCACCTTCACCTTGAGCTTCGTTGTTCGTCAATGCGGAGTCCGCAATCGTCAACGTGCCTTGGTTATAGATGGCTCCCCCTTGTGACGCGAACGAGCCAGTCACCAGATTGCTGTCGAGTGTCAGTCCGACCAGATCCAATGTCCCAGAATTCAGGATCGCTCCACCGTCACCAATGATTTGTCCGTTACGCAGCGTGACTCCTTCCAGCCGCAGCGTCGCTCCATTCTTGACATCAAAGATTCGGTCGAGGTCCGCGGCATCAATGATCGTCGCCGTCGCACCGAGTCCGGTGATGGTCAGGTCGCCGGTGATGTCGAGATCGCCCGTTGCGGCGGCATCCTCAACCGTTCCGGCCAAGGTGAAGAGATACGTCCCCGCTGGCACGACAATGCTGTCTCGCCCAGCATGTGCGTTGGCTTCCATGATCGCCGCTCGCAGAGTGGTCCGGCCCATTGAGTCCGCCGCGATACCGTCGCCGGGATTGGCATCCACCGTGTCGAGCGTGCTGTTCACCAGGAATCCGACAAATCGCTCGAACGCGCCGATATCCGGGCGCGGAATTCCGTCGTCATTGCCATCCAGGCTGCGCGGCAATCCGCGCTGATCGGTCAGCATTACGCCGTCCGCTTCCCCCGCATCAATTGCCGGACTCGTCGCCAGCAACGCATGTGTCTTCGTCGGCCCACCGTTGTCCGCCAACGCACCGAGCTTCGCATCCACAGGTGACGCGACCGTTCCGACGATGTCGCCATTCACTCCGTTCGAAACTCCGACCCCATTGAACGCGCTGATGAGGTTGTTCCCAAGCGATGTCAACGTGCTGCGTGCGTCGATCGTTCCAACAACGATCGAGTTCCTCACTGACATGCCTCCGTTTGTGTAGTCTGCAAATACCGAAGTCCCAGTACTTGAGATGGTCGAGTTTTGAATGACAACAGTGCCGCCCAAAGTCAGCAGTCCATTGGCTTGCGCCCCCAGATTTCCGGAGATCGTGCTGCCGATGACCGTCAGGTCTGGACCAAATCCGGTGATACCGCCGCCGCCCCGTGATGGTGAACTGTTCGTCCCGTTGTTGCCAGAGATCGTTGAGCGAGTGACCGTGACTCGACCTCCATCAATAACCAACGCGTCGGAAAGGTTGTCCGCCAAAGTCGAATCAACGATCGAAACGGTCGCCGACACACCAACACCAACCGCGCCGTGCGATCGAGCACCGCTATTACCCGTGAACGTCGAACCGCGAATGTCGACGGTGCCGATCCCCGCAAACAGGCCGCTGCCAATCTGGTCCAGAATACTGGAGATCGAACTTCCGCTGGCTGTGTTGCCCGTAAATGTCGAGCCTTCGACAAGTACTGTGCTGCCCGTCGCATAACTCGCAAGCCCGCCGCCGGACGAAGCAGTGTTGTTCTCGAAGCGGCTGTCAATCACGTGCGTCGAAAGCCCGTTGGCAAATAATCCGCCGCCAATTTCCGTCGCCGATGTTTTGCCATTTCGAACAGTCACGCCGTGCAAAACCAATCGACTGCCGGATTGTTGCTCGAAGACGCGGTCGATCGAATTGCCATCAACGATCGAAGTAATCGCACCTTCGCCAACAAGGGTCAGTTCGCCAACGATGTCGAGATCTCCCGTCGCCGCGGCTTCCTCGTTCGCTCCCGCACGCGTCAGTGTGTAAGTGCCTGACGAGACGTAGATCACGTCGTGTTCCGCCAGCGCGTTGGCTTCCATGATCGCTGCTCGGAGCGACGTCTGGCCGCTGGCATCCGCCGCGATGCCGTCGCCGGGATTGGCGTCGCGAGTGTCGGCCGTCGTGGTCACGAAGAATGAGAACTCAACCGCGCCGATATCCGTGGTCGCCACGCCGTCCCCATTGGCATCGAGTGTTCGAGCGGCTCCGCGTTGGTCGGTCGTGCCTCCGACGCCGTTCACGCCCGCTTCGATCAACGGGCTACCAACCAACGGCGAATGAAACGCGGGCGTCGTGATATTCGGAACCGACAACAGTGTCACCGTCGTGTTGGCGTTGTGCGAAGCGGCCGTCGTGCCGTTCACTCCGCGAGTCACGGTGATGGTCGTTCCCGAAACCGCCGTCACCAGCAGTTGTTCCGAATCAATCTTGATGGTGAACGACGGCAGATTCGGAAACTTGCTCGCGCTGGTCAGCGTGAGCTGCGTGCTGCCCGATGTAATCGCGCTTTGCAATGCCCCAGTTCGCACTGGACCGCCGTAATTCACCAACGGGCCAAGCAGCGCGTTGAGCGGCGATCCGCTGGTGCCGGTGCGGTCGGTCGATTGCGTAATTCCAGTTGCCGTGCCGACGTTGCCGATGAAGTTGCCCCCTTCCGAAATGAAATCGCCAACGACGTCCGCGCGATTACCCACAGTGGCCGTCAGCACATTGTTTCGCAACGTCGCCGTGCCGCCATTGATGAAGACGCCGCCCGCACTGGTACTGGTGCCGACCGCGTTGTTCGTGATCGTGTTGTTGATGAGCACCAAAGAACCAGTCGAGTGCGAGATCGTGCCGAGCGTGCTGCCTGCCGACGTCGTGTTGCCGGAGATGGTGCTGTTGGTGATCGTGAACACTCCGCTGCTGCTGCTCGACACGGTCGAACCGGCGCTGGAGTGGTTCGTAATGGAACTGCCGGTCACCGTGAGCTGCGCCGAACTGGAGTTCAGGATCGCGGAGCCGCCTTGGCCGGAGTTCCGGGTGAACGCCGACGCGGTGATCGTCATCACGCCGTCACCCAAATTGGACACGCCACCGCCGCTGGTGCCGGTCGAGACCGAGTTCTGATCGAACAGGCTGTTAGAGATCGTGGCCGTGCCGCCGGGGTTGGTAATCGCGCCACCATTGTTCGAGGCGGAATTGTTCGTGAACGTGCTGTTGCTGACGGTCAACGTGGCGTTGTCGTCGTTGTCGATGGCTCCGCCGCTGCGAGCCGTCGAAGTATTGTTGTCGAAGGTCGTGTTGCTGATCGTCGCCGTGTGACCGCCCAGATTGAACAGCCCACCGCCCGCTCCGTTCGATGTGTTATTCGTCAACGACGAATCCGTGATCGTCAGCGCCCCTTGGTTGTAGATCGCTCCGCCTTGAGCCGTGACGGAACTGAGCGCGTCATTGCTATCCAGCGTCACGCCCACCAATTCCAGCGTGCCGGAGTTCAAGATACCGCCACCATCCGCTCCGCCAGCCAAATGCCCATTCCGCACCGTGACCCCTTCCAGCCGCAGCTTCTTCCCCGCCTTCACATCAAACACACGATCCAAATCCGCCGCGTCGATGAACGTCAACCCCGCGCTGGCTCCGATGATCGTCACGTCGTCCTTGATATCGAGATCGCCCGTAGCCGCCGCCTCCTCGTTTGTGCCGGCAAGGGTCAGCGTGTAGGTGCCCGCCGCCAGCACGATGGTGTCGTGACCCGCGAATGCATTGGCTTCGATGATCGCGGATCGCAAGGAGGACACTCCCGACGCCGCTTTCGCGATTCCGTCTCCGGGGACGGCATCAATTTCGTCGCTGGTATTCTCGATGAAGATTTGAGTGAGCAGATCCACGCTGTTCGCGTCCGAACTGAAGACGAAACGATGTCCGCCAGCGGGGTCTTGCGTGCGCGTGGCGAAGTCACCGATTCGAGAACCGAACATCACCACCGAATGCACGGAGTTGGAGGCGGCGTTAAAGTCGTCCGCGCCATCAAACGGCCCGTTGCGCGACGACACGCCGAGTTCACCGTCGAGCGTTGCCGAGCCGGAAATCGCCAGCCGCTCGAAGGCGGTCGTGGACGAACCGACTTGCAGTTTGCCGGTTGCCGTTTGGGTGAAATTGCCCGTGAGCATCAGCGTTCCCTGCAAGTCGAGAACACCACGATTGACCAGTTGCCCGGTCACGAGTCCTCCAGAACGCAACGTCGCACCGGCGGCCACTTCCAAAGCGCCCACCAACACGGTGTCGTCGAAGCCTGTGATCGAGGCATCGTCTATCACGGTCGTCGTTCCTGGATTCAGCCGGAGTTGTCCGTCAATCAGCGCTTCCAGTGTTGGCGATGAATTGTCCGTGCCGCGCTGCAACTGGTCCAAGTCCGTCAGGTTCACCGTCGAATTCAAATGGGCCACGAACACGCCCACATTCCCAGTGATCGAATCCACCTGCGAGAGGTCGAGTGCTCCACCGCTGGAAACGCTGGCCTGAATCTCATTCCCTTCAGCCCCGGACAAACTTTGTAGCCCGGAAAAATCAAGCCGCGCTCCGGTGCCGCTGACAGTCCAATTCGATCCTCGTCCATTCGTCGCCGTCAAAGTGGTTGCGGACGACAAGTCCAAGATCGCATTCGTACCGGAGACGGGCAGAGCGACGCTGTTCAACGAAGCCACTTGCGGGAGGTCAAGCGTGGTGTTGGCGTCCACGAGAATCGTGGCGTTGTTGATGGATTGCAACGCCGGCAGATTCATGACACCGCCACTGTTTGCATGGAGTTGGATTTCCCCGGAGAGGGACGCGAGTCTTGGCGCATTGAGCGTTCCACCATTCGCATTGATTCCCAGTCCCAAGCTCGACGCCGACGCACTCACCAAGTCCGGCAGATTGAGTACGGAGCCAGAGTTCGTGGCGGCGATGAAACCTTGAACGTTACTGGTCGTCGCTGCCGTGAGGCCGGCAAACGTCGCACGGCCGCCACTCGTGGCCGTCAACAAGCCCTGAACTGAGTTGTCCGTTTGCGCGACGAAGAGATCCGCGACAGAGCCATTGGCTTCAACGACTCCTCCATTGCGCACCGCGACCGGACCAAACAAACGGCCGAGTCCAGTCACGGTCAAAGCTCCTGTCTGGGCCGTGATTGCTTCTTCGCTCTGAATGTTTCTGACCGTCAGACCGTTCGTCACGGTGGCTGATTCGCCAGCCAAGTCGAGATAGACATCGCCACCGATCGCGGGCAGCGTGTTGTTGCTCCAGTTCGCCGCATCCGACCAATTGACCCCATCGCCACCGCCGCCGAAGAACGTCGCGGTCAGCGTCACGCTCGCCGAATCGGTTGCTGAACTGAACGCGGTGTTGAGCCCGTTCACGCGCGCGTCGAACGTGCCGCCGATCGAGCCTTCCGTCCGATCCCACGCGCGGAACGTCAGCGCGTTGTTGATCGTGCCGGAGACTCCGCCATTCGGCCGGAACCGCACGCGTGTCAGCACATCGGCTGGCAGCAGCAGTGCGTTGGCATCGCCGAGTCCCGCGACCGCCGTGATGTCCTCCCAATTCGCCGCATCGTCGAGACTGAATTGCCACGTCCCTTGCGACGTATTCACCGCCGTGACCGCGATCCCTTGCAGCGCGTTCGCATTTACATCGGTCGCTCCGCCGAGTAACCGCTGCACCAGCACACCGCGATCCTGAGTGACACTGGTTCCCAGCGGAAGAAGCGCGGAGACGTTGGTGTCGGCGAGCACCGGTGCCACGTTTACGAAGCGGCTGCCGATGTCCACGTTGTTGATTTGCTGGCCGGGACTGAGCGTGAACGTGAGGGGAAACGTCGTCGTCGATTCAAAGCCGAGCGGCGGCAATCCACGCAATTTGACCGTACCTGGGTCGAGACCGAAGAGCTTGTATGCCCCAATCTCGTTGATGGCCGGCGTTGAGAGATCGTCGAAGAAGCTGCTCTCGGTGCGTGGTTCGGCCTCGTCGAGTTGGCCGTTGTTGTTGAGATCGGCGTAGACCGTGAAGCCCCGCAAGACCGGTTCGGTCCCGTCCAGATCGCGGACTCGGTCGCCGTCGCGATCGTGATAGACCAGACCGGTGATGGCCCCCAGGAACGCTTCGACGGCACCGATGTCGGTCACGTCAGTCGTGTTGCCGTCACCGTCCTTCGGCCGAGCGAATCCGCGCTGATCAATCTCTGGCGCGCCGGTGTTGGTGCCGCCGTCGATCGCCGGGCTACCTGCCAGCAGCGCGTGGGTCTTGATCGGATCGAAACTGAACGGGCCGTTGTCGGCCAGCGGGCCGAGCAGCGGATTCAGTGGCGAGCCAACCGAGCCGACTTTGTTTCCGTTGGCGCCGTCTGTGAAGGTGTTGAAGGCCGGCACGCCGATCACGTTGTGCGTTCCCGAAAAGATAATGCCGCTGATGTCGGGATCGGTCGGCCCGTTGTTGGCTGCCACGATCGTGTTGAAGAGCGACGCTCCGATCCCCCGAATGCCGCCGCCGAGTCCGCTGGCCGTATTGGCCGTGACCGTCACGTTGCGCAGCGTGGCGAGTTCTTGGCTGAGCGTGTGCAATCCGCCGCCATTCACCGCCGAGTTTCCCGAGAACGTCGTGTTGATGAAGGTCGCGCTAGTGGGATTGTCCAGGAACGCGCCGCCGCCGTTGCGGCTGGCGACACTCGCCCAGATCAGACTGTTGGACACATTGAGCGTGCCGCCGATCGCGTACAAACCGGCCCCATCTTGAGCGGCCCCGCCGCGCAGTTCGCTGAATGTCACGCTCGTCGTGCCGCCGTTGTGATACAGCCCACCGCCGACTCCGCTGGTACTGCTTGCCGAGTTTTCAAAGAACCGCGAGTCGAAGATCGTCGCCGTCCCTGTGTTCTCCAATCCACCGCCGAATCCCCCCGCCGTATTGTTGACAAAGAAACTGAATGCCAGCCCTAACGTCGCCGACCCCGAATTGCTGATGCCACCACCGCTCGATGTCGCCGAGTTCCCCCGCACAGACAGATTTTGAAGATCGGCCACCCCTTCATTCATCACCGCGCCGCCCGCCGTGGCCACGTTGTCCGACAGCCCGACATTCAGCAACGTGAGATTTCCCTGGTTGAAAACTCCGCCGCCACTGCCGCTGACGTTGCCGATTCTGAATCGTGATGCTGGTCACCGTCAGCTTGCCGCTCGGCAAGACATGAAACACCCGATCCAAGTCGCCGCCGTCGATGACCGTCGATTCGATCTGCTGATCAACGATGGTGATGTCGCCGGTGATGTCCAGATCACCCGTCAACGCGGCGTTCTCGTTCGCCCCCGCGCGTGTCAGCGTGTAGAGGCCACCTGCCAAAACGATGCGATGGCTGCCCGGCAGCGAGTTAGCCTCCATGATCGCCGCGCGCAACGTCGCGCGGCCGAGCGAATCCGCAGCGATGCCATCCCCCGGGTTGGCGTCCACGGTGTCGAGCGTGCTGCTGACCGTGAACTCAAAGCCTTGATGAATGTTTTCCAGACCGACCGCCGTGGAGACCATCAGCCGCGCCGTTCGTGAAGACGCGATACGACGCACCGTCAAACTGCTGATCCGCGAGCGTTGCCCAGCCGCCGCCGATGAACAGCGAGTCGTCCTGGTCCGCCATCACCAGCAACGAGTTCGACGAGTCCGACAGATTGAGCACCTCCAGCGGCTTCAACAGCAAACGATTCACACCGCTGCCGCGCAAGTCGATGGCTTCGATCCCCGTCAGCTTGTTGTCCGCAATCGCCAGCAGGTTCAGATGGATCCCACTGCCGTCCAACCGCAGCGTGTCCGTGCCAGTGCCGCCGGCGATGATTTGAAATGTCAAATTTGAGATTTGAAATAGGTCGTTGCCTTGCCCGCCGCGCAACACATCCGCGCCGCCGTCGCTGATGAGGATGTCGTTCCCCTGTGCGCCGATCAGGATGTCGATGGCTTCGGCACCGCGTGTGGCGGTGAGTGTGTTCGCGGTGCTGGTGCCGACTTTCGTCTCTGGTCCGCCGGTGAAGTTACCACCGAAGAGGACGTAGCTTTCGCCCGTCAGGCTGCCGACGGTGGTGTTGGCGCTGGGCGAGCTGATGATCAGATCGTCGAAGCCGTCGCCGTTGAGGTCTCCCGCGTTGGAGACGGAGTGGCCGAAGCGGTCCTCGGCGTCGGTGCCGTTGATTCGGAATCCGCTGGCACCATCCAGCGTGGAGAGGTTGATCGAGGCCGAGAAGCCGCTCGATTTGCCGAAGACGACGTAGCTTTGGCCCGCGAGGTTGCGTCCGTTGGGATCGGCGTAGCGAGCGCCGATGACCAAGTCATCGAAGCCATCGCCGTTGACGTCTCCCGCGCTCGATGCCGAAAAGCCGGCGGCGTCATTCGGGGAAATGCCGTTGAGCCGGAAACCGTTCGAGCCATTCAGAGCGCTGAGGTCCAACTCCGCTCCAAAGCTGCTCGACTTGCCGAACACGACATAGACCTGGCCCGCATCCGTCCGGCCGTTCGCATCCGCGTAGGGAGCCGTGACCACGAAATCGTCGAAGCCGTCGCCGTTCACATCCCCCGCGCTCGACACCGCATGACCGGTGGAGTCGTTCGACGTGAGACCGGGGATGCGGAATCCGTTCGTGCCATTCAATGTTCCCAGGCCAATGACGGCAGTGAACCCACCCAACTTCCCAAAGATCACATAGCTGTCACCCACATTCGTGGCTTCCGTGTGATCCGCCGCACTGGCTCCGAGGATGAGGTCGCCGTAGCCGTCGCCGTTGATGTCCCCGGCGCTCGACACCGAATTGCCCGCGAGATCGCCGGCGTTCGCACCATCGAGTCGGAAGCCGTTCGAGCCATTCAGCGTGTTGAGGTCCACGACGGCCGAGAAGCCGCTTGACTTCCCAAAGACGACAAAGGTCTTGCCCGCGCCGGTGGCTCCATACTGTCGCGAAGCCGCGCCAATGATCAAATCGGCGAAGCCATCACCGTTCACATCCGCCGCGCTCGACACCGAGCGGCTGGTGAAGTCGTTCGCGGCAATCCCTTCCAGCCGGAAGCCGGTCGTGCCGTTCAGTGCGCTCAGGCTCAGTGTCGCTCCAAAGCCGCTCGCTTTTCCGAACACGACATAGCATTCGCCCGCATCATTGTTCCCATTCGGATCGGCCTGCTCAGCCCCGATGATCAGATCATCGAAGCCGTCGCCATTGAGATCCCCCGCGTCCGAGACCGAGAACCCGCTCTGGTCATCCGGATCAATCCCGTCGATGCGGAAGCCATCCGTGCCATTGAGACTGCTCAGGTCAAATTCCGAACTGAAGGCACTCGGCTTCCCAAACACGACGTAGGTCGCGCCCACGGCAAAGCCAACTCCGTGGCCGCCCAAATTCGCACCGATCAACACGTCGTCGAATCCATCACCGTTGAAATCCCCCGCACTCGACACCGAAAAACCAGAGAGTGCGCCCGCTTCATCTCCATTGAGTCGAAAGCCGCTCGTGCCATTCAAGGCGCTCAGGTTGAGCACCGAAGGATTCTGAACCTTGAGCGTCGCGGCTCCTTGGATGAAGACGGCAAAGGTCTCCGTCCCGATGGTTTCCGTGCCCCCGCGCGTCCAGCCGCTGCCCATGTTGACGGTGTCGCCAAAGTCGCGGCGGACCAGCAGCGTGTTGGAACTGTCGGAGAGGTTGAGCACTTCGAGCTGAGTCAGCGTCAGCGTGTTGTTGCCGCTGCCGGTGAGGTCGATCTGCTCGATCCCCTGTAGTGATGCGTCCGACAAAGTCGTGAGATCAATGACGATCCCCGCGCTGGACAGACTCAGCGTGTCTGTTCCCAAGCCACCGTCAATCAAGAGTGTCGTGATGGAACCAGAGACGACAATGACGTCATCGCCGCCGTCACCCAGCAGCAGGTCATTACCGACACCATCTTGAAGCAGATCGTTGCCACTCCCGCCGCTCATTGAGTCGCTTCCCTGTCCACCAATCAGCGTGTCATTTTCACTGTTGCCCTGAAGCGAGTCGTTACCACCCAGCCCCGATATCAGATCGTTGCCGTCGCCGCCGGCAATATCGTCGTTGCTTGTGGTCCCCGTGATGATGTCCGATCCCGTAGTACCAAACTGTCTCTTCAAGAACAGCACATGCACCGCCCCACGATATTCACCTCCCGTGTTATCGCGATCTGCGCCGACAGCGAGTTCAGTGACACCGTCACCGTCCAGGTCACCCAGCGACGCCAGGGAAATGCCGAAGGAGTGAGCGTTCGCGGCAGTGGGGCCGCCGTTCGTGTCGCTGGCAATCTTCACGCTGCTCTTCACCGTGCCGTTTGAGTTCAAGAACAGCACATGCACCGCGCCGCGTTTTGAGGAATATGTGGCACCCGTGTTATCGCCTCTGGCTCCGACGGCCAGATCGGTCACGCCGTCACCGTCCAAATCACCCACTGATGCCACGGAGCTGCCAAAGAAGTCGAAACTTGCGAGCGTGGGACCACCGTTCGTATCGCTGGCGATTTTCGTACTGCTCTTCACCGTGCCGTTCGAGTTGAGAAACAGCACATGGACTGCTCCGGGATATGTGGCTCCCGTGCCATCGCGATAAGCTCCGACGGCTAGATCGGTCACACCGTCACCATCCAGATCACCCAGCGACGTCACGGAAGTGCCGAAGTGGTCTTGGTTCACAAGGGTGGGGCCGCCATTCGTGCCACTGGCAATGTTCACGCTGCTCTTCACGGTGCCATTCATGTTCATCAGCAGCACATAGACCGCACCGCGCTCGGTGCCCCCGGTGGAATCGCTGTAGGCTCCGACGGCCAGGTCGGTCACGCCATCGCCGTCCAGATCCCCCAGTGATGACACGGCACTGCCGAATTGAACTCCACCGCCGAGCGTCGGTCCACCGTTCGTGTCGCTGGCAATCTTCACGCTGCTCTTCACGGTGCCGTTTGTGTTCAACAGCAGCACATACGCGGCACCGCGACCCTGAGATGAGACGGCTCCGCCCGTGTCATCGCCAATCGCACCAACGATCAGATCGGTTACGCCGTCACCGTCAAAGTCTCCCAGCGAGGCAATCGAACTGCCAAAGCGATGAAAGTCCGCGAGCGTCGGACCGCCGTTCGTGCCGCTGGCAATTTTTACGCTGCTCTTCACGGTGCCGTTTGCGTTCATCATCAGGACACGCACGGCTCCGCGATACGAAAAATCTCCGCCCCCCGTTATGTCGCCAATGGCCCCGACGGCCAGATCAGTGACACCATCTCCGTCCAGGTCACCCAGTGATGCGACGGAGTGACCGAATCGGTCTTTGTCTACGAGCGTTGGGGTGCCGTTCATGCCGCTGGCCAACTTGACGCTCTTCCCGCTGTCGGCGATTCCGGTACTGCGTTGGGTGATCGTTAGGACGTAGTCTTCCACCTCGCCGCCCGTCGCTGCACCAGTCGAGTTCGCCGCCGCCACGTCGGTGCTCAATCGGATTCGCGCGTAGGTCGTGCCTGCGGACGCACTGTCCGGAATCGTGGGGAAGGTTAGCGTGAACGTGCCGTTGTTCGTCGAATTCGCGACCGTCACCGAAGTCCGTTCGGTCGCGTTGTCGAACACGCCGTCGCGGTTGAAGTCGATCCAGCCGTAAAGCGTCGCCGCCGAACCAGTCGTGTTGGTGGCTCGAACGCGCACCACCGGAGCCGTGCTGACTGTCAGCACCAAATCTTGAGCCGGTTCGATCAAACCGTCCTCATCGTCCGGCAATGTTGTGATGTCATCGCCGTTCGCGCGACTGCCTTGAGCACCGGTGGCCTCGCCACCGACGCGAGCACCGAGGAACAGCGTTGACTTGGTCAGGCTGATGTCGTGACTCGGACCGCCATTGGCCAACAGCGTTTGGTAATTGCCAGTCCCCGTCCCCTAAGTTGTATCCGGCGCGTCGCCAAAGTCGGTCGCGGGGTTCAAGAACAGCACATGCACCACGCCGCGATCCAAGCCGCTTGTGCCATCCCGATAGGCCCCGACTGCCAGATCGGTCACACCGTCACCATCGAGGTCACCCAGCGACGCCATGGCACCGGCGAAACTGGTGTTGCTCCCAAGCATGGGGCCACCATTCGTACCGCTGGTAATCTTCACGCTACTCTTCACCGATCCATTCGTATTCAGCAGCAGCACATGCACCGCACCGATTCTTGGCGCAGCGCCGCCCTCCGTTGCTCCAACGGCGAGATCGGTCACGCCGTCTCCATCCACGTCACCCAGCGACGCCATGGAACTACCGAAGTAGTCATTGTTCGCGAGCGTGGGGCCGCCGTTCGTGCCGCTGGCAATCTTCACGCTGTTCTTCACCGTGCCGTTCGAGTTGAGAAGCAGCACATGCACCGCTCCGCGAGAAGCGCCACCCGTGTCATCTTGCCAGGCCCCGACAGCGAGATCAGTCGCGCCATCGCCATCCAGGTCGCCCAGCGACGTTACGGAAACGCCGAAACCATCACGGTTCGCGAGCACCGGCCCGCCGTTCGTATCGCTGGCAATCTTCAAGCTGCTCTTCGCCGTGCCGTTCGCATTCAGCAACAGAAGATAGACCGCCCCGCGATCCGATTCAGAACCGTTCGTGCCATTCGTATCATCCGCAAAGGCTCCGACAGCCAGATCCGAGACTCCGTCGCCGTCCAGATCACCTAGCGACGCCACGGAAATGCCGAAGCGGTCAAAGTTCGCGAGCGTGGGGCCACCGTTCGTGCCGCTGGCAATCTTCATGCTGCTTTTCACCGTGCCGTTCGCGTGCATCAGCAGCAGAAATACTGCACCGCGCCCAGTCCCGTTCGTCCTATCTCCGCTCGCCCCAACAGCGAGATCGGACACACCGTCGCCGTCCAAGTCACCGAGCAACGCGACTGAACTGCCGAAAGACTCATCGTCAGGGAACCCCGGCCCGCCGTTCGTTCCGCTGGCCAGTTTCACGGTCTTCGTGCTGTTGACGGTACCGTCGCTGCGTTGCGTGATCGTCGCGACGTAGTCTTCCACCTCACCACCGATCGCTACGCCGATCGAGTTCGCCGCCGCCGCGTCGGTGCTCAACCGAAAACGCGCGTAAGTTGTGCCGGCCGACGCACTGGCTGGAAGCGTCGGGAACGTCAGCGTGAACGTGCCGTTATTCGTGCCGGTCGCAACCGCCACCGAGGTCCGTTCCGTGTCGTTATCGAATACGCCGTCGCGGTTGAAGTCGATCCAGCCGAACAGCGTCGCTGCCGAGCCGGTCGTGTTCGTTGCACGCACACGCACAACCGGAACCGAACCAATCGTCAGCAACAAGTCCTGAGCCGGCTCGATCAAACCATCCTCGTCGTCCGGCGAGATCCTGATGTCGTCACCATTCGCGCGAACGCCTTGAGTGGCATTGGCCTCGCTATCCACACGCGCTCCCAGGAACAACGTCGTATGCGTCGTGTGAATCGAATGTCTGGGACCATCATTGCCAAGCAACGTCTGATAGTTGCCGGTGCCCGTGCCGGCACCAGTATCCGGCGCGTCCCCGAAGTCGAAACTGGTCGTCGCATTCAAGAACAGCACATGCACCGCCCCGGCATCCGATGTGCCCGTATTATCCGTCAAAGCTCCAACAGCGAGGTCGATTACCCCGTCGCCGTCCAAGTCACCCAGAGAAGCAATGGAATGTCCGAATTGGTCATCGGGGGCCAGTGCGGGAGCGCCATTCGTGCTACTAGCGAGCTTCAAACTGCTCTTTAAGGTGCCGTTGGCGTTCATGAGCAACACATACACCGCACCACGATTCAAATTGATGTACCCTCCCGCGTCATCACGCGCGGCTCCAACGGCCAGATCTGGAATGCCATCGCCATCCAGGTCGCCCAGTGACGCGACGGAGCTGCCAAAGGCATCCTAGTTCGTGAGCGTGGGACCGCCATTCGTTCCGCTCGCAATCTTTGTGCTGCTCTTCACCGTCCCGTTGGCATTCATCAACAGTACATGCACCGCACCACGATAGGAGCCGCCTGTATCATCACCATCGGCCCCGACCGCGAGGTCGATAACACCATCGCCGTCTAAATCGCCCAGCGACGCGACTCACGTCCCGAAGAAGTCAGCGTTCGCCAGCGTTGGGCCACCATTCGTGCCGCTGGCGATTTTGACGTTGCTTTTAACCGTGCCGTTCGCGTTCAGCAGCAACACATACACGGCCCCGCGCTGCGTGCCTCCCGTACTATCATTACTGCCTCCAACAGCCAGATCGGCCACGCCGTCACCATCAAAGTCGCCCAGCGATGCCATGCCTCGGCCGAAGTAGGTCGACCCGCTGAGAGTGGGACCACCGTTCAAGCCACTGCCAATCGTCACGCTGCTTTTAGCCGTACCGTTTGAATTCATCAAAAGGACATACACTGCTCCGAGGCCGGAATTAGCCCTAATGGCTCCGACTGCCAGCTCATTCACACCATCGCCGTCCAAGTCCTCCAGAGTCGCTACGGAGCTGCCAAAGAAATCTCCATCAGCCAGAGTGGGGCCACCGTTTGTGCTGTTAGCGATCTTGACGTTGCTCTTTACTGTGCCGTCGGCGTTCATCAACAGGACATACACTGCTCCACGGTCATATCCCCCGTGTTGTCACGGAAGGCACCAACGGCCAGGTCCATCACCCCGTCTCCGTCGAGATCCCCCAGCGCCGTCACGGAACTGCCAAAGAGGTCACTGCTTGCGAGCGTGGGGCCGCCGTTCGTTCCACTGGAGATTTTCACGCTCTTCGCGCTGTTGACAGTACCGTCGCTGAAGAGAGTCGGTGCCGACTGGCCGTTCTTGGTCCCGGCCGAGGTTTCGCTGGTGTTGAGCAGCAACGAGATGGTGTTCGTGTTTTGGTTGAGCACCGCGAGGTCGAGCGCTCCGTCGCTGTCGAAGTCGGCGGCTTGAATGGCGACGGGGGTGAGGCCGCCGGCGAACGTGGCGTTGCCGCGATTCAGGTGCAGCGCGATCGACGTGCCGCTCGCGGAGCCGTTGTTGGCGACCACTAAGTCGATGTCGCCGTCGAGATCGAAGTCGGCGGCAGTGAGCGACTGCGGGTTGCGGCCTCCGGAGTTAATCGTCGTGCCGGAACTGAACGTGCCGTTGGTGTTGGCGAAGAAGGTCAGTGAGTCCGCTCCGCGATTGGCGATCACGAGGTCGAGGTCATGGTCGTGATCGAAGTCAGCCAGTGCGGCGGCGCGGGGATCGTCGCCGGTGGTCAGGGTCGCAACAGACGTGAAGACTCCGGTGCCGTCATTCAACAGAACGCAGGCGGAGTCGGTCTCGCCGAAGGTGACGATCAGGTCGAGGTCGTTGTCGCTATCGATGCGGCCGGCAGTCACGGACGTGGGAGGGGCAGTCAGCGCGAACGTGGTGGACGTCGTGAAGAGGGACTCGGCGGAGTTGCTCAGCAGAATCAGTTGGTTGGCGTTGTCTCCTTGACTGGCGACGAGCAGATCGACGCGGCCGTCGCCGGTGAAGTCCCCGGCGGTGATTGCGACGGGTGCGGCAGTGTTCGGCAGTATGATGGTTTGGGGTGCGAGGAAAGTGCCTCGGCCGGTGTTCAGGAAAATCTGTACGTCGTGCGTCAGACGATTGGCGACGGCCAGATCGGGTCGGCTGTCGCCGTTGAGGTCGAGCGCGACGACCGCCGAGGGACCGCCGTTGGCTGTTGTCGTCAGCGTGTTTGAGGTGAATTGCAACTCGTGCGGAGCGGTTTGTTCGTAGCCGTCGCGCGGTTCTTCGAGGACCGTGTAGGCTCCGGGTTGCAGTCGGTTGAAGACATAGCTGCCGTCGGCGGCAGTGACTCGCGAGGGTTCGTCGGAGTCGCGGAGCTGGTTGTGATTCAGGTCGAGGTAACTGACGAAGCCGGGGAGGCCGGCTTCGTTGGCGTCCTGAACTCCGTTGGCATTCTCGTCGTGAAACTTCACGCCTCGGATTTCGGCGAAGAGTTGCTCGAACGCGCCGATATCGACGGTGCCGGAGTTGTTGGCGCGGCGGACAAGCCCGCGCTGATCGGTGAGCGGTGCGCCGGAGTTATTGCCGGCGTCGATGGCCTTGCTGCCGGGGAGCAGCTCGTGAGTGAAGGTTGGACCTTCGTTGTCGGCCAGCGGGCCGAGGTTTGGATTGAGCGGCAGTTCGGGCGTGCCGACCTTGTTGCCGGCAACGTCGCGGTTGAAGCCGGTGGAGGACGATGGGTTGCCAATAAAATTGTTGCCGTCGGAGGCGAACGCGCCGGTGAGATCGGGGCCGGTCGTCATTGAAATCGGTGCGGTGTTCGTGGCGATGAGCGTGTTCTTCGCGCGGGTCGTGCCTCCAGCGAGGTTGATGATGCCGCCGGCGGTGCTCGTGGCGGTGTTGGCGGCGATGGTTGTACTGAAGAGGAACAGTGAGCCGCTGTTGGCGATGGCGGCCCCGCGATCGGCTCGGTTGCCGGAGAGGGTGACGTTGGTCAGCGTGGCGGTGGCTCCGGCGAGGTTGGTGATCGCTCCGCCGTCTCCGGCCGCTTCGTTGTCTTGCTGCGTGCTGGTCTCGACGACCAGTGTGCCGGCGTTGCGAATGCCTCCGCCATGCTGCTCGTCGATGGGAGCGAGGCCCCCTCGGAGCGTGATGTTTCGCAGAGTCAGACGTGCTCCGGGGAGCACGTCGAAGATGCGGTCGAGGTCGGCCGCGTCGATGATCGTACCGCCGTCGGCGGAACCGATGATCGTCAACACGCCGTCGATGTCGAGATCGCCGGACTCCGCGCTGTCTTCGCCGGTTCCGTCGATCGTCAGTCGAAAGAGACCAGAGGGAAGCGCGATAGTGTTCTCGCCGAAGTCGGCGTTGGCTTCGATGATGGCGGCGCGCAGCGTGTGCCGTCCGAGTTGATCGACCGCTTGCCCATCGCCGGGGTCGGCATCGAGTGAATCGACGGTGCTATCGACGTTGATCTGTCCGACGCGCGAGATCGCGGCTCGGAACGTGCCGAGCGTTCCGCCGCTGACGAAGTTGCCGCTGGTGTCGCGGACTTGCAGATCGACCAGGTCGATTTGATAGGTGCCGTTGTCGCCGACGTCCCAACTACCGCCCGGCGGCGCGAAGGCATACACGACAAATCGCGACGTGGGATTGTTGCCCGGCTCCACAAACCGGAGCGTCGTGGAGAATTGTTCCGCAGTTTCGAGGCGTGTCACACGCACATCGGCCGCGCCGATGCTCAGCAGGTCGAGGGCGACATTGTCAGTGTAGGTGATGGAGAATTCTTGAATGCTCGCACCGAGGTCGGCGTCGGTGACCAGCGGCCCTTGAGGGGGGTCGGTCACGTCAGACACTTCCGTCACGCGCGGGCGGAAGGTGTCGATGGTGACCGCCTCGAACGCATTCAGTCTTCCGCCCGTGGCCAGGCGATTGGCCAGCGTGGGGACGACATCGACCGACGACAGGATGGCGTCGCGAATCTCGGCATCAGTGGCGTCGGGGTTGATCGAGGCGATCAATGTCGCGACACCGCTGACCATCGGGGCGGCCATGCTCGTGCCATTGAGACGCCGAAACTGACCGTTTGGGACGGTACTCAAAATGCCGAGTCCCGGCGCGGCGAGATCGACCGAGCGGACTCCGAAGTTGCTGAACGGCACCAGCTCGTCCGCCGCATCAACGGCCGCGACGGAGATGACGTTTTCCAAGTCATAGTTGGACGGGAAGAACGGCCGCAGATCGTTGTCGTTCCCTTGGCCGAGCGCGTTGCCGTTTCCGGCGGCTGCAACAAACAGGATGTCCTCGGCACCATGAGCGACGATCGCTTCGCGCAGTAACGCTCCGCCGCTGGCCGAGCCGCCCCAACTGTTATTCGTGACGGAGATGTTCGCGCCGACCGAGCCATCCACGATCGCCGGATCGGTGAGCGACGCCTCGTAACGCTGACGCATCATCGTCGCGTAGTTGATCGCGCGGATGGCGTTGGAGGTCGAGCCTTTGTTGTCCGCTCCCAGGAATCGCAGCAGCAACAGCGAGACCGTCCAATTGAGTCCCGTGACACCGACGTTGTTGTTGCCGCTGGCACCCAAAATGCCGCTGACGTGCGTGCCGTGACGATGCTCATCGAACGGGTCGTTGTCACCCAGGCCCAGTTGTGTTGTCGCAGAGTTTTCGGAGATCTGTGAAAAATCCCAACCGAAGAGGTCGTTGACGAAACCGTTGGCGTCGTCGTCTCGCAGACCGAGATCGATGCCGTTTGCGTCGCGCGATCGAGTCCAGCGCAAATCAGCCAGCAAATCCTCCGCATCGATGAACGTATTGCCGTCGTTGGCCAAATCGGTCACTTGCGAGGCGTTGGCCGCGGCATTGAGATCGACGAACGAAATCAAGCCGTCACCGTCGGTGTCGATCAAAGCGGCACGGACGCTGGCAGGAATCTCGCCGGGATTGATCCAGATGTTTTGATAGAGGTCCGGATGCCGGTAGTCGATTCCCGAATCGATTACACCGGCGACGATAGTCCGGCTGCCGACCTGCGTCCGCGTGGCATCGGGCGCAAGTTTCGAGTCCACGAAGTTCCAAGCTTCCGGCGCGTCGATGTCGGCGTCGGCGGCTCCGCCGGTCTGGCCTCGATTGTCCAGCCCCGCCAGTTCGGAGAAGTTCGCATCGTTGGGAAGAAGCTGCGCGGGCATCTCCTGCGGGCCGATGATGTAGGTGTCCGCTTCAAACGCGAAGACGCGCGCGTTGTTCTGCAATGAGGACTCGGCCAGATCGCGCGTGTTGAGGCTCGCTTGCACCAGGACTTGGCCAGGCAGGCCGAGACCGTGGATGACTTGGAAGTCGGCACCAAAGCCATCCAGCAACGCTTCGACTTCTGCCGGTCCCTGCGCACCAGCGAGCGACTCGCGCGTGAGCTGCACGATCCAGGTGCCGACGATCGCGTCTGACGAAACGGTGCCGCTGCCTCCGCTGGCTCCTTGCAATGTCCCGCTGCTCAGGTCAGCCGGATGCACGACGCTGAACCAATCGCCCGAGGGGACGACGTCAGCACGAGACGTGGCTCCAGTCGTTCGACGCAACGTTGCAAGCGTCGCGGGTCCATCCGTTGCGACCGCCGACGATTGGGCCGCCAATTCCTGAGCCAGTTCGTAAACTTCATAGGTTGAGTTCCATTACTCACTGCGATTTGCGGCCTCGTCGGAACCGACGGGCGGGCAAGTCGTTATTGCGGCAGAAAAGCGGCACCACGGTATCGTCCGAAATGTTCGGTAGATAGCGTCAAAAAAACATTGAACCAGGTGCGACGGCAATCCGTTTTTGCCTGCGTTCCGCGGCGTTTTGTGACACGTAGGTCAGGCTTTCTAGCCTGACTCGAATTGGCCAAACCGCGTCGATCGTTATTCGGGTCAGCCTGGAAAGGCTGACCTACTTGGGGGGCTCGGCGAAAGCGGTTCGATCAACTGGTGGTGATCGCGAGGTTTCGGTGTGCCGACACGTTTTGTCCGAGTGCTGGTCTTGGTCGCGAGTTTGTTCGGGACACACCGCGAAATGGTCTCGCACGCTTCGGCGACGACGACCGCCAGCCGGTCCAGGTCCGCAGTCGCGGCGAGGAGGTCGGCGTAGGCCGTCGCGTAGTCCGAACAAGTCACCGGCTCCCCTAGCCGGCAGCGTTGTTCGGCTTCTGCTGCGATCAACTCCAGCAGCAGTGAGACTTGGTCCACATACTCAGTGGAGAGGAAGTCTCGAATTTGGGGACGCTGTTGTTCGTGCAGCGCCTCTTCAAAGCGAGACACAATTGCTTCGAGTTCCCGCCAGGCGGCGGAGGTCATGTTGGATTTCTGCATAAGCTGGCTCCTTCGAACTTAGCACGACGCGCCAGCGAGTGGTCTCAGTGCGAGCCAATCGGTGAAAATCACCCACTGGCGTGTCGAATGGAACACTCGCTGGCGCGTCGTGCTGGTTTCATTCGTTGACCTCTTCCATGACCTCGCGAATACGTGCGGCGCGGCGGCGCACCGAGCGGACAGAACACTTGAGGGTTTCGCAAATCTCCGTTTCCGTGCAGCCCTGCAGCTTGAGCACCAGTGTGAGTTGTGAGTTCTCGTCAAGCTGGCCGAGGAGTCGATCCAGCAGATCGCTGACGATCGCTGCTCGGACGGGATCGGTGGTGGTCGAGCCGACTTCGGCGGCATCGGCCGATTCTCGATCGGTGTCCCGTTTGGAGGTCTGTCGATAGAGCTTCCAATACTTGTGGCAACGCCGCTCGGTGATCTTGGCCAGTAAGCTCCAGAAGGAATCCCAGTCTTCGAGGACGAACTCGCCATCACGGCAGCGTCGCCAAAACGTGAGGAACACCGACTGCACGATGTCTTCAGGATCGAACTTCGCCAGCAACCGCGGGTCTTTGATTCTCTGCCGAGCCAACGCCACCAGCCGTGCACGGAAGCGATCAAACACCTCGGCCGTCGCGACCGGCTCCCCGGCCGCAAAGCTGGCGACGAGTTGTTCAAATGGCTGAGAATCCATGAGCTGAGCATAACCAACACCCTCGGACGGGTCTTCAATGTGAGAGTCTTCCAGTCGAACCACAGAGACGATGGCCTGTTTCGGCGGGAACAGGCCATCTATTCTCAGGGAATCTGAAACACGGCGGCCGCTGGGTGTTTTGTGGGAGAGTCACTTGGAGACTGAACGACAACTGCTGTTTGGAGCGCTCTGCGTCCAATGCGGCTTGATCAGCTTTGACCAACTGGCGGAGACGGTCACGAACTGGCGCGTCCGCAAAAGTGAGCAGAGTCTGTCTTTGGCGGACGTCATTGAAGGAGGGCTCTTCATTCGTGACGAGCAGCGTGCGCAGATCGAACGGGTCATGGCCGAACGGCTCGCGGAGTTCGATGGCGACGTCCGCAAGACGCTCAATGATGTGCTGGATGAAGTCTCGCTGGTCAAACTGGTTGAGATTGCTGGAGATGATTTGCCCTCGTCGGACATCACCCAGATCGAGCAGGCCACGCCATCGCCGTCAGCCCCATCACGCTCCAGTTCGGGAACGTGGAACGTCGGCAGTACTCAGGCTCATTACCACCTCAATGAAGAAACCGGTCATGGCGGCATGGGTCAGGTCTGGCTGGCACGCGACGTCGATCTGAATCGCAAAGTGGCGATTAAGACGCTCAAGGAAAAATTTGGTCGCAATCAAGAAGCGGTCGCGCGACTGTTACGCGAAGCTCAGATCACCGGACAGTTGGAGCATCCCAATGTCATTCGCGTGTATGAGCTGTCTCCCGGTTCCGGCGATCAACGGCCGTACTTCAGCATGCAACTGGTCCGTGGCAAACGGACGCTGAAGGCGGTCATTCACGAGTACCACACCGCGTGTCGCGACGGGACCGAGAATCCGGTCGAGTTTCGCCGATTGCTGGATGCCTTCGTCGCGATCTGTCAGGCCCTGGCCTATGCGCACTCGCGCGGCGTGCTGCATCGCGACTTGAAACCGCACAACTTGATGATCGGCCGCTATGGCGAAGCGATCGTCATCGACTGGGGACTGGCGAAGTTCGAGGCGGAGATCGAACCGAACGTCACCGTTTCGCAGATCGCCATCACGGAAGCCGGACAAGTGGAAGAGACCAAGTCCGGCCAGGTGCTGGGGACTCCCGGATACATGCCTCCCGAACAGGCCGCCGGGTTGCTCGATCAAGTCGACGTGCGGTCCGACATCTATGGGCTGGGGGCGATCCTGTTTGAGATCCTGACAGGGCACTCACCGCACGATGGCAAACGGGGCAAAGACATCCTCGATCTCATCAAAGAGCAACCGTCGCCCATTGCCAAACACCGAGACCCACGCATTCCGGCGGCGCTGGATGCCATTTGCTCGAAGGCGATCGCGAAGAAGCGCGAGGACCGCTATCAGCAGGCGCTCGATCTGGCAGACGATGTGCGCAACTGGCTGGCCGGAGAACCGGTCTCGGCCTATCCGGAACCGTGGACTGACCGCCTGCTGCGCTGGCTCCGCAAACATCGCGCGGCGGCGACTACGGCGGCTTTGATTGTCTTCACGATTGCAACGACGGCTTCCATCGCGACCGTCTTCATCAATCGGGCACGCGGCCGCGAGGAACTCGCCAAGCAAACGGCGGTCGATCGATTGTCCGAAGCCGAACAAGCGGTCGATGTCTCGCTGACCGGCGTGAACGAGGTGCTCAAGTTTTATCCCAGTGCGCAGTCGGTGCGGCTGAAACTGTTGGAGCAGGCGGCGACGGACTACGCCAAGTTTGCCAGCGTGAACTCCGACGACGAAAAGCTGCAACTCGAAGCGGCGAGAGCACAGATTCGGCTGGGTAACGTGCGGCTGATGCTGGGCCAATTCGATCGCGCAATCACTGAGTTTGAATCTGCTGACAAACGACTCGCTGAAATCGAAACTCAACAAAGCATCGCCACGTTCGAGCGTGGCGTTGCCGCGGCGCAGCGTGCGGAGACGTTGTATCTCACCGGTCGGAGCAACGAATCTAAGTCGGCCTTCGAGAAGTCACTCGAACTCCTGGACCGCGGCGCTGCGGCGTTGCCCGCGGCTTCGTCTCGACACACGGAACTGGTCGAGGCTCATCTGGGATTGGCTCGAGTACAGCAACAGCTTGGCGACTTCGATGAAGCACGCATTCACATCAGTGTCTCGCTCAAGTCGCTTGATCCAAAGCCCGGAGCGAATCTCAGCCGTGACGCTCGGCGTGTCGCGGCCAAAGCCGAGCACACTTTGGCTCAATTGGAAATGGCAACCAGCCAGCTCGATGCGGCGGCGGCCTCATTGGCTCGTGCCTTGCAGCACTATGCCGCGTTGTTGTCGGTCGAGAAGAACTACCCGGTTTGGTTGGACGGCCAAGCCTTGTGCCGAGTGACGTTGGCCAACTTGCAACGCCGCCAAGGCCGTGACATCGAGGCGCTCGGTACGTACCAGAAAGCGGTCGGCGACTTCGATGACCTGGCGCGCGATCCCCGGCGTGCCGCATTACGAACATCTCCGAATCCTGGCTCGCACCGATACCGCGCTGCTGCGGTTGACGCTCGGACAAGCGCCGCTCGCTCGTGATCTGCTGGCCTCGTCGATTGGCCGAGTCGCTGAGCTTGCGGATGGAGACGAACCGCAGCCTGATCTCATTGAGACCGCCGCGCTCGCGCATGCAGCCTATGGTGCCGCGCTGCGTGACCTCGATCAATCTGTCGAAGCGGAAGAGGCCCTGCTTGTCTCGCGTGAGCTATTCCAGAAACTGCCGAAGGACCGACTGACGCCTGGTGTTCGCCGACGGGCCGCCGTCGTCGTCGGGCAACTAGCACGCATCTCGGCCGAGTCTGACCAACTGGAGGAAGGGTTACGACTCTTTCGTCAGGCGGACGAGGAACTCCGCACATTGATCGCCGACAACGATGCCGATGCTGTTTCGAAGGATGCGCTCGCCGCGCTCTGTCGTCATTGGGCCGACGTGCTCTTTGCGATCGACCGCCGCGACGAAGCCGCTCCGCTTTACCGGCAAGCCAGCAGCTTGTGGCGTGATCTGCCCGGTGAATTTGATCTGCACATCGGACAGTTGTGGCTGCTACTGACCTGCGCGGAGGAAACGGTGCGCGATCCGACGCTCGCCGTCACCATCGCGGAACGGCTGAGGGCGCGAGTGCCTGACAATGTCCGGCTGCTGACGCTTCTCAGTTTGGCGAAGGCTCAGTTGGGAGACACCGATGCGGCCGAGCGATTTGCAAAAGAATCGCGTCAATTACTCGCCGACGGCAACACAACCGCCGCGTTCGTTCTGACGCTCGTGGAACATCAGCGCGGACGGAAAGATGATGCGGCTGCGGCATTTGATGCTGCAACGCAGCAAATGAAGAAACAGCATCCCGCCAGTTGGTCCGCGCAGCGGTTGCGTGAGATGGTCGCTAGCCCGCATTATTCATGCATCGGTCAGTGGCCAGTTTTTTCGGGTGCGCTGTGGATGGAGGCTGGTGGGGAGTCCGGAATGTCGGAGTCTGCGCGGAGGTTCCCCCTCCCCAAGCGTTGTTCAGCGGTGATGTCGG
>SXKJ01000440.1 GCA_005778115.1 Planctomyces sp. | reverse complement strand
GAACGCGAACGAGGTCATGATGATTGGCCGCAGGCGGCTCGTGCTGGCGTTGACGGCCGCGTCGAAGCGGGATTCACCGGTCGATTTTTTGTGACGAGCGGTCTCGACGATCAGGATCGCGTTCTTCGCGGCGAGGCCCACCAATACGATGAAGCCGACTTGCACGAAGATGTTGATGTCCTGCTGGAACGCCCACAAACCGATGACGGAACTGAGCAGGCACATCGGCACCACCAGCAGCACGGCCATCGGCATCGACCAGCTTTCGTACTGAGCCGACAGGACTTGAAACACCAGGATGATCGCGCCGATGAACGCGAAGATCGCGGCGCTTCCTTCGAGCAGTTGCAGATACGTCAGCTCGGTCCATTCAAATTTGTAGTCGCCGGTCAGTTCGCTTTTCGCGACCCCTTCCATCATCGTGATGATCTGGCCGGTGCTGACTCCCGGCAGCGAACCGCCGTTGATCGACGCAGCCGTGCGGGTGTTGTAGCGTGTGATCATGACCGGGCCGCCGATCTCTTTGATCTCGATCAGCGTCCCCAGTGGGACCATGTCGCCGCGTGAGTTCTTGACCTTCAACGCCTTCACGTTTTCCGGCTGGATGCGGAACCCGGCGTCGGCCTGCAAGTTGACCTGCCACGTCTTGCCAAATTGGTTGAAGTCGTTGACGTAATACCCACCGAGATACACCGACAGTGCGGTGAAGACATCGTTCAGCGGCACTCCCATCGACTTGCACTTGGTGCGGTCCACGTCGATGTAAAGCTGCGGCGTGTTCGAGCGAAAGCTGTTGAACAAGCCGACGAGGCCGGGTTGCTCATTCCCTTTTTGAGCTACTGTGTCCGCCGCCGCTTGCAGAGACGCGATGTCGCCGCCGCTCAAGTCTTCGATCATCAGCTTGAAGCCCCCCGCGTTGCCGAGTCCATCGACCGGCGGTGCTCCGAAGACCGCGATTTGGGCGTCGAGAATCTCGTCGAAGCATTGCTTCCGAATCTTCTGACCGATCGTCGCCGAGTACGTCTCCATGCCGTGCCGATGATCGAAGTCTTCGAGAATCACGAACATCGACCCGAAGTTAGAGTTCACCGCGTTGAGCACGAACGACTGCCCCGGAATGCCGATCGTGTGCGCGACGCCGTGAGTTTCCTTCGCGATCTTCTCGACCTTCTTGACCACCTCGACCGTCCGCTCCAGCGAGGCCGAATCGGGCAACTGGATGTTGACGATCAGATAACCCTTGTCCTGATTCGGAATGAACCCGACCGGCGTGTGCGTGAGACCGAAGTAGGTCGCCCCCAACAGACCGCCGTAAATCAACAGCACGATGACGCAGACTCGTAGAGAACCCGCCACGATGCGGCCGTAGATCTTCGTGATACCATCGAACCCACGATTGAACCACTTGAAGAAGACACTGAGCGCCGCGTTGATCTTCTTCGCGAAGAGCCACCCAACCACCGCTCCCGGCAGAGCCGTCCCTAACGTCACCACCCACTGCACCGTGGACGAGGCGTCCTCAAACTTCGCTCCAACGGTTGGGTAGGTGAAATGCTTGCTCAGCCAACCGAGTAGCAGCACATAGCCCCACCACGGCAATGCTTCGAGGGCTTCGCCGTGTTTGCGGTTTTGAAAGATCTGTACGGCGCGAGCGGGAGTCATCGTCATCGCGTTGATGGCCGAGATGATCATCGACGCGGAAATCGTCAACGCGAACTGTCGATAGAACTGACCGCTGATGCCGCCGAGAAACGCACTCGGCAGAAACACCGAACTGAGCACCAGCGTGATGGCGATGATCGGGCCGGTGATCTCGTTCATCGCGTTGATCGTCGCTGTCTTTGCGTCGTACCCCTTCGCCAGCCAAACCTCGATGTTCTCCAGCACGACGATCGCGTCGTCAACCACGATGCCGATCGCCAGCACCAACCCGAACAGCGTCAAGTTATTCAATGTAAAACCCAGCGCCGCCATGATCGCCAACGTGCCAATCAGCGACACCGGCACGTCGATCATCGGCAGGATCATCGACTTCCAATCCTGGAGGAACAGCAGCACGACGATTGCCACGAGCACGATTGCGTCACGCAATGCGTGAAACACTTCATGCACCGACTGCTCGATGAACGGCGTCGTGTCGTACACGATCGCGTACTTCACCCCTGACTGAAAACCGGGGAGGCTGTCTTCGAGTTCCTTCATTTTGGCGCGGATCGCGTTCGCGACATCGAGTGCATTGGAACCGGGTAACTGAAACACCGACAACCCGACTGACGGTTGGCCGTCGAGCGAGCATTGCATGTCCTGATTCTTCGCTCCGAGTTCCAGCCGAGCGACATCCTTCAACCGCGTGATCTGCCCCTGCTCGCCCGTCTTGATGATGATCTGCTCGAACGCCTCCGGCTCCGTCAGCCGCCCCAGCGTCGAGAGGATGTATTGAAAGTCGAGCCCCGTCGGCACCGGCGGCTGTCCCAATCGCCCGGCCGCGACTTGCACGTTTTGTTCTTTCAGTGCGTTGATGACGTCCCCGGCCGTCATATTCCGAGCCGCCAGTTTCTCCGGGTCCAGCCAAGTTCTCATGCTGTAGTCTTGCTGGCCGAGGAAGTTCACATCGCCGACACCGTTGATTCGCAACAGTTCGTCACGCACATAAATCGTCGCGTAGTTGCTCAAGTAAAGTTGATCGTAAATCGGCTTGTTCGTCTCTTTGTCCATCTCGCAAAACAAGTTGACGACCAGCAGAATGCTCGGCGACTTCTTCTTCGTGCTGACGCCGGTTGTCTTCACGACATCTGGCAGCTTGGGAGTCGCCAGCGACACGCGGTTCTGCACCAGCACCTGAGCCATGTCCAAGTTCGTACCGAGCTTGAACGTCACCGTCAGTTTGTAGCCACCGTCGTTCGTCGATTGGGACGACATGTAAAGCATGTTCTCAACACCGTTGACTTCCTGCTCGATCGGCGCGGCGACAGTTTCCTGCACGACCTTCGCGTTCGCTCCCGGATAGTTCGCCGACACCTCGACGCTTGGCGGCGCGATCTCCGGATATTGAGCAATCGGCAACGTCATGAGTGCCGCCCCGCCCGCGAAGACGATGACCAGCGAGATGACGATCGCGAAGACGGGGCGTTCGATGAAGAATTTTGCCATGTTGCTCTCTGTAGCCCTCTCGTTCCGCGAGAGGAATGCCATTGCGGGACCGGATGCTGAATCTCAGGAGAACGTCGACGAAGAACCGGAAGTCGATTTCCGTTTGGCCTTCGGGTCGCAGTGCGCCAGGGCTACTTTTCGACGGCCGCCGCCGTTAGCGGTTCTACTTTTGACTTCGGGCGAACCCGTTGCAGGCCGTTTGTCACGATCTGTTCGCCAGCGGTCAGTCCTTCAGCGATCACTCTCATTCCATCGTGGAGAGAACCGAGCTTCACTTTGCGATAGACGACTTCGTTCTCGGCGTTGACGACATACACAAACGACTGACCTTGGTCGCGACCAATGGCGCGTTCGGAGACCAACACGGCTTTGTGCGGTTCTCCCAGTGGCAATCGAACGCGTGCGAAGAAGCCTGGGGCGAGCGCTCGCGGGCCGCGTTCAGGCTTTAGCTTGGGATTGGCGAACACACCACGGACTCGGATCGTGCCGGTGTTGGGATCCACCTTGTTTTCGATGAAATCGAGCTTGCCACGATGCGGGTACCCATCGTCCGTTGCGAGCCCCATCAATAGCGGGATCTCACCCTCCATCGGCCCCTTGAGCTTGCCTTCATTCACGAGCTTTTGCAGCGACTGAAGCGTCGACTCGTCCATGTCGAAATAAAGGTGCATCGGATCGACCGACACGATGCTCGTCAGGGTTCCGGTTGAGGGATTGACGAGGTCGCCAACCGACGGGATCGACCGGCTTATACGTCCGCCGATTGGAGCCTTGATTATGGTGAACTCTAAGTCGAGTTCTGCCTGATCCACCGCGGCTTTTCCCGAATCAATCGCCGCTGCAGACAAGAGCTTGGCGCCAGTATCGCGATCGACGTCCGATTGCGTGGCCGCATTTTTCTTGAAGAGCTCTAACGTCCGATCCAGTTCCGCGGTTGAGGTCTTGAGCTTCGCCTCGGCCTGTGCGAGTTGGGCCTTCGCACTCGCCAAAGAGTTTTGATACGGCCGCCCGTCGATCTGGAACAGCACGTCGCCCGCTTTCACTTCGGCTCCAAGTTCGATGCTCGGATCAAACTCGATCTTCGTGAGATACCCGAAGACACAAGCCCGAATCTCGACCGACTCGACCGACTCTAGCCGCCCAGTAAAGTCGCGAAAGTCGGTGATCTCTTTTTCGGTCGGAGTCGCGATTTCCACCTTCACCGGCGGAGCGGCTTTCTTCTCGGCTGCGGCATTTGTCTTTTCGCAGCCAGCAGAACACGCAACCAATAACCCCACCGCGCACAAAATCGGCGTGACGGAACAACTTCGCTCTCGAATCATGATGTGGCCTCAAGACGTTTTCGGAGAAGACAGCGACTGCTGGCGAACAGGATTCTCACGGCCATGCGCAAACAATTCAAACGTCGCAGAGCCATCGAAGCCGCAATGAACGATTAACCGCAAGCGGCAAACCGGCGTGTCTGGGAACGTGCGTTTCTACGGAACACGACCATTCGACGTCTGGTGGCCACGTAAGATTCAAAAGCCGTGCAATCAAGCGGCCTTTGCCGCCGGAAGGTTCTCGGCCGGAATCACGCGATTGAGCAGGAACTCAGCGACTCGCTTTGTCGCGCCGGTATGGACGTAGCGTTCGCGGAGTTCGGCCATTTCATGCTTTGCCGCGGTCAGGCGTTCGTCCACGCTCAGCCAGCCGTGTAGGACTTCCGTCAGTGGTGTCAGCAATTGTGTTTGGCCGCCGACAAAGATGAACTCCGGCATGACCTCGCGATCCACGAACAAGTTGGGCAGCGAGACGTACTTCACTTTTACCAATATGCGGCCGATCCGATACATCAGCCAATCACACCAATAGACCACGGCTGCCGGTTTGCCGCGTGCGAGCACTTCCAGACTGATCGAGCCGGAGACCATCAAACAGAATTCGCCGGCTTGAATAACCTCCGGCGTCTTGCCGACAAACAGATGCACCGGCAGGCGGTTTCTTTTTGCCATTAAGTGCGCGCTGCAAAACTGGCGATGCTCTTCTTTGTAGCACGCGACCAGAAATCGGACTTGCGGATGCCGTTCGTGTAACCGGCGCATAACCTCGACCATGTTCGGAAAGTTGTGCCGCACTTCGGCGTCTCGTGAACCCGGCAAAATCGCAACGTTGCGATGTTTCGGAGATGACCAGCCATCGACGAATTCTTCGTCAAGACGATGTTCGGTGACCTCATCAAAGAACGGATGACCGACGTACTCAACCTTCACGCCTCGTTTGGCATACCAAGCTGGTTCAAAGGGCAAGCAACAGAGGACGTCGTCCACATCTCGGCGGATACGTTCGATCCGGCTTTCCTTCCAGGCCCAGAGCTGCGGCGGCACATAAAAGATGACACGGATGCCAGCTCGTTTGGCGTGCTTCGCGATGAACCAGTTGAAGCCAGAGAAGTCGATCATCACGACCGCATCGGGACGTTGCTCTTCAAAATATCGCTTCGCCTGCCGGACCAGCTTGAAGGCTTTCCACAGCAACGGTATGACGGCCAAGAATCCCATCACCGCCATGCTGGTCAGACGATAGTGGAGTTCGCAACCGGCGGCCCGCATCTCCTCGCCACCGAATCCAACGCAACGAATTCCCGGCCGGCGACGCTGCAATTCGCGAATCAGGTGTGCGGCGTGTTGATCGCCGCTTGGCTCGCCGACGGAAAAGAACAAGTGCATGAGCGATTCCCTTCGCATGTTTTACCCCGGGCCAGACTCTCCGAGACTGGCTGATTGCTTATGAAAAGACACGTTGTTCGCGTGGCTTGTCAGTGACGCAAATGGTCAGCATGGAAAGGCTGACCTACGGGGGGCGGGACAGTATTTGTGCCTGCCCAGAGGGTCAAGGTGGTTCGCGAATCGTGGAGGCTCGTTCGCCAAGAATTCACGATTGCCGCTCACTGAGCTTTCGTCAGCAGCGATTCGGTCAGCTCAGCGACCTCGCGCAAGCGGCGCGACCGAACTGGCTCGTCTCGCAAATCGGCCGAGCGAAATGCGGACGTCCAAACCACCTTGCGGTCTCGATAGGCCACGAGCGTCACGCTGGCGGCGGGATCAATACACAAGCTGTCCCGTTCCGCCAGAGTTTCCGGCCCTACTCCCAACGGTAAGTTGAGCTGTTGATCGAACGAAACCGTCTGCAAATGCGGCGAGACTTTGCTCGGCTCATCGCTGAGCATGACGCCGAACGCCCGCAGTCCGTCCGCGCGGCGGCGATCGACCAGTTCATCGACCGCCTTGAGCACGACGGATGATCCGGACTCCAATCGCCGCATCACGACCATGACGACCGGACGGTCTCCATTGCGACAAACAAAGCAGACCGACCGATTCATCTGCGGACCGGTGATCGCTCGCACGAAGAACGACGGCACTTCCTTGCCAACCGCCGGGCCAGCAAGCAATGGCTTGGGATCTTCCGCCTGAATCGTGGGAGATCTCAGCGCAACCAGACCGAGCGCGGCGATGAACTGGCGGCGGTTCATAATCAGGGCTCTCGGAATTTGATTTGGAGGGCTGTCAATCGGGAGGGCGATTCACAGCACCGCCACGATGGCATCACAGAGGCGATCCATTGAGGCAGCGTTCATCCCTGCGACATTGATACGGCCGTCTCGCACGAAATAAATGCCGTGCTTCTCGCGGAGGGCATCGACTTGTTCGGGCTTCAGACCAGAGAACGAGAACATCCCGACCTGCTGAGTGATAAACGACCATTCGCGGCCGGTCTTTCGGCTTTCCATCGTTTTCTGGAACAGCGACCTCATGTTGCTGATTCGATTTCGCATGGCGGCCAATTCTTCGTCCCATTGTTGTCTGAGCGCCGAGTCACCCAGCACCGTGGCGACAATGGCTCCGCCGTGAGATGGCGGGTTCGAGTAGTTGGTGCGGACGCAGGTCTTGATCTGACTCAGCGCGGTTTCTGCGGCGGCGGCGTCTTTCGCGACTAGAGTCAACGCGCCGACGCGTTCGTTGTACAAGCCAAAGTTCTTGGAGAACGAACTGGCGATGAGCAACTCCGCTCCCGGTCGAGCCAGCGCGAACAAGCCCGCCGCGTCTTCTTTCAATCCGCGACCGAAGCCTTGATAGGCAAAGTCGAGCAGCGGCAACGCACCGCGATCGGCCAGTACGTCGGCAATGGCCGCCCATTGCGCCGGAGTCGGATCAACTCCGCTGGGGTTGTGGCAGCAACCGTGCAAGCAGACGACGTCTCCCGCCGCGACCGTCTTCAACGCGGATAACATGCCGTCGAAGTTGAGGCTGTTCTTCTCGGTGTCGAAGTAAGGATACGCGGCAACGTTTAAGCCCGCGGACTTGAAGATCCCTTGATGATTCGGCCATGTCGGCGTGCTGAACCACGCGGTCGCCGACGGGAACAGCTTTTTGAGAAGGTCGGCCGAGACTCGCAACGCGCCGGTGCCGCCGGGACATTGAGCGGTGCAGGCTCGGTTGGATTTCACAACTTCGTGATCGGCACCGAACATCAACTCGCGAACGGCGCGGCCGTATTCCGGTGAGCCTTCGATACTCAAATAGGTCTTCGTCGCTTCCGCTTCGAGCAACCGACGCTCCGCTTCTTTCACGCACTTCAAGACGGGTGTCCGTCCTTGATCGTCCTTGAAGACGCCGACGCTCAGGTTGACCTTGTCCGGTCGTGGGTCTTTCTTGAAGGCTTCGGTCAGACCCAGAATCGCATCCGGCGGCGCGGCAGTGACTTTCTCAAACATCAAACAACCTTTTCAAAGTGAACCATCAAAAGTGAACCATCAGAAGACGAGCGACGAGATCGAAACGGCGGAGGATTCTCACGCAGAGACTTGGCGGCGGGAAGCATGTGATGCCGCCTGTTCGCCAGATTGTTCGACGTCGCCACCGAGCGGTCTTGAGGTTGTTTGACAGTCACCATGAGCCGGTCCATGCGACTTCACGGTAGATTCGTCAAAAAAATCGCAACCACCAAAAAAGTCTTCATGATCATCACGGTCTTACGTCGAAATTGTAGGGACATTTCAAACCGGGTTGTGGCGGGAGTCGAATCGTCAACGGCTTGCAGAGCAAGAAGATGGGATTGACGACTTTTTCCAAACCACATACAAGGCCCGCGCAGATTGATGGCCCCAAGTACTCAGCAACTTCCAGAACTTTTGCTGAGGTTAGGTCGCCAGTCCGATAGCAATGGATTAACGGAGTGAATCCTGAACGCCGTCCCTCATTCTGGGTGCCAGAGGGTCGGCCAAAGTTCTCGGCACCCATCACAAAGGAGTAGTGACTATGGCTGCTGCAAAGAAGACCGAGAAGAAGGTTGAGAAGAAGTCCACGAAGGCCGCTGCTGGTAAGAAGCCCGCGAAGAAGGCCAAGTAACGATTGACCCTCTGGTCATTCAAAAGCCAACAGGCCGAGCAAAGTTTGCTCGGCCTGTTGCTTTTGGTGCGATGACAACTGTCGTAGCGTCCGGCCATAATCTTTCCACTGCGGGCCTGGACTGTCAGCCTGGAAAGGCTGACCTACGGAGAAGGACCATGTCACTGACGTCGCGACGACGAACAGGCTTCACGCTTATCGAACTGCTGGTGGTGATGGCGATCATCAGCATTCTGGTTTCGATGCTGCTACCGGCCGTGCAGAATGCTTGCGAAGCCGCGCGGCGAACTCAGTGTCAAAACAATCTCAAACAGATTGGGCTCGCGCTGCACAACTACCACGAATCGCATCTCGTCTTTCCACCGGGTTCGATTGCTGACTCGCCGCCGAGTTCAGTCGTTATCTGCGGATCGGCGGTCGGCTTCGGAGCGGTTGATACTTGGGGCGAAGCGGCCAGCACGTCGAGCGGAATGCACGGCACCAGTTGGATGTTGCGAATCCTTCCGCAACTGGAACAAAACAATCTCTTCCGGCAATGGAACTGGTCGCAGAGCGTGCTCGGCAACGCGGCGGTCGCCAAGCGAAACATTCCGCTGTTCTATTGCCCGTCCCGTCGCTCGGAAGTCCGTTCGATCGACGCGCCGATCATGTTTCAGAATTGGACCGCTGGCGGCACGGACTATGGCGGGAGCTTGGGTGGCTGCAACGGCTTTCACAACTGCGGCAATCATGAAAGTTGGATGGTTGGCACCGGTCGCCGACCGTTGTCTCCCTGCAAAGGGATCTTTTGGGTCAACGGCAAGACGTCGTTGGCGAATGTCAAAGATGGCACTTCGCATACAGTCATCATCGGCGAAGTGCAGCGTCTGGTCGGCCCCTCCGGCGTTTCGCTCGATCATCGTACAAGTCAGGACGGTTGGGCGGTCGGAGGCTCCTCAACCCACTTCAGCACCTGCAGTGACGGCTGCGTGGGGATCAACGGCAATCATTTCGAGGAACCGGGCAGCAGTCATCAACGCGGAGCGTTTCTCGGTCTTGCGGATGGGTCGGTCAAGTTCTGCTCCGAGCACATGAATATCTTCGTGCTCACCGCGCTGGGTACCATGCCCAACGGAGACGGGCCGTCACAGGAACTGTGATCGGAATCGCAAAAGATTCCGTCGCCGAAGTCGTCAGACTTCGGTCCGAACTCTCACAAGTTCGGCGACACCAGGCAGTCATCACGGCCTCATTCTTCAATCACACAGCCCATAGCGGACGATGCAGTACAGTGCCTTGACGCCGTCTTTCCAGCCAATGTGCTTGCCTTGCTCATAGGTGCGACCAGAGTAGCTGATCGACATTTCGAAAACCCGGAAGCGTCGGCGAGCCACCTTCGCGGTGATTTCCGGTTCGAACCCGAACCGATCCTGCCGCAGCTTCGGAGCAATCTGCTGAATGACTTCGCGCGTGAAGACTTTGTAACACGTCTCCATGTCGGTCAGGTTGAGATTCGTGAAGCAGTTCGACAGCGTCGTCAGAAACTTGTTGGCGAGGTAATGCCAGAAATACAGCACACGATGCGGCTGATCGCCGAGGAACCGGCTGCCGAAAACGACGTCGGCTTTGCCTTCGACGATCGGCCCCAGCAGACGTGGATACTCGTCTGGATTGTATTCCAAGTCCGCGTCTTGAATCAGGACAACATCGCCAGTTGCCGTTTGAAAGCCAGTGCGTACGGCGGCTCCCTTGCCGCGGTTCTTCTCGTGATAGGCGAATTGAAAGCTGTTCCACGGATCGGGAGTCGCGTTGGCCAGCTCGGCCTGAAACTGCTGCAACTCATCGCGCGTTCCGTCGCGGCTGAAGTCGTCGATCAACACGATTTCTTTGCGGATCGGTACCGCTCGCACGCGATCAACCAGGGCTCGCCAGTAGGTCTTCTCGTTGTAGATCGGGATCACGACCGACAGCACCCATTCCGGAGGGATGACAAACAGTCCCAACTGTCGGCACGCAGCTTCGCCCAGCGTTTCTTTGAGTCGAGCAAACCATTCCGGGGTGTGCGGGATCAACCGCAGATCATGCGGCAAGGAATTGGCCACAGTGGCGAGTTCAGACATAAGGACTCCTTGAAAGGGCGGGGAGTCTACGTCCGAAGCAGGAAATCCGGAAATCCGAAATCAGTAGTCCGTTTCAATCGAGACGACGAATTGATGCGGCTCAGCGCATGTTGACGGGATCGACGTCGATCTGAAATTCGACGTCCGACACGCGGGTGATCTGCGGAACGGCGGCTCGCCAGAGATCGCGGACGGTCTCTAACGACTCGGCCGAGAGTTGCAGATGAAACCGCCACAGGTCGCGCAACTTGGTGATCTGACACGGTGCGGGGCCGAGAAGTCGTACGCTCAGCGCGAGCCGTTCGGCGGTCGCACGCAGCAAGGCCGCCATCGCGAGGGCCTCTTGTTTGACTCGATCCTCGACCGCACCGCGCAGGATGATCCGAATCAACGAACGGAACGGGGGAGCATTCGCCTCGCGACGATGTTTCAGTTCGAGCGCCGCGAAGCTGAGATAGTCGTGCTGTGCGGCCAGAGCGATCGCCGGCTCGGAGGGATTCGCAGACTGCACGATGACTCGGCCGCCACGTTCCGAGCGGCCGGTGCGGCCGGCGACTTGGGCGATCAATTGAAACGTCCGCTCGGCCGCTCGTAGATCGGGCGAGTACAGCAGTGTGTCGGCGTTGATGACCCCCACCAGCGTCACGTTCGGGAAGTCGAGTCCCTTCGCGATCATCTGCGTGCCGAGCAGGATCTTCGCCTCGCCCAAGCGAAAGCGTTCGAGCGCTTCGTCGTGGCTGCCATGTTTCTTCATCGTGTCGCTATCCATGCGGAGGCAGGTGGACTTGCCGAACTTCGCCTTCACTTCCTGTTCGAGCCGCTGCGTTCCGATGCCGAAGTAATAGACCCCCGGATGTTCGCACTTCGGGCATTGCGTTAGCGGGTCGGCTTCGTAGTCGCACGAATGACACCGCACACGGTTCTTGTCCTTGTGAAACGTCAGCGTGATGTCGCAATGGGGACAGCGGATGGATTCGCGACATGCCTTACACCACACAGTTGGCGCAAAGCCGCGCAGGTTCAAGAACAGGATGATCTGCCCGTCGTCTCTCAACGCCTGTTGCATCTGTGTTCCGAGCGCTCGGCCGATCGCTTCGCCACGCGTGATATACGGGTCGTTGCGAGTATCCACGACCGAGACCGGCGGCAGCGGGAGTTTGGCGACACGATTGGTGATGGTGAGTAGGAGATCGGGAACAGAAGGCAAAAGGCACAAGGCAGAAGGCAGACATTCAGACTCGTTACCTTCTGCCGTCTGCCTTTTGTCTTCTGCCTTTCCAACAGCTCGCCACCAGCTTTCCAGCGTTGGCGTTGCCGAGCCGAGCAGCAGCGGGATGCCTTCGAGGCGTGCGCGTTCGCGAGCAACTTCACGAGCGTGATATCGCGGCGTCTCTTCCTGTTTGAACGACGTTTCGTGCTCTTCGTCGATCACGATGATTCCAAGATGCGGTGTCGGAGCAAAGACCGCGCTGCGAGCGCCGACAATCACTTGGACCTGACCGCTGGCGATCCGCTGCCAGTGCCAGTGACGCTCTGAGTCACTCAGATGGCTGTGCAGCACGGCGACACTGTCGAACCGGCAGCGGAAGCGTCGGATCGTCTGCGGCGTGAGGCTGATTTCCGGGACTAGCACGATTGCTTGTCGGCCGTAGCTGACCACTTCGCGAATCGCCTGGATGTAGACCTCGGTCTTGCCGCTGCCAGTCACTCCGCGCAGCAGGATCGTGCGATGCCGAGCGGCCCGCACTTCGGACAAGATGGCGTCGAGCGTCATCTTCTGCTCGGCGTTCAACGTGAGGTCTGGCTGTCGCTGCGTTGGTGCGAAGTCCCCATCGAACGCTTCGGTTCGTTGGCGAATCGCCGAGACGAGATTCTTATCACGCAACGCGTTGATGACGCCGACACCACAGTCAGCCGACTCGGCCAGTTCATCAATTCGCATCGGACGGCCTGCGGAGCACAGCACTTCGAGCACCGTCTTTTGCTTGGCTCCGAGTTTCCGTTCGCCGAGCGTCTCACAAACACCGGCCGTTGGTGTGAGAAACAGAATTTCACGCGTCCCAGCCAGCTTCTTCACGCCAGCCGGGACGACGCTATCGAGCACTTGGCCCCAGCCGCAGAGATATCGCTCGGCGATCCAGCGAGTCAGTTCCAGCATTCGCGGCGACAGCAACGGCTCGCGATCCAAGACTTCATCCAGCGATTTGAGCTTCGGCGGTTGACCATTCTTGAACCGCTCGGGCCCGATCAAGTCGCTGAAGGGGCCGACCTCAACGCAGTATCCGACCAGCCGCTGATGTCCGCCGCCGAACGGCACCCGCACGCGCATGCCTGGTTTCAAGTGCTCTCGCAGCGCATCGGGGACCAGATAATCAAACGGCGTCTCCAGCGGACGATTCACCACGATGCGAGCCACCCACAAGTCTGCGGCGGCCGCGCGATCCCACGGTTTTAGTTCCGGCTCCAGCGGTTCGGCGGCGAACAAATTGCGTTGCGTGGGGCCGGGCATCAGTTCCACCGTGCGAGTTGCCGTTTCGCCTCGTCGAGGTGCTGCTCCAAAAGAGCGGTCTGGTTAGTGGGGCATTCGGCAAGGCAGTCTTCCAGTAAGTCGATCGCCTCCTGAGTCCGTTCTGATTTCATCGCGATGAAAGCCAGATCGCGGCGCTCCTCGTAGCTGGCCGGCTTCAGCGCGACGAGCCGTTCCTGAACTCGCCAGGCGGCGGGCCAGTCTTCGTGTTTGGCGTGCAGCACCTTCAGGTTGTTGAGCATCCGAATCACGATCGCTCGCGAGTCCGCCGGCTTGAGGCATGGCTTGAGTTCGGACTCCGGCATGTTGGTAATTTCGTGGAGAAAGTGCAGAACTTCGTCCCGATCCATGATCCGGCCACCGACGAAGGGGTCGAGATAGATGGTCCCCTCGATGCCGTCGAACCGGGTCAAGAAGTGTTGCGGCGCAGCCACCCCTTGCAGGTCGAGGCCGATCTCTTTCGCAACTGCCATGTACAAGATCGAAAGACTGATCGGGATGCCGCGTTTGCGAGCGATGACTTCCGGCAAATAGCTGCTTTCGGGAAGCTGATATGCCTCTTCGTCTCCCATCAGGCCATAGGTGTCCGACAGCAGTGTGGTGAGTGCTCGCAACGAGTCCGCTTCAGACCAGGCCGCGGCCGCGCGGCCGGACAGTTCTGCCGCGCGGGCTCTGATCCAATTCAGCGTCTCCTCGAACTGCAACGAGGGATTCGCGTCACGCGCAATCTCCAACGCCACGATCGTGAGATCCACATCGCTATCGCCCAGCAGCAGCTTGGAGAATTCGAAGTCCGCGGAAAAATCACGTTCAGAAAACATGAGCGCCGTCCATCCGTGGTGAGTGAGACCTCGCACTGCCATCGGTGAGACATCCAGGCGAGCGGGGCGGCGTCAGCCCCCCGGTGACTCGTTGCTGAACCGGGGGGGCTTACGCCGCCCCGCTCGCCTGTCTCAGTGATGACTGTGGTTTGGTGAAATGACAGTGATGACTCGACGCGGGATTCTAAGAGGCCGGGCGTGATTCCGGGAGGACGCCGCGAATATAGTCCGCTCCCTCCGACGCGAGACGTGTCAGCCACCAACGAGAAGGGTCGTCATGCAACGTTTGCTGTTCCTGTGCGGTTGCCTTTGGGCAGGATTGTTTGTCGTTAGCGGTTGCTCGTCCGAAAACTCCCCACCTCCGAAAGTCACGACGACGGAAACGGCCGGTTCCTCCAACCCGGAATCGAAACCGACCGATGACGTGGAACTCGCGCTCAACTGGTTGCCCGAAGCGGAGCATGGCGGCTTCTACACGGCTGACGTCCACGGCTTGTTCGCCGAACGCCAACTGCGAGTGAAGATCGTTCCCGGCGGGCCCGGTGTTCCGGTGATTCAAAACGTGGCCAGCGGCAAAGTGACCTTCGGCGTTACGAACGCCGACCAAGTGTTGTTGCAACGGGCTCAAGAGGCGGACGTCGTCGCCGTCTTTGCTCCGATCCAGCAAAGCCCGCGTTGCATCATGGTTCACAAGAAATCGGGCATTACCAAATTCGACGACCTGAAAGACATGACGCTGGCGATCAATGTGAACCAGACATTCCTCGGCTATATGAAGAAGAAGCTGCCGCTAACCAACGTCCAGATTGTGCCGTATGCCGGGAGCGTCGCCCCGTTTTTGGAGAATGACCGGTTTGGCCAGCAAGCCTACAGCTTCAGCGAGCCGTTTCTCGCCGAGGAAAAGGGGAGCGATCCGCTCAACCTGATGGTCTCGGATCTGGGCTTCAATCCCTACACCAGCGTGCTCATCACGCGGGCCGAGGTGATTGAGAAGCAACCGGAACTCGTCCGACGCATGGTGGATGCCTGCCGGCTCGGCTGGCGGAAGTATCTCGATGAGCCAGAGAAGACCAACGAGCACATTCATTCGCTGAATGCAGAGATGGGCTTGGAAATCCTCGCCTTCGGCACGCGCACACTGAAGCCGCTCTGCGAAACGGGCCTCACCGCGCCCGATCGTCTGGGCGAGATGACCGCCGAGCGTTGGTCAACATTGACCGAGCAGCTCGTGGAGGGCGGAGCACTCAAGGCCGGAGCCGTTGATCCCGCGAAAGCGTTCGACAGAAGTTTCTAATTGGTTCCCCGTAGACCGGTCACTCCGTGACCGGAATTCGGGTCACGGAGTGACCCGTCTACGATTCGGTCACTCGGCGACGCGGCGGACTTGCAGTTGTTCGCGAATCGCTTTGCCCCGTTCCCAAAGGCGGCGGAGTTCGTCGGCGTCACGGCGGGCCAGCGCGTCGCGAAACGCGGCGACCTGCGTTGAGAACTCGTCCAACCGAGCCAGCACCGCGTCCCGATTGTCCATCAGGATCGGCACCCAGACCTGCGGATCGCCAGCGGCGATGCGCGTCGTGTCGGCGAAGCCGGTCGCGGCCAGCGAGCGGTTTTCTTCTGCCAGAGTCTGCGCCAATGCCGACGCGACCACATGCGGCACATGACTGCTTTGGGCCAATGCGCTGTCGTGGGCTTCTGGCGACATTTCGAGAACCGTCATCCCGATCGTTTGCCAGAACGAGGTCAGCTTTTCGACTGTGCGTCGTGGCGACGTGTCGATGGGAGTCACGACACAAACTCGTCCTTCAAACAGGTCGGCGCGAGCGTGTTCCCAGCCTTGCAGGTGCGACCCCGCCAGAGGATGCGAGCCGACGAAGGTGACTTCCTTGGGAAGCCCGCTCACCAGTTCTCGGCAGAGATGCGACTTCGTGCTCCCCACATCTGTGATGAGCGTTCCCGGCCGGCAGGTCGTTGCCGCTTCGCGCACGCCCGGCACGATCAAATTCACGGGCGTGGCAAAGATCATCAAGTCGGATTGTGCCGCGGCCTGTAGCAGATCCGTCTGGATGTCATCGAGCAGCCCGCTCTGCCGCGCTTGTTCCAACCGAGCCGCGCTGCGACCGACGCCGATCACTCGTTGGACGAGCCCGCGTTGCTTTGCGGCTCGTGCGATCGAGCCACCTAATAACCCAACACCGACGATCGTCAGCGTTTCAAAGGGCGGCGGATTCGAGTTGGAGTGGCTCATAGCGGGACGGATTCTAGGACCGCATTCTCAGGCACGCTACGACCGGAATCTTTCTCTACAAACAGAATGCGTGCGATGAAACCAGGCGAGCGGGGCGGCGTCAGCCCCCCGGTTTGCAGCGACCATCGAATGCACCGGGGGGCTG
>SXKJ01000439.1 GCA_005778115.1 Planctomyces sp. | reverse complement strand
GTCAGCCCCCCGGTAATGCGGCGAAGAGACCGGGGGGCTGACGCCGCCCCGCTCGCCTGGAAGTTTTTGAGTTGGGAGACATTCATGCGAGTTGCGGTCATTGCCCCTCATCCTGACGACGAAGTGCTCGGTTGTGGTGGCGTCATGGCTCGGCACACGGCCGAGGGGGACGAGGTCTTCGTGATCGTCGCCACGCGCGGTGCTCCCGATTTGTATTCCGACGAGTCGGTCGAGCGGACTCGCGCGGAAGCTCGCAACGCACACGCGATCTTGGGAGTCAACGAGACACGGTTCCTCGACTTTCCCGCTCCGAGGTTGGATGTGACTCCGGGACATCTGATTGCCGACGCGCTGGCAAAGCAGTTTCAAGACCTGAAACCCGAACGGGTTTACCTGCCGCATCACGGCGACATGCACGCGGATCACGGCCGCATCTATCACGCGGCGCTCGTGGCCGCTCGGCCGCTGGCGAGCTGTCCGGTCAAGCAATTGCTCTGCTACGAAACGCTCAGCGAAACGGAATGGGCTCCGCCGATTGCCAGCGCGGTGTTTTATCCGACCGTGTTCGTGGACATCGCGGCGTATCTGCCGAAGAAGCTGGAGGCGATGCAGTGCTTTACCTCGCAGCTCAAGCCCGCACCCAATCCGCGATCTCTGGCGGCAATCGAAGCGTTGGCTCGGTATCGCGGATCGACCGTCAGCGTCCATGCGGCCGAAGCGTTCGTGTTGGTCCGCGATGTCGTGCGCTGATCCGCCCGTTACGATCTCAGCATGTCATCGGCCTCGATTTACAAAGCGGCTTGGGTCATTCCCGTCGATCAGCCTCCAATTGAGAACGGCGTGGTCGAGGTTCACGGCAGTGTCATCACGGCGGTCCGATCGGCGATGCCGCACGAGGCGTGTCACGATCTCGGAGACGTCGCCCTCTTGCCGGGCTTGGTCAATGCACACGCTCATTTGGAATTCAGCCACGTCCCGCAGCCGTTTCAACCGGCTCAGCCCTTTACCGATTGGATTCGCACGCTGGTCGCGTACCGCCGCCAGTTCACACCAGGCTCAACGGAGCCGTATGCCGCTCTCAATATCGGCGCGATCGAAGCGCTGACGAGCGGAACGACACTGCTCGGAGAAATCGCAACGTCTGGCTGGAGTGAACTCTTTATGCCGACGCACGGTCCGCGCGTCATCGCGTTTCGCGAGCTGATTGGGATGCGCCCTGAAGGTATCGACCAGCAGATTGAAATCGCGGAGGAATGGCTGACCTACAAGTCAGTTCTCGCCCCGGTGACTTATGGCTTGTCGCCACATGCGCCGTACAGCGTCGCACCGGAGTTACTATGCGGCTCAGTCGAATTGGCAAAGCGATTTAACGCACCAGTCGCGATGCACTTGGCCGAAACACGCGGCGAGTTGGAATTCCTGGCGCATGGCCGGGGCGAGTTCGTCGGGATGTTGAAGTCGTTTGGCGCGTGGCCAGAGGGCGGGTTGCCGTTGGGACGCCGGCCGCTCGACATTTTGAGAACGCTGGCGGATGCGCCGCGAGCGTTGGTCGTCCACGGGAATTATTTGGTAGACGACGAGGTGGATTTCATCGCCGCTCGTCCGCAGATGTCGGTTGTGTATTGCCCGCGCACGCATGAGTTCTTCGGCCACGATCCGCATCCGTGGCGGCAGTTGCTGAAGAAGGGAGCCAACGTCGCGCTTGGAACCGATGGGCGAGGATCAAATCCAGACCTCAGTTTGTGGAACGAGTTGCTCTTCCTGCGCGAACGGTTTCCCGACGTTGCGCCGTCTACTTTGTTAGAACTCGGCACACGATTCGGGGCACGATCTCTCGGTTGCGAGCACGAATGCGGAACCATCACGCCCGGCAAGCGAGCAGATTTGGTGGCTGTCTCTCTCGGCCAGGCGACGGCTCACGACGATCCGCTCGAAGAGTTGTTTGCTGCGGGTCACAAAGCCGTGCGAACGTTCTGCGCTGGAGTGTTGGGATAACGGCTATCGGCTCTCGGCTTCCGGCTCTCGGCCGGACTCGACCGGTTCGCCTAGCCCAATCAGTCGCATCAGTTCCAGCGCGTTGCTTCGGCGGACGATGCCGGGGCGGAGCTGGTAGTCGAAGGTCATGCGGCCTTCTTCCAGTCGGTCCTCGAAGTGGACGTTCATGGCGATGTGGCCGAGTTGATCGACGATGTCGGTCAGGGCGAGGTCGTGAGTTGTCACGAGTCCGATCGCGCCGCGATGCAGCAGTTGGCGGATGATCGCTTCGGCTCCAACGCGGCGATCGTGCGAGTTCGTGCCTGGCAGGATTTCGTCGATGAGAAACAGCAGCGGTGTCTGACCTCCCGTGCGTTCGACAATTCCCTTCAAGCGTGAGATAACCGCGAAGAACAACGACGCCCCTTCCAGCAATGAGTCATGAACGCGGATCGACGTCGCGAGCACGAACGGCGAGAGCTTCAGCTTGGTCGCTCGCACGGGTGCGCCAGCGAAGGCCAGCACGACGTTACTGCCAATGGTCCGCAGCAGCGTGCTTTTGCCCGACATATTCGAGCCACTGACCATCACCAACTGCGGCTGCTTTCCGAAGCGAAGATCATTCCTCACGCTCCGATCGTCGGGGATCAGTGGATGACCGAGTCCGACAGCTTCCAGAGTCGCATCCGGACCGACAATCTCCGGGAACGGATCGGCCGGATGCTCGAAGGCGTAACCGGCCAGCGAGCTGATCGCCTCGAATTGCCCAACCGCGTCCAACCATTGCGCGATGTGCGGGCCAATGCTCGCGCGCCAACGCTCGATCGCATAGGAGAGCCAGATCGGCAAGCAGAGCAGGAACGCGAACGGCACGAAGAATTGATTGTGCAAGGAACTGTCCAGCCACGCATCCAGCCGGTGCAGCCGCCGAATCTGCCACGACGGGGGATGCCGATCCTTATCCAGTTGCGAACGCAATGCGGTGAGGAACGGCGATTGAAATCGCTCGGCTTCCAAGACGTTGAGCACTTGCGACAAGATGGCCACCCCAGCTTCCGCCCGGTCGATGTCATGAGCCACTTGTTGCAACAGCCCGCGAAGCGAGAAGTGCAACACCAATTCGAGAGTGACTACGGAAGCAAAGTACGCCAACGGCCAGTCAAACAGCATCCAGCCAAAGCCGGTGATCAATGCTGCGAGACCCAACGCTCCGGCCATGACCAGGATCGTCCTCGATAACGGTCGCGGCGCACGCGCGGCCCAGTCTTGCAACAGCGACTGATCAATCGAGTCATGAACCTCGGCAGGCAGCAACGCCAACTCTTCGCGTAGATCGACGCGACCACGCAGTTCGTTGATCGCTCGCTGGCGGAAGTCGATTGCGGACGGACTGGCGGCAGATCGCAACCAGTCCGCCAACGTGTCCTCGCCCAACCGTGTGCGAGCTCGGCACAGAAGTTGGAACAGCGATCCTTTGCCGAACAGGTCGAGATCGAATTCGTAAGGATGATGTTCGTCAACGTAACGCTCACCGTTGGGCTGCGTGTCTTGCCAACGATGATCCAAGCGGTCGATGTTGACGTCGTGATAGGCGATCCCTCGGCGGCAACGATCCAACCGCCGCAGAACTCGCTCGTGCCACACAATCGCGGCGGCGAAGATCCCGAACGGAATCAGACACCACCAGAAGGCCACCTCATTGGAGGTCAACGTCATCGCCGCCAACCCGGCTCCGACAAGAAACAGTCCCAACCGACCGAGCGACAACTTACGGTCGATCTTCGCCTGCCGCTGGAGCTCAATGAAGAAGCGGTCTCGGCGACGTTGATACTCCGCACGAGCCGTGGATGGAACAACGGGCAACTCGCCGACCGGCGGCCTGATGAGGATCGAATCAACGCTGGAAGCCGGTGCGGTCACGGTCACGAAAACTCAACGAGGTGGCGAGGAGCAGCAACGCACGAACTCATAGCGGCGACCTCGGAGTCCGGCAACAGACGGCGTTGTTCGCCGAAGATTCGAGCATGTCAAAAGCTGACAGAAAAATGAGGGCAGAAAAAAGAAAGAGGGACGAGCTTCGATTGGAGGTGAGAATGACTCGGAGCGTTTTTTCTGCCCCCATTTTTCTGTAAGCCCGTTGCATGAGCCAGAGAAGTCGAAAAATCGGAGCGACCGAACTGACGAATTGTCCCCGGCCGCGTTGCGTTGTTAGCATCCGCTGGCTTTGATGCGTTCGGTTGGTCGATAAGAGACATCGTCAACGCCTCCCACCTGCGAACTCCCGCCCATGAACCTGCCTGCCTGTTCTCTCGGTTGTCGGCTTGCCAGCCACCTCTCTCGGTGGATTCTGAGCAGCCTCGTTTTGCTAGCCATCGCCGCCACAGGCTCGTCCATTCAGGCTCAAGAAGTCGCGAAGACGCGCGCGTTTCACTTTGAAACCGACGTGGTTTCGATCCTCTCCCGATTCGGCTGCAACTCATCGGGCTGCCACGGCAAAGCGGAAGGTCAGAACGGATTCAAGCTGTCGATCTTCGGCTTCGACGCCCCCGCCGATCACATCTCACTGACCAGCGAAAGCCGAGGCCGACGCACGAACCCGGCCGTCCCCGAACGAAGTTTGCTGTTACAAAAAGCCTGCGGCGACATGCCACACGGCGGTGGCGTTCGGATTCGGAAGGACTCCGACGAATACCGCACGCTGAGAAACTGGATCGCAGCGGGCCTGCCGTTCGGCGAGCCTACCGCACCGCGAGTCGTGTCGATCACCGTGACTCCGCGCGAGCAATTGATGAAGTTCAAAGAGACGCAGCCGCTGAAAGTCGTCGCCAAGTTTGACAACGGAATTGAAGAAGAGGTCACGCGGCACGCCAAGTTCCAATCAAACAACGAAGGACTCGCGGGCGTGGATGAGCACGGCCTCGTCACGACCGGCGAGACACCGGGCGACGTCGCGGTCATGGCCAACTATCTCGGCGCGGTGGACGTCTTTCGCGTGTTGATCCCGCAACCGGTTGTAGTCCCGCCTTCAGGCGGAAACGATCAGCCAAAGAACGGCGAACAAAAGCCGCCTGAAGGCGGAAGTACGAACTTCATCGACCCGCTCGTCGATGCCAAGCTGACCAAGCTCAACATTCAACCGAGCGAGCTTTGCAACGACACTGATTTCCTTCGACGAGCCTTCCTCGATGTCATTGGCACGCTGCCGAAGCCGGATGAGGTTCGCAAGTTTCTCGACGACAAGCGTCCCGATCGCCGAGCACGTCTCATCGACGATCTTCTCAAGCGACCGGAGTACGCCGACTACTGGGCACTCAAGTGGTCCGACCTCTTGCGTGCCGAACGGCCGACCCTCGGTCATGCCGGAGCCCACGCTTACTACCGCTGGATGCGCGGCAGCTTCGCGAGCAACAAGCCGTTTGACCGCTTTGCTCGCGAGCTGTTGACCGCCGAGGGACTGCTGCGAGATCAGCCCGCCGGCTACGTCTTCAAAGCGGTCAAGCAACCGGGTGAGCAAGCCGCGACGATCTCGCAAGTGCTGCTCGGCGTCCGCATCGAATGCGCGAAGTGCCACCATCATCCATTTGATCGTTGGAGCCAAACCGACTACTTCGGCATGGAGGCGTTCTTCACGCAACTCTCATTCAAGCCGACCCCGCAAGGAGAGATGCTACTGGTCCGCGACTCAGGCCCAACCAAGCATTCGCGGACCGGAGACGTGGTCTTCGCCCACGCACTCGGCGAGCCGATGCCGGCGCAATCGCCAGACGGAGATCGTCGCAAGCTGCTCGCCGAATGGATGACCTCGCCGAAGAATCCGTTCTTCGCACGCAACGTGGTGAATCGCCTCTGGGCTCACTTCCTCGGCCGAGGCATCGTTGGGCCGGTTGATGACGTCCGACTGACCAACCCGCCCACGAATCCGGAACTGCTCGACGCACTGGCCGCGCGGTTCATCGAGTCCGGCTTCGACGTCCATCAGGTCATTCGCACGATCACCGCCTCACGAGCCTATCAGCGATCCGCTCATCCAAACCCGACGAACGAACGAGACGAGCAGAATTACTCCCGCGCGCTCCTGAAGCGGCTCGACGCGGAGGTCTTGTTTGACGCCGTTTGCCAAGCGACCGGCACCCCCGAAAAGTTTGCCGGCGTCCCGGAAGGCGCGCGAGCCATCCAACTCTGGGACAGCCAGGTCAATCACTACTTTCTGAAACTCTTCGGCCGCCCCCTGCGTGCCACCGCCTGCGAATGCGAACGGGCCACCGAGCCAAGCGTCTCGCAGGTTCTGCATGTGCTCAATTCCCCGGAACTGCAATCGAAATTGTCCCACGAATCGGGAACCGTCGCCCGCCTCGTCCGCCGCTACCCGTCGGACAATTCCGCCTTGATCGACGAACTGTACCTGACCGTAATCAGCCGCCTGCCAACCGCCGATGAAAAGGCCGTCGCCACAAAATACCTGCAAGATCACGAATCGACTCGCCGTCAAGCGGCCGAAGATTTAGCCTGGAGCCTGCTCAATTCGTTGGAGTTTGTGTTCAATCACTGAATTACCTGATTCCGCAGGACAAGTCTTGGTTCATAGACTGTGGCAAAGAGTGATCCAAAAGTTGTTTGGGTTGACCCTCGGTTGTTGCACCTGCGGGCTTCGCGATCCGGAGGCGCAGACCCTGGTAAACTTCAACGGCAGATTGCTCGCTATGGTCGCTCGGCGACAGGAATGCCGCCGATTTGGATTTATCGAGGAACAGACGGAGAGTTGGCCATCTTCAACGGTGTGACTCGCGCGACTCGCATCGCCAAGTTATCGCTTGGAACTTTGGTTCCGATTGATGTCGTAGGGGACTTGCAGACACCCGTCGGAGACTGGCCCACTGTGGGAGAACGATTGCCATGACAACCCCTGATCGCGAGGAAGTTTTCCAGGTCCTACGTGAGTTGTGCGAGCATTGTCCCGACGTTCGGTTTGGCCAATTGATCGTCAACCTCTCGTACTTGGCTCGTGGGATGGCGCATGAATCAATCTGGGATATGGAAGATGATGAATTGATCCAAGCTGCGACGAAGCAATTGGAAACATTGCGTTCGCGAGAAGTCGCGACGGTCTGATCGTTTTGTGTAATCCAAACAACGGGAATCTAATATGGCTTCCTCCGCACAATTCTGTGATGGAATTCAACGTCGTGATTTGTTGAAAGTCGGCTGCGCGAGCACTCTGACCGGGATGCTCTCGCTGCCGGAGTTGCTGGCCGGTCGAGCGCAGGCTGCGGACTCAAACAAGGGAGCGAAGGACAAGGATGATGTGTCGCTCATCATTCTGTTTTTGAAAGGTGGCCTGAGCACGATCGACACGCTCGATTTGAAGCCCAACGCGCCGCCGGAGTTTCGGGGCGAGTTCAATCCCATCGACACGACTGTGCCGGGGATGCAGATTTGCGAGCACTTGCCGCTGCTGGCGAAACAGGCCCAGCACTACGCACTGCTGCGGTCGCTCACGCATCCGAATTCAGATCATGGCGGAGCCGACCACTACATGCTGACCGGCTATCAGCCGTTACCGGGGTTTAATCCGAACCTCGTGCCGAACAATCAGCGGCCAGCGCATGGCTCGGTCGTCGCGAAAATGCTGGGGCCGCGCGGAGCGGTGCCGCCCTACGTTTGCTTGCCAAAAATGCACCCGTCCTCTGGTCCCGCTTATCTCGGATCGATCGCCGCGCCGTTTGTCGTTGAAGCAGACCCGAACGCTCCGAACTTCAGCGTGCCGGATCTTGTGCCTCCGGTCGTCGTTGATGGCTCGCGATTGAACGACCGCCGAGCATTGATGCGGCAAGTCGATCGCTTTGAGAAGTCCGCTGAGGTCGCCTCGAACGCGAAGGCCCGCATGACCTCCGCCTTCCGCGACAAGGCGTTTGATCTGATTACTTCGCCGGCCACGAAGGCTGCGTTCGACATTCATTCCGAAGGCGAAGCATTGCGCAATGAATACGGCCGGCACTCGCTTGGACAGAGCTGTTTGATGGCTCGGCGATTAATCGAGTCGGGCGTCCGGTGCGTGACCATCGACCATTCCAACTGGGACACGCACAACGACAACTTTCGCGTTCTGAAAAACGAACTGCTGCCGCAACTCGACACGGGGCTTTCGGCGCTGCTGAACGACCTCGCGACTCGCAGCCTGCTGGGCAAGACGATGGTCGTTGTGATGGGCGAGTTCGGCCGCACTCCGCGCGTCAACAACAACGCCGGACGCGATCACTGGGGCCCGGCCAACTGCATCCTGATGGCCGGTGGCGGTGTGCGTGGCGGTCTGATTGTTGGAGCGACGAATCCGAAGGGAGAGAAGCCCGCCGCCGATCCGCGCAGCCCGGAGGACATGACGGCCACGATGTGCCACTGCCTGGGCATCGACCCCGACGCCGAGTTCCACACTCCCGAAGGCCGTCCCGTGAAAGTGGTCAACAACGGCAAGGTGATTCACGAATTGCTGAGTTAAGGAGCCACAACGATGACTCAATTCGTTGTTGATTCAACGCTGCAAGAACGATTGCGAACCGCTCGCGAGACGATTGACTTCATCGACGACAGCGGCCACACCTTGGGTGTGTTTTGTCCGATGTTGCCCCCACCGTACGACCCCTCGTTGGTGCCAGTGCTCACGGACGAGGAGCGCCGAGCGCGAATGGCTCAACCAGGAAGGTACTCGACCGCCGAAGTGCTGCGGCACCTGGAAAGCCTGTGATGTTCACGGTCGTCTGGACGCCGGATGCGCTAGATGATTTGGCAACTGCGTGGATGTCTGCGGAGGCGGATATACGTCGCCAAACCTCCGCCGCGATGGCTCTGTTGGAACGACATCTGCGAGCCAACGATGATCGCCTGCGTGAATCGCGGCAGGACGATAATACTCGTGTGCTCATTGTCGAGCCGCTGGGTATCGAGTTTTCCGTTTCAGTTCCCGACCGCATGGTGACTGTCTTTCACGCATGGCGAGTGCCGCTCCGGTAAGCAAAATTCAAGTTGCAACTTGTGCGGCAAAAGACGACAAGTCGCAGCATGATTTGATCCGCTGCTGCGGATGAGATTGGAAATCGGCTCACTACGAAGCCGTCGTCAATAGGACTCAGGAGTGACCCCTCATGCTTGGAGCACATCTCAACCCGCAACAATACCTCGCTCGTTGTGCTGAAGAATTTGGACGGCTGGATCTCAGCCAGACTTCAGGGTTGGCGGACGAGATTTACTCGGCCTATCAGGACAGCCGGTTTGTGTTCATCTGCGGGAATGGCGGGAGTGGGTCGAACTCGTCGCACTTCTGCGAAGATCTCGGCAAAAGCACGCTGCGGCGCGAAGACTTCACGAACGACAGCGTGAAGCGATTGAAGGTGCTCAGCCTGACGGACAACACGCCGTACATCTTGGCGTGGGGAAACGACGAAGGTTTCGATCGCGTGTTCGTGGAACAATTGAAGAACTTCGCCTCGCCGGATGACGTGCTGATTGCGATCAGCGGTAGCGGCAACAGCCCGAACATCTTGAATGCGGTCGAGTGGGGCAACCGCCACAACCTTCGGACGTGGGGCATCACCGGCTACGGCGGGGGCAAGTTGAAATCGCTCGCCAAGAACAATCTGCATGTGCCGCTGGATGACATGGGGTTGGTCGAGTCGATCCATCTCGTGTTGTTTCACTGGATTCTCAACGACGTTTACGGCCGGATTAACAAAGTCGGCCGACACGCCGGCTGACCGAATAGTAGGACGGGCACTCTTGCCCGTCGTTTTGAACGGACAGGACGGGCAAGAGTGCCCGTCCTACATTGATCGGCAGGCTCTGCCGGTGGCCGAGTTTGCTGATATCTATGCGGCGTGCCGTCCGATGATTTCAGGCATCGGCGTTGCCCGCGGTGAGTGATCGCGGATCGCCATTCCAAACCGGTGTAGCAATCATGTCTCGGCAGCAAGCCAAAGAGACTCCGGCAAGCGAGCGGATCGCGAGCACACCCTCGTCCCCATCGGACGTCCAATGGATTGATTCGGCGTCTGGTGAGCGGTGGCGCATCGATCCCGTTGCGCAGCCGAGGCGCTGGCTGGAACTGCCGGGGCACTTGTCGGCAACGGAACTCAAGCGGCGGCTTTGGCACATGAGCCCCGGCCTGCTCCCGATCGCGTCGTACATCTATCCGCACAAAGACCCGCTGTCGCCGACGTTTCAAAAGATCGCGGCAGGATTGATCGTCGGCATCACGGCATTGTTGCTGTGGCGCTATAAGACAATTCGCCGAAAGGGTGAGCAGTCGGAGTTGGCGGCGGTGTTTGGTTACTCGGTGTCGGTGCTGGCGACGCTGCTGTTGCTGCCGAAACATGCCGAGTTGGGAATGCTGGTGCTGTGTGTGCTGGCATTCGGCGATGGCATGGCGACGACCTGCGGGTTGTTGCTGCGCGGTCCTGCGCTGCCTTGGAACCAAGCGAAGAGTTGGGCGGGCACAATCGCGTTCGTGGGTTTCGGGGGCTACCTGTCTTCACTGGCATATTGGGCAGAATCGCAACCGCGCGCGAGCTGGCCGATCGCATTGACTTGTGGCTTCTCAGCGGCAGTTGTCGCGGCGTTTGCGGAGTCGCTACCTTCTCGGGTGAACGACAACGTGCGAGTGGGTATTGCTGCCGCCGTGACCGCGATTGCCACGCATGCCTTCGTCGTCGAGATGTGATCGCCGCGACTGCGAGAACTTGATGAGCTGCCTGGAAGTCGTCGAACTGCGAAAAAGCTATGGCAGCGCGCGGGTCGTGAATGGCGTCAGCTTCACGGTCGAGGCGGGTGAAATCTTCGGGCTGCTCGGCCCCAATGGAGCCGGTAAGACGACGACCATGTCGATGATCGCCGGGCTGCTCGAAGCGGACTCCGGCGAGGTTCGCTTTGACGGCCGGACTTTGAAGTCCATGTCGCGAGACGCCCGCCGATTCTTAGGGATCGCGCCGCAAGACTTAGCGATCTACCCAGAGCTGTCGGCTCGCGAGAACCTCGAATTCTTCGGCAAGCTATACGGCCTGCGCGGCGTGACGTTGCGTCAGCGATGCGACGAGGTGCTCGATCAGATCGGGCTCAACGAACATTCCGAGCGGCATTCGGGACACTTCTCCGGCGGGATGAAGCGGCGGTTGAATTTCGGTGTCGCGCTGATGCACCGACCGCAGTTGTTGATCCTGGACGAACCGACGGTCGGCGTCGACCCGCAGTCCCGGTCACACCTGCTGGAGTGTGTGCGGCAAGAGGCGTCGCGAGGCATGGCCGTGATCTACGCCAGCCACTACATGGAAGAAGTCTCCGCTCTCTGCAACCGCGTAGCGATCATGGATCATGGAGTCCGCTTGGCGATGGGCCGGCTCGATGAGCTGCTGGGGCAATTGCAGCAGGAGTTGGCGTTGCGGGTGCGCGGCCTGTCGGCACAGGCCCGCGAACGACTGAGCGGTCTGATCGAATCGAACGGCTCTTCCAATGGCGAGGAAACGCGGCTCGTGTTGCACCGGCCGGAGAGTCAATCCAGCGGCGACGGGCTCATTGGCGAGTTGCGTCGCGTGCTGGATGTGCTCGCTGCGGAGAAGTCGGAACTAGTGTCGGTTGAAACGAATCAGTCGAACCTCGAACGACTGTTCCTGGAGCTGACTGGCAAGAGCCTACGGGATTGAGGCTTTCCAATTTGAAATTTGAGATTTGAAATTTGAGATTACAAAATGGGTTGGTTTCATCTCACTTGGAAAGACCTGCGATTGCAGATGCGCGACCGGCGTTCGCTGGCGGTGCTGCTGATCCTGCCGCTGATCTTCATCAGCATCATCGGGCTTTCAACCGGCAAGCTGCTCGGCTGGCGAGCCAGCAATCAAGTCATTCAAGTTGCGTGGGTTGATCGGGACGGCGGCGAGCTGGCGAAGCGTCTGCAAGCGAAGCTCGCCGAGAAGGGGGACATTCAAGTCATCACGTATCCCGACGCGGTCGCTGCGAAACGAGATGTCATCTCCGGCAAAGCGACGCTGTCGCTGATCATCGGACCGGAGTTTCAGAAGCGGATCGACGAACTGGAACTGCGCGATATTTTCCTGCGAAAGCAGGGCAAAGGCCGGTTGGCGAATGGGCTGGCCAGTCTCGATATCGAGGTCCAGACGAAAGCCTCCTGGAGTTGGGTGAGCAAGTTGGTCTCGAACAACCTGTTTTCTTTGACGATCGACGAAGCGTTCCCGATCGCGGCTCAGAATCACAACGACCCCCGCGTCCGCGCAACGATACGAAACATGCAAACTCCGGAATCGGACGACCTCGATTCTCCGGATAACGTGTCACCACCTGTTGCGTCGGTGGCATCGGTTCCTGAAGGCCGCACCGCCAAGGCTTCAATCTACGACCGGCTGGTTCCGGGCTTCACGGTGATGTTCACGTTCTTTCTGGTCAACGTGATGGCTCGCTCGTTCATCGCCGAACGAGACCTCGGCACGCTGCGGCGGCTCCGAATCGCTCCGATCACGCCGGCCGGTTTACTGATCGGCAAGACGCTGCCGTATCTGGTGGTCTCGCTGTTGCAGAGCGCGGCGTTGTTCGTGTTCGGCCGGTTGTCCTACGGCATGACGTGGGGCGAACAACCGCTGCTGCTGTTGCCGATCATCCTCTGCACGTCGCTGGCGGCGACGAGCCTCGGCCTGTTGATTGCGACCAGCGTGCGAACCGATTCGCAAGTCGCGTCGTACTCGAATCTGATTGTGATCACGACGGCCGGGATCGGCGGCTGCTTTGTTCCTCGCGATTGGATGCCGGAGCTGATGAAGGAAATCAGCGTCGTCACACCGCATTCGTGGTCGTTGATCGCCTACCTGGAAGCGATGACAAATCCTCTGCCGGATGTGGCCGTAATCAAGCAGAGTTGCCTGGTGCTGCTGGGTTTCTCGGCGCTCTTTTTCGCCGCCGGCTGCTGGCGATTCCGGTCACTGGCATGATGCTTTCTTGCAGACTTCCTCTGGCCCCATTCCTCTGCCGAAGGAGTTTTGGCAGAGGAATGGGGCCAGAGGAATGGATGCTGTTGGCGGAATAAGGGTCACATTAGACTTCGCTGTACTTGACCACCGGATGATACCCGCCTCAAACCCTTGCTTTGCTTAAGGACTGCTCGTGATGCCCAAGCATGGTCTCGCCGCTTCTCTCTGGAGCGGTTTTGTGATTGGTTGTTTTTTGAGTTCGTCGCTGTCCGCCGCTGACAACAAACCGACGAGCGATCCCTTTGCCGAGCCGGTGGTGAATCATCCGGTCGTGGCCGGGTTCGAGCGGTTCTTTGTGGCGACGGGAGACAGCGCTCCGAAGGATTTGACGCCGGGAGGAAAACTGTTGCTCGGTGAGTTGGGCTGCGTGGCCTGTCACCAGGCGGAGGGAGCAGCGGCCAAGCAAGTCACGAAGAAACAAGCTCCGATCTTGGACGGAGTCGGTTCACGCGTGAGGTTAGGTTTTATTCGGGCGTTGCTCGCGAATCCTCAAAAGGCCAAGCCGGGGACGACGATGCCGGATCTGTTGGCGGGACTGCCAGAGAATGAACGAGCGGCGGCGGCAGAGTCACTCACGCACTTCCTGGCGACGACGGGTGCTCCGCAAGAGGCAATGGCCGAGCATGCGGCGGTCAAAGCGGGTGAGCAACATTTTCATCGGTTTGGTTGCGTCGCGTGCCATGCGCCTCGCAAGGCAGCGGGGCCGGTTCCGAAAGTCGCGCAGGCGTTGATCGATGACGACGATGACGCGCCGAAGAAGCCGGTTACGCAGACGTTCATTCCGCTCGGAAACCTGCCGGCCAAGTACACGTTGCCAAGCCTCGCGAAATTCCTGCAAGACCCACATGCCGTTCGTCCCAGCGCCCGCATGCCGGGACTGAATTTGAATGAGAAGGAAGCTCGTGAAGTCGCCGCGTACTTCTTCCAGGGGCACAAGGTGCCGCCGAACATGCAGTTCGCGTACTTCGAGGGAGGCTGGGATGACGTGCCGGACTTCGGTCCCATGAAACCGGTCGCGACTGGAACGGTCAGCGGTTTCGATTTGACCGTCGGCAAGCGACATGACAACTTCGGAATGCGGTTCACTGGCTTCCTGCAAATCGACAAGCCGGGACAGTACCAGTTCTGGATCGGCAGTGACGACGGCAGCCGCTTGCAGATCGACGGCAAAGAGGTCGTCAAGAACGGCGGCGTGCATCCGCATTCGGAGAAGGAAGGCCGTGTCTCGCTGGATGTCGGCTCGCACGAAATCGTCGTCGATTACTTCCAAGGTGGCGGCGAGTGGACGCTGACGCTCGACATGCAAGGGCAGGGGATCAAGCGCACGTCGGCTGCCGCGTTCATCACATTGACTCGCGAGCGACCGAAGCCCGTCGCGACCGACGGTGACGACGACAAGCCGTTCGTGATTGATGCGTCGCAAGTTGAGAAGGGCCGCAAGCTGTTTGCGACGCTCGGCTGTGCCGCGTGTCATCAGATGAAGGAAGACAACAAGCAACTTGCCTCGGAATTGAAAGCGAAGCCGCTATCGAAGCTCGGAGCAACCGGTGGATGCTTGGCGACCGAGCCACCGAAGGGCCTGCCACAATACAAGTTGACGGCACTGCAAACCTCGGCGGCCAGCGTGGCATTGTCGGCGTTGAGCAACTCGGCCGAGCCGACTCCGGCCGAGACGATTGCTCACACGCTGCTCAGCTTCAATTGCTATGCCTGTCACGAGCGAGGCAAAGTCGGCGGAGTTGAACCGATTCGCAACGCCTACTTTGAAACGCAGATTCCTGAGATGGGTGACGAGGGCCGCATCCCGCCGGCGCTCGACGGTGTCGGCGACAAGCTGCGCGAGGATGCTCTGACCGATCTTTTGCAGAACGGCACGAAGGGTGATCCCAAGCAAAAGGACCGGCCCTACATGCACGCTCGGATGCCGAGGTTTCATGCTGGTCCGCTGGCAAAAACGTTCGCAGCGGTGGACCTCAAGACGGAGGCGAACCTGCCGGCCTTCGATGAATCGCTATCAAAAGCCAAGTCCGCCGGGCGGCAATTGGTCGGCGACAAAGGTCTGTCCTGCGTCAAATGCCATCCGTTCAACGAGCACACCGCGACCGGCATTCAAGCCATCAATCTCAATGCGATGAACCGCCGGCTGCGCGAGGACTGGTTTTATCGTTATCTCGCTGATCCACAGGTTTATCGCCGTGGTACACGCATGCCCGCCGCCTGGCCAAACGGCATGGCGATCATCAAGGAGGTGCTCGACGCCAACAGTCCGAAGCAGATGCAAGCAGTGTGGTCATACCTCGCCGACGGCGGTGGCGCGGCGATCCCCGCTGGGATCGTACGCGAAGCGATCGTGCTCACGCCGGACAAAGAACCGATCCTGTATCGCAACTTCCTGCAAGGCCCGAAGTCAGACGGCGGCAACATCACCGCTTCGCGCGGCTTCGGGATCGGATATCCCGAAGGAGTCAACCTCGCGTTCGACTTCGATCGCTTCGCGCTGCTCTGGATCTGGCAGGGGCAATTCATCGACGCCTCGAAGCACTGGGTCGGCCGTGGTCCCGGCTTTCAGAATCCGCTCGGCGACAACGTGCTGCCGCTACCCGCTGAAGTTCCGTTCGCGGTCCTGGCCGATGCGAGCACCGCTTGGCCCAGCCAACCGGCCCGCGATCAAGGCTATCAGTTCAAAGGCTATCGCTTCGACGATGCGCGCCGGCCGATCTTGCAGTACACGTTCGGACGCATCGCTATTGACGATCATCCGCGAGCGAATCGGAAGGGGAAGGACGGAAAGGACTCGAAAGACGGAAAGGAATTGTCGCTCGATCGCACGCTGACCTTGTCGGTCACGCCCGGCGATTCGGTGTCGCTCAACAATCTCTACTTCCGAGCGGTCGCTGCTCAGAAGATCGAACCCGGTACCGATGGCTGGTTCACGATCGACAGCACGCTCAAACTGCGAATCGTTTCGAGTTCCACCAAACCACCCCTTGTCCGCCAAGCGGGCAACCGGTTTGAATTGCTTGTGCCGGTGGGGCTGGCAAACGGGGCGGCGAAGATCGAGACGCGATATGTTTGGTAGCCAAGGTCAATTCGTCGAAAACGAGAGGTGTGGAATGGTGGCGACGATTTCAACCGAGCTGGAAGAGTTCGTGCAATCGGAACTCGCGAATGGGCGCTTCGCCACGCGCGAAGAATTGATCATTGCAGCCTTGATGCACTTTCGAGATCGGAAAACCGCTTGGGAGCAACGAGTCGGGCAACTGATTGCAGAGTGTGATGCAACTCCAGGCGAGGACACTGTGATCCACAACGAGGAAGAACTTGACGCATTCTTCGATGACGTGATGGCTCGCGGTCGTGAACGGTTGGCGAAAACGCGAGGCTCGTCATGAAGCAGTTCACCGTCAGTCCGCGAGCCAAGGCCGACATGAATGAGATTTGGGCGTATCTCGCTGAGCATTCCGAGCATTCGGTCGCCGATCGTGTCTTGCGGCAAATCCGGGAAACCATCCGGATGGTCGGTCGCCAACCGGAAATTGGATAGCGTGTAGGCGATCGCAGCCCAGGACTTCGATTTGTTTTGGCCGGCAAGTACGTTGTCTTCTACGAGAACCAAACCAATCTGCCACGAATTCGTCGCGTGATACACGGGGTACGCGACCTCAGTGATTACTTTGGAATTGAGGATGAATCACATTGAAAACGCTAAACACAATTTGGCTCGGAATCTTTTCGGGATGCCTTTGGCTCGTCCCACAATTTGTCCTCGCCGCTGACAAGCCGCTGACTGAGGAGGACTATTTCCCGATCACATCGTTCGCAATTCCCGACAGCATCGTGCTGGAAGCGGGTGGCGTCGAACTTCTGCCGGATGGAAAGCTGGCGATCAGCACGCGGCGAGGGGAGATCTATTTGCTCGACAAGCCGTTCTCGGCGACGGGCAAGGATGCGAAGTTTTCGCCGTTTGCCAGCGGACTGCATGAGGTGCTGGGGATCGCGTATCGCGACGGGTGGTTGTACGCGACGCAGCGGCCGGAGGTGACTCGGCTGAAGGACGTGAATGGCGATGGCCGCGCGGATTTGATCGAAACGGTCTTCGATGGCTGGGGCATTAACGGTGATTACCACGAGTACGCGTTCGGTTCGCGGTTCGACAAAGAGGGGAATCTCTGGGTCGTCCTCTGTCTGACCGGTTCGTTCAGCAGCGAGAGCAAGTATCGCGGCTGGTGTCTGCGAATCACTCCGGACGGCAAGGTGATCCCGACGACCAGCGGCATCCGTTCGCCGGGAGGTATCGGCTTCAATCATGTGGGCGACGTCTTCTACACCGACAATCAAGGCCCCTGGAACGGAGCCTGCGCTCTGAAGCATCTGCGTCCGGGCAAGTTCGTCGGTCATCCCGGCGGCTTCAAATGGTACGACGAGCCGGCCGCCAAAGCGGCCCTCGGCCCGAAGCCGAAGGAGCCGGAAAGTGGCGGACGCCTGATGGCGGAAGCGAAGAAGATCCCGGAACTCGAACCGCCCGCCTGTTACTTCCCATATCCGAAGATGGGCAAGTCAGCGAGCGGGATCGCGTTCGATTCGACCGGCAAGTTCGGGCCATTCGTGAATCAACTCTTCGTTGGCGATCAGTCGGATAGCACGGTGATGCGCGTCTATCTGGAGAAGGTCAAAGGTCACTACCAAGGTGCCTGCTTCCCGTTCCGCAGCGGCATTGGCTCAGGCAGCTTGGGAATGTTGATGTCGCCGAGCGGCTCGCTGTTCGTCGGTGGAACGAACCGAGGCTGGGGCTCGCGCGGCCCGAAGCCGCATTCACTGGACCGCATCGACTGGTCAGGAAAAGTGCCGTTTGAAATCCACGAGATGCACGCCAAGCCCGACGGCTTCGAGCTGACCTTCACTCATCCCGTGGACGCGGCGGCGGTCGGCGACGTGAAGTCGTACAAAATGACGACCTACACCTACATTTATCAGGCCAGCTACGGCAGCCCCGAAGTCGATCAAACGACCCCCACGATTCAATCCGCGACCGTCTCCGCCGATGGCAAAAGCGTCCGCCTGAAGATCGACGGTCTGCAAGAAGGGCACGTCCACGAACTGCACTGCGACGGCGTAAAGTCGGCCGAAGGTCTGCCGCTGTTGCACAAGCAGGCGTACTACACGTTGAACTATCTGGCGGAATAGTCATGACCGAAGCGCCGTCAATCTCGAATGACCGAGCCGACGAGTCCTGGGAGGCCAAAGCCTTGTGGTTTCGTTCGCTCTCATTTGAAGCTCGCATGGCGATCTTCAACGACGTGACCGAATTGATTTTGTCTCAGCAGCCCGACGCCATTCGGAACAAGCCTCATGCTGAACCAGCACCAGGACGTATTCAGGTGCTTGCAGAAGCATGACGGTCGAACGAGGAGACCACCGAATGACTCGCGAAGAACTTCAACAGCATCAGGCCGGTCGTTTCCAGGAATTGCTGCGCTGGTTGGTCCCCGCGAACCGGTTTTGGACGCGCAAGTGGCAGGTGGCGGGACTTGATCTCTCGAACCTCGACTTTGCCAACTTGCCGCTGACCTCGAAAGCCGAGCTTGTTGAGGATCATCAAGCGAATCCGCCGTATGGCTCGAACCTGACGTTCCCGCTGGAAGCGTATTCTCGCTTCTGTCAGACCTCCGGCACGACGGGGCAGCCGTTGCGATGGCTCGACACGCCGGAATCTTGGCAATGGATGCTCGGCTGTTGGGAGCAGATCTTCGAGATGGCCAGACTGCGAGCAGACGATCGCTTGGCGTTTCCGTTTTCGTTTGGTCCGTTCCTCGGCTTCTGGGCGGCGTTTGAAGGAGCGGCTCGGCTGGGCCGGCTTTGTTTGCCAGGGGGCGGGATGTCGAGCGAAGCGCGACTGAGGTTCATCGAAGAGAACCAGGCGACCGTCGTCTGCTGCACGCCGACCTATGCGCTGCGGCTCGCCGAGGTAGCCGCTGACTTGGCGAAGCAACCAGGAAGCTCCACCGCCGCTGAGATGTTCAAGTCCGTGCGAATGCTGATCGTCGCCGGCGAGCCGGGAGGAAGCGTGCCGTCAATCCGACAGAAGATCGAAGAGTCCTGGGGCGCGCGTGTCATCGACCATTGGGGCATGACCGAACTCGGACCGCTCGCCAGTGAGTGCGTCGAGAATCCTGGGGGCCTGCACATTCTCGAAACCGAGTGCATCGCCGAAATCATCGATCCAGAGACCGGAACGACAGTGGGGAGTGAGAACAGCGAGACTCAACCGATTCGCGGCGAACTCGTCATCACGAACCTCGGCCGCATTGGGTCGCCAATGATCCGTTATCGCACCGGCGACATCGTTGAACTCGATCCTGCACCGTGTCCGTGTGGTCGGCCGCTCATGCGATTGAAGGGGGGCATCCTCGGCCGTGTCGACGACATGCTGACGATTCGCGGCAACAACGTCTTTCCCACGGCGATCGAAGCGATCCTGCGCGAGTTCCCCGAAGTCATCGAGTTTCAATTCCACACGGTGACGCGCGACTCGATGCCGCAGATTCAGATCGAGGTCGAAACGACGATGAGTGTTCCCGATGTCGAAAAGATCGAAGAAGTCCACGCGATGATCGACCGCATTGAATCGGCGATCCATGACCGGCTGCACTTCCGCCCCGAAGTCGTTCCCGTCCCTCCAAACAGCTTACCTCGATCCGAAATGAAATCGCGGCGGATGAATCGAAAGCCAAAATGAACCAGCCACCGACATGTCCCATCTGCAAAAAGCGGTTCGTCGGCAACGACGTTTGCAACTCGGAGTTCTTTCCGTTTTGCAGCGAGCGTTGTCGGCACGTCGATTTCTTCCGCTGGTCCGAAGGCAAGTACGCGATCGTCGAACCGCTCACGGAGTTGCCGGAAGACATCACTCTCGAACGTCTTTCGACCGACACAGCAGATGAGCCGAATTCGGCTCAGTGACTGGCCGGCGCGGTCACTCGAATGGTTACGACGGTCTCATTGTCTTGGCCACCAGCGGCATTGGCGGCGTGTACGAGCCGTCGGCAGATTTCATCTGGCGGAATCCGCGGTTCGGTGTGCTTGAGCAGGTCAGCGACACCGACCTGTCCTGTGATTCCATCCGAACACAGCAGCAACAGGTCGTCGGGCTGAATCTCGCAGCAGCAGACATCGGGAAGCGCGGCCTCCATGCCGACGAAGTGGGTCAGTTGGTTGCGAGCCGGATGATGAGTGGCTTCGGACTCGGTGATCTCGCCGTGGTTCACAAGCAGTTGAACGATGGAATGGTCGCGGGTCAGTTGTCGCAGTTGGCCATTGCGTAACAGGCAGGCGCGGCTGTCTCCCAGGTGAGCGATCAGAGCGTGATCGTCATTCAGCAAGGCCATCACGACGGTCGAACCCATGCCATCCAAACCGAACTCACCGGTGCTGGCGTCTCGGAGTTGCCGGCTCAAGTCGATCAATGCGGCTCGGACACGCTCGTGAGTCTGTGGATCAGCGAGATCGGGCGAGTCACCGAGTCGTTCTTCCAACAGCGGCGGCAGCGATTGGACGACGATCTCCGCCGCGAGTGCTCCGGCGGCGTGTCCTCCCATCCCGTCGGCGACAATGAAGAGACCTCGATCCACGTCGGCGAACCAGCGGTCTTCATTTCGCTCTCGCACCAGTCCCGGATCGCTCTGGCCAGCCGCAACCCATCGGGGAGAGTTGGCCATCGTTAGACCGCTCCTTCCAGGGCACTCCGCAGTTCGGCCGCCGTCTTGATGTTGATCTCTGGTTGATCGACCAGAGCGGCGTCGATCACCTCCGCGAGTTTCTGCGGAATCCGCGAGCTTCGCTGACGAATCGGAACAGCGCTGGTGCGCAAAATGACGTCGCAGGGATCTTCACCCGACGGAAAATCGCGCGGTGTCGTACACGTCAGCATCGCATAGAGAGAAGCGGCCATCGACCAGACATCCACTTCAGGTTTCGCATACTTGAAGTCCACGATCTGCTGACGTGGCATGTATGCCAATGTGCCTCCGATCGCGCCGGTGCGCGTGTAACCGCTCAACCCGGCGGTATCGAACGCCTTCGCCAAGCCGAAGTCGCCGACCTTTGTGACGCGCGACGAACCGTTGCCGCACAGAAACAAGTTTTGCGGCTTCAAGTCGCGATGCACGAGTCCTCTCGCCACCGTCGTGCCGCCGTTTTCCAGACGGACAACAACCTCCGCCTGGTGCGCGTAATCCAATCCTTTCAAACCATCGAGCGTGATCGACAGAGCTTCGTCGATCGACAAGGTTCCGCCGCGTGTTTCCATCAACTTGTCGACGCTGCCTCCGTCGCAGAATTCGAGCGTGAAGAAGAACGTCCCGTTCGAGCAACCGGAATCATGCAACCGCACGACGTGCGGATGTCGCAGAGCCTTCGTGATGTCAGTTTCGCGCAGAAAGCTCTGCTTCCCTTTTTTGCTGACCGCGATCTTGGGCAGCATGACTTTCAACGCCACTTGCTCGCCGGTCTGTGCGTGTCGAGCCAGACACACAGCCCCCATGCCGCCGCGGCTCAACTCCTTCACGATCTCATATCCCTGGATGCTCGGTAACTCGGACGGCTGGGATTTGGCCAATTGGATCAATCGCCGCATCGCCTGGAACGGGTCAGCCTGGCACGCGGCGCAGACAACGTCGCCGGGTCGATTCCGTCCCGCCTCGGCCGACACGTCCTTGCCGCATTGAGCACATACTCGTCCACGCAGAATGGGCGGCATGCTGAGGGTCGGTTGATTCCGGCGACACGTCTCACAGCGAGATATTCCCGGAGCGATTTGTGACGCCGATCGCTGCTCGTCGGGAATCTCGACCGTGCAGTCCGAGCAAGCCAGCGGGACAAAGACCTCGACTTGAAACTCGGTATTCCCCAGCTTGATCCGATCGCCTTGATTCAGGTCGCGATCGGTGTACTTCAACCTCGCCCCTTCCTTCGCGGTGGTTTCATCGGGGCGCTGGCCGATGTTGACGCCGTTGACGTGTGTCCCATTCCTGCTGCCGAAGTCGCGCACGCGAATGTCCGGCGGATTGATGTCCAACAAACAATGCCGCCGCGAGACGGTGGCATGTTCCTCGTCATCGGGCAATTGCGGCAAGCATTCCTTGTGACGCCCAATGATGCAGGTCGTCCGCTCGGCGAACTCAAACAGCCGCCCCTGCAATGCCCCTTCGACAACCTTCAACATGACTTTAGCCGGCATGGTTTGTACTCCTGGGAGGTACTCTCTTCTTTCGCTGGCAAGTGAAACTAAGCGATTTTTGAGTCCCGCTAGGGACGTATCGAGAATAACCCAGCACGTCCGTGCTGGGTTTCGTGGCGACAATCCTCACAAAGTCCCGAAAGGGACGACGATCTCGTAGGGTGGGACAAGCTCGCTTCGAGCGCCGGCCCACCACACCGGAACCATCAACACGCTCGTTGACGACGAAAATGGTGGGCCGGCGCGGCGAAGCACCGCTTGTCCCACCCTACGTATTGTCGGACGCTCTCGGACGTAAAAAAAAATACACAGCCCCTAAGCTGCGAGTGGCCTGCGTCCCATCGGTCCCGAGCGGGTTTGATGGCATCGCTGTCGCGGCACCAGATCGTTCGGCGAAATGGGGCGATCAATCGCCACCGGTTTGGGCTAGCCCACATTATTCATGCGTATCCAATGAAGCGGCCCGCGAGGGCGTAGAAGGTGTTGTGACATCAGCACTTCAACGCCGCAGGGAGGCCGGGCATGAGTTTACAGGGTGTGTTGCCGTTTGTCCTCGATTTTTC
>SXKJ01000438.1 GCA_005778115.1 Planctomyces sp. | reverse complement strand
TCGGCTGTGGCTTGGAGGGAATCGCCGCTCGGATACAACGAACCGGTGCAGACTCCACGGCGTCCGAGGCTGTGGCTTGGAGGGAATCGCCGCTCGGATACAACCCTCCGGCTCGGCCGCCGACGGATTCGACAGCTGTGGCTTGGAGGGAATCGCCGCTCGGATACAACTAAACGTTGCGCGGCTGACGTTACGCCACTGCTGTGGCTTGGAGGGAATCGCCGCTCGGATACAACCAGGCGCGTCAGCGTAGACCGCGCTGCCGTGCTGTGGCTTGGAGGGAATCGCCGCTCGGATACAACGCTTCCCGCGCAACTCCTTGACCACAATGCGGCCGGCATGACGCGACCTTCAGAAAAGAACCAATTGAGACGGAGGTTTCTCAACCGATCGACTGCATTTTCCAAAGAACACCTCCTGCTTGCCGAACTGGCGATCGGTGATCGACATCAAGCGGACTTGGCCCTCTTGAGGGATGACTTTGCGGACTCGGTCGCGCAGCGAATCGCTCATGTCTTCGCCGGAGCAATATCGCGCGTAAACGGAAAACTGCAACATCGAAAAACCTTCGGACAACAGCTTCGCTCGGAACTGAGCGTACCGCTTGCGGTCGCGTTTCGTTTTGACTGGCAGGTCGAAGAGGGCGAACAACCACATTCCCGAATACCCTGAAAGCGTGAGTTCACGGCGCGGCATGGAGCGACTCCGGCAAGTCCAAGACGTCGGTTTCGTCCATGAGCGCGGCGGCCAGCGACGACGCGGCTCGCGTGAGCGTGTCGAACAGCGTGCGTTGCTCGCCTCCCAACAGGCAGCGCTCCGTCAGTGCCAACAGCAATTCCTGTTTGGCTTCGCGATTGAGCTCCCACAAGTCGACGTGGTGCTCGAAGAGTCGCACGACGGCGAGGTCCACGATCGGACGGAACGGCTCCATCAAATCGTCCGCCAAGCAGAAGGCGTTGTACCGGTTGTGGTGATGCAGACCGAGCGACGGATGCAACCCCGACGCACATACCGCGCGAGCGGTCATGGCTCGGAGCACCGCATAGCCGTAGTTCAACCAGCGGTTCTGAAGCGACAACAGTGAAAGGTCATCGACCTCGGCCGCTGGCTGTTGGTCGCCTTCGCCTTCGAGTGAATCGTCATCCGATCGCGATTGCTCAGTCGCTTCATGAATGCGACGAAACGCCGAACCGAAGAGATGCGGCCAATAGCGTCGCGCGGCCTGAGCTTCATGATTCGTGGTATCACCGGAGCGGACCTGCGAGACCATTGCCAGCAACCCATGATCCGAGCCATTCACTTGCGTCAGCACTTCGGCTTGCCCACGGATTTTCGCTCGGACGATTTGTTGCCACAGCCGTTTGCGAGCCGGCAGCGAGGCACTCGCCTGAGCCGCGAAGCGTTCGGCCTGCGTGAAGTGACCCGCCAACGGCAGCAACATTCCAACCGGATGACGCCGCTCATCACACGTTACGAACACTCCGCCCGCCGCCGACAGATTGGCCAACACCGACTGCGAATACGAAACCTGCGGATGAGCCACCATCAGCACGGCGACATCGTCGAAGGGAATCGTCACGTCGGGCTGTTGGTCCCGCTCGATGACCAGCCGTTGCAGCGACGACCGCAGCCGCGCTCCGCCCTCAGAGATATCCAGAATCCGGTTGTGCATCGGTCGGGGCTTTCTCGCTGCTGGCGATCTTTCGATCACCGCGATCCCACGACCCTCCGTGTCGCCACGTCTCCATCAAGCGGCGTCATTCTGGCCAAGCCGTCGTTTGACTTGCAACAAAATTCCAGAGGATGGGCACTCTTGCCCGTCCTGCGTTCTGCCCGATTCCGGAACGGGCAAGAGTGCCCATCCTCCATTCATTCGTCCGGCACGATCTCGCCCAAAGGCGTGACGCAAACTTTTCGGGCTTCTCGATCTTTCAATTGTTTCGCGCTCACCCGAATTCGTGCTTTCTCTGCCTTGAGCGTCTTTGCGTCTCTTGCATCATTCGCATCTTGAAGCTGAATGTCTCCTTTCGAGAGGTTCGCCACGCGGTAGATTCGCTCAACTCCAGAGTCGTCCTTCATCGCAATGCAATCGTCGATGAAAAGCACAAACTTGAACCGATGACCCGGCCCCCAATCTCTTCGGATGACATCACCATCGGTCTTCGCTTTCAAATTCTCCGACCAACGCGCGTACGCATCCAAACGGGTGGTTGGAAAATCATGCCATCGCTTTTCGTGCGCGGCTTCATCCAACTCGGCGATGATGACGGTGTGATGATTGCTGCCACCGGTCGGTGCAACGAACCGTTCGCGATGGCCTTTGCCAACGGTCTTCGGTTTGACATCGACGGCCAGCCGGACTTTGTGAATCGGAATCAGCCCACCCTTCTTGCTCGTGAGATACGGGTGATTGCCCGGATCGGCGAATGCTTTCGCGGGGTCTTTCAAGCCGGTCCCCTTCAGCCGTTCAAACTGTTGTTGCACCAGCTCGCGAATGATCGGATCGACGATCTTGTCGCCGGTGACTTCCGTTAGACTCAGCTTGTGCAGCATCTTGCGGACATGATGCGCCGTGCTGCCGTCGGCGTGCGTCTTGAGCGGGCTGTAGAGCGTGTCGGCATGAAGTGTCCCCTCCAGTTTGTGATTCACGCGATGCGAGACCGCTTGGCGAACACCGTCGATGGCCAAGATGATTTCGCGAACTTGTGGCAAGAAGTCACTCCAAGGTTCTTCGACTTCGGCGAACGGGCGTCGGTCAAACCGTGAGGCCGCGCGTGACGCTGCTGCTTGCAGCATTGTTTGAGTTCCCGGACTGGTCAGCGCGATGGCGACAGCATCAACCGCATGATGCCGATGATCGTCGCGCGTCTTCTCGCCACCGCCGAGAATTGAATTCAGCCGCCACTCGTTTCGCAGATGAGCCGTAATGCCGCCGGTGCTGGCTTGAATCCGCAGGCGGCCTGACTCGTCCCAACGTCCGCCGTACAAGCACGCGAGATAATCGGCGGCGAAGCTGGTCGTGAACCGCGTGTCATTGAGTTGTCGGCTGACGAAGTCGTCCGGGACTTCAGTCATCTGGAAGCGTTCCAGCTTCTGAAAGCCGACTCGTCCCGTCCGCTTCATGAACTGGCGGACGCGATTCAAGATGTCGTCCCACTTCTCAGCATCTTGTCCGAAAGCTTGAGTCGGCAGCAGGTCGTGCATCCGATGCCGATTCACATCCGCTCGGCAAAGCGTCTTGTTGACGAACGAATCATCGAGATACCGGCGCGGGAAAATGTGCGCGACATCGAACTGCGGCTGCGGACCAAGCAACGACTGCATACTGATCGAGTCGCCGGTAAACGGGCACTGCCAGCCGCATTCTTCCGCCAGCAGCACCTTTTCAATGTCCGAGCGTCTCGGCTCAGCGATTCCGACCTCGCTGAGAATTCGCTGCTTGGCTCGCTCACGCGATTTCCGCTGCATGTCGTTCGCCTTGGAAACTTCCTGCCGATTCTTTCGCGAGCGTTTCAGATCGCGAGCCAACTCCACGCGAATGACATCCGGCTTGCCGAATTTCCGAATCAGCGCGTTCACGACTTTGCGGACTTCCGTCAGAGCACGACAAACAGCGGGGTTCCGAAGCTGCGACATCGACTTCAAGACTGGCGGCAAGAGATCGTGAACTGCCGTCGTCTTCGATGTGCCGTAACCGGCCGCTTCGCGAGCTTCCATGTACGACTTCCCGGCCTGCGGGTCTTTGGCTGACGGTTGCCGCAGTTGCTCAGCGAGTTTCGTCAGTGCTCGTTTCGAGTGCCGCGCGTAGCCCGGTTCCAACTGCGTATTTGCCAGTTTCTTGGCCGCGTCCGGCGCGAGATTCCAAGCCCGCTTCGCTCGCCGAGCCAGCGCCTCCGCGTCTTGAAAGTGCAGCACGTCGTAAACGATTTGCTCGCGCTGGGCTTCGCTGAACTCGTCCCACGCCACGCCGAAAATCGGGCGCAGCCGATTCGTCGTACGATCGCCAACGAGTTTGTCTTCTCCGTTTTCATCCAGTTCCACTGTGAACTTCGCGCCCTTGCCGAGTCCTTCACGAGCCTTTGCGAAACTCAGCGATTGCTGATTCTTCAGTCGTTCGATCAAGGCATTCCGCTCGTCCGCCTCCAGAAACCGCTCGTATCCATTGGCTTCACGAAGCTTGAGATGATTGACCTGTTGCCGGATACGAAACTCCTGCGCGATCGGCAGTGCTTGAGCACATCGCCGCCGTTTCGGCTCCAACTCGCACTTGCCGACGAGTCCCTTCTGCGACTTCAGCTTCCGCTGGTGAAAGATCGCCCGATGAATTGCTCGCTTCACCTCGGCCGTCAGTTCGGGATGATGCTTCGACTGCTCAGTCCAGAGCCGTTCGAACTCGGCCAGGTACATTTCGCGTCCGGTCCAGCGCTGACGGATGCGGTGCTTCAGCGGATCGAGCGTCGCGAAGAATTGACCGAGCGTGAGAGTGCCCATCTCTTGCTGCAAACGGCTGATCGACTCTTTGACCTTGAGCGCATCTTCCTTCCCTGAAGCAGTCGAATCATTCGCCGACTGATCGGCATTCAGCGTTCGCGCCGAAGTCTGTTCGGCGGTCGCTTTCGATTTCCGCTTCGCTCTCTTCTTCGGTGGCTCGCCGGTCGCGTCCAGTTCATCGTCTGAGTCCGTGTCAGGTTTTTGGTCTGTCTTGCGATTGCTGCGATACCCGCGTCGCTGAGCGAGATGAAACAACGCCCGTCCGAACTCCAGCAACGTGAGCGGCTCGATCACGCCCTTCGATCTCAACAGATACGGCAGTAACTGCGCGGCCCGTTCGTCATCTTTCGGAACGTGCTTCACCTTCAACTCGGCATCCAGCTTCAACAGCAACTCGTGACGGGCTGCTGAATCGAATGCTCCGTCCGGCAACAAACCGTGTCGCTGCAATTCGACAAACGTGCGACGCAACCGATCCGCTCGTCGCCACGTCTGCCGCCGTTGCAACCGTGCATTCCGTCGTCCCGCTGCACGCGACGCATCGCGTCCACTTTCGATATCGCCCTCAACACCGGCTTCAAAAATGCGGACACCGGCCTGTCGTAGCCCGACCGGCTTGTTATTCCGCGAGTCGATCACCGCCCAACCGACCGAGGTCGTGCCGATGTCCAAACCGAGAATGTACGGACCACTGTTTTCTGACAGCGGCGTTTGTTGTTTGTTCTGGCCTCGAACCTGCGTCATTGTCGTGACTCCTTGACGCCGCCGTCGGAGCGAGATTCAATCTGTTCCGTTGTATCCGAGCGGCGATTGCCTCCTGGTCACAGTAAGGCTTTTGCACGATAGGTCCAACCCTCTGCACCCCGCGCCGAGTTTGCTCGGCCGGGGTGCTTTGCTTTCGGCTCACCGGTTTACTCGAACTGCCGCTGACCGATTCCGTCGAGCAACTCAATCAACGCTTGCATTTCAACGACTTTCAGGGCTGCGGTCCTCACGAAGAGAGGGAACGCTTGGCTTCAAAATGGTCACGCGCGCTCGGCGCGTTGATGCCGCGACCGCAATCGCAATCCAGGTAGGTTTTCAAGGTCCACGAGTCTTTGTCGAGCGTGCGCGAATCTCCGGCGACGAGGTCGGCGGTACCGGTGGCAGCGAGCTCCGTGGTATTCGGTCGCCCGGCGGAGTTTGGATCAATCCAGCTTCTTGGCGTCCGCAGGTGGTTCGAAGGGTGGGCCGAAACCGGGAGGCTCTTTGGGATTCGGCGGCGGAGCCTTGGCTTTGCCGGCGAGGACGTCGGTCACGGTCTGCTGTAGCTCGGCGGTGGTTCCTTTGAAGGTGCGTCGCAAGTAGATCTCGCAGTGGGTGAAGGCCCAGCGGGTTTGGTCGCCGTCGGTTTGGCCGAGCACTTGGAACCACGTGCCGTTCGTGAAGGCCAGCAGCATGAATTTGCCGTCGTCCTGCTTTTTGACTCCGACTACCAACGGCAGGTCGGGGGCGATGCGCTTCAAGAGTTGCGGCGTGTGCTTTTGCTTGTCACCGGTCAGATTGATCGGGATGCGTGAGAACGGCGCTTTGCCTTTGAGATGCTCGCCCAGCACCAGAACGGCGGAGGGTTTCGCGGGATCGACCTTCTCCACCTTGGCTGTGAAGAGGAAGTCGCTGTCGTCGATGAACTCCTGCAACGGGAATAGCTTTTGGATGAACGCGATCGCCTCGTGAGTCAGCAGCAGCGCGACGATCAACGCAGTCACACTGACCGTGGTCCATTTCCTACGCTGCATAACGAGTCTCCTGTTTCTTTGGACTGCGGTGACTTGTCACCGCTTTTCATCGTCGCGGAGCGACTTTTCGGTCGTGTCAAAAAAGCGCCTCCGCCGCAATCACAAAGCGGTGACAAGTCACCGCAGTCCAAAAGTGCGCAACTTCTAAAAAGCGTCAGCGAGGGCGAAGGCTCCAAAACGTTCCGCTGCAAATCAAGTCGGTGAAGCGTTCGCCCTCGCTGATGCTTCGGGTTAGTTTGACAGCGCCGGTGATTGACGCCGCGAAACCGACCGTCCCATACTGCTCGCCGATTCCTCGACGTGACGACTTTTGACCCCGGAGACTTGCGATGCTCTGCATTCAATTGGCTCGGTCCGTGCGTAGGATGGCCGCCCCCGGCCGTCCCTGCTTGAGAGTGACACAACGCTGGACGGCCGAGGGGGGCCATCCTACGCCAGTCTGTCGAATCGTTCTTCTGGGACTCGCACTGATCGGAGCGGCCTTGCTCCAGCCACCCTGCTCGGCGCAGAACACAACGCTCAAGCCGGAAGAACTTGCGGCTCAGGTGATCAACGCCGCCAACAAGGCGTACAACGAGAAGCAATTCCCGGTCGCGGTCGAGCGGTATCGCGAGTACCTGAAGACTCACGGCAACCAGAAGGACGTGACGCTGGCTCGGTACGGCTTGGCGTTGAGCTTGCTGGAGCAGCCGCAGAAGGACTTCAAGGTCGCGATCGAAACGCTCAACCAAGTGGTCGGCGTGCAGGAGTTTCCCGATCGGCCGTTGGCGTTGTACTACCTCGCGTTGGCCTATCGCGGACAGGGGCATGACGCGCTGGCTCAAGCAGTCGCGAAGCCGAATGAAGCGGCGCAGCATCGCAACACGGCGAAGGATCAATTCACGCAGGCGAATCAGCGATTCAGCGAAACGATCACCGCGTTCCTGGCACGCGCCAAGACGGCTCCGCCGCCGGCCGCGAACGAGTTGGCTGTCGATTTGGAATGGGCCAATCGGGCGCGGTGCGATCAGGCCGAGATGCTGCTGCGAATTGAGAAGAACAAAGAGGCCAGCGATCTGCTGACTCCGCTGCTGGCCGACGCGACGCTCACCAAGAGCAAGTACCGGCCGCAGATGTTGTACTTGCACGGTCACGCGAGCTTCTTGCTGAAAGATTTCATCACGGCCGGCCGCTCGCTGACTCAGCTTGTGCCGTTCACCGATCCGGTGTTTGGAGTTCACACGCAGTATCTGCTCGCCCGCGTGCATCACATCGCGGAGGAACGAGAAGAAGCGACCGCCCTCTACGATGCGGTCGTCAAAGGCTACGACAAGCAGAAGGTGGATTCGCAGAAGGCTCTGCAAAACCAAGCCGCCTTCGCGAATCAGCCGGAGGAAAAAGCTCGGCTGGAAGCGTTGATCAAATCACCCCCCGACTACGTCAGCCGCGCCAGTTTTTATTGGGGCGTGTTGTTGTACGAGCAGAAGAAGACGGGCGAGGCACTGACTCGTTTCACCGAGTTCAATCAAAAGTACCCGCAGTCGCCGCTGCTACCGGAAGCTCAACTCCGAGCCGGGATGTGTCAGGTCGAACTGCGTGGATTCGCTCCGGCGATCGCGTTGTTGCAACCGCTCACCGCACATCCGCAATTGAGTGACCGCGCGTTGCTGTGGCTGGGACGTGCTCAGTTTGGAGCGGCCGATCCAACTCAGCCGGCCCCGTATGCCCAAGCGCTGGCGACGGCGATCGGCACGCTGACTCAAGCGGCCGACAAGGCGAATCAGCAGATCGCGGCCGATCCGGAGGCCAAGCTGCGTCGAGCGGAAATCTTGCTCGACCTCGGCGACTATCAGCAGTTGGCCAAGCAGTACCCACAAGCCGCCGCGACCTACGAAACGGCGACAAAAGAAAATCACGCTCCCGATCGTGCCGAGCAATTCCTGCAACGCCGAGCGACCTCGCTGCACTTCGCGGCTCAGTTCGATGTGTCCGATCAAGTCTGCGCGCAGTTTGCTCAGACGTATCCGAAGAGCACGCTGCTGCCGGCCGTGTTGTTTCGCTCGGCGGAGAACGCTTACGTCCGCGCCGCCGCGATCGAACCGAACAACCCGGCCAGCAAGAACCCAGACATCCCGAAGTGGTTCGGTGAGGCGGTTAAGCGGTATCAACTCGTGCTGGATAAGCATCCGGAGTTCGTCTACGCCGCGCTGTCGCGCGGTCGATTGGGGCTGAGCCAATATCGGCTCGGCGATTATCCGGCCGCGTTGAAGACGCTGACCGCGGTCCCGCAAGCCGATCAATCGGGCGAGCTGGCCGTTGTTCCGTACTACCTCGCCGATTGTTTGCTCCGCGCGATGCCGACCGACACCACCGACGCTCTCGCGGCCGGCCGGCAACTGGAGGTGCTGACCTCGGCGATCAAGTCGCTGGAGAATTACGTCAGCGGCCAAGGGAACGATCCGGCCAAGACCGCCCCGCAAACTCCCGATGCGCTGCTGAAGCTCGGCTACTGCTATCAACGAGTCGCGGCACAGATTGCCGAGCCGAAGGAACGCAACGAGCGCCTGACTGCCGCTCGGCAAGCGTTTGAGAGAATCAATGCGCAATACGCGGCGAGTCCCTCCGCGCCAACCGCGTCGCTCGAACGCGCGAACTGCATGGTCGAGCAGAACGACGTCAACGGTGCGATCAATGAACTGAATCGGTTCAAAGCCGATCCGTTCAAACAAGCCCAGGTTGCGCCGCTGGCGTACCTGCGACAAGCGACGCTGCTGCGAGCACAGAACAAATCGACCGAAGCTGCCGCTGCATTGCAGGAAGCTCGGACCAACTACGAAGCCGCGCTGGTCGCCGACCCGACACGAGCCGCCTGGGCTCCGCTGCTGCACTACCACCACGCGCTGGCCATCAAAGAGTTGGCTTACAAAGACCCGGCGAAGTTGGACGTCGCGAAGCTCAACGAAGCGCGCACGCAGTTCGAGAGCTTGAAGCAGAAATACGGAGCGAGTCCTGAAGCGGCCGACGCCACATGGCGAGCGGGTCAATGTCGCCGCGAAGAGTTCGCTCCGAAGCTGGCCGCCGCGCGACTGATGTTGGTCAAGAAGGACGCCAAACCGGAAGAACTCACCGCCGCAAATCAGCAAATCGCCGAGAGCATCAAGCAACTTTCCGAGACCGCCACTTACTTCATCGCTCAAGCTGGAGCGTTGGGGCCGAAAGCGGTCGGCTCCGAGATTCATCAGCGGATGCTCTACGAAGCCGCGTGGTGTGCGCAGTGGGTCGGCGATGTCGAGGTCGATGCAGCTCCCGCGAAGCTAGTCGAGGACGCGGTCAAGAAACAAAAGGAAGAGGCCGCGAAACAACCGGCCGGCTTGGTCGGCGTCGTCAACGCGAAAGTCCCGCAGTTCCCGATCACAGCGATCCCGTTGCAGCCGTCGGAGAAACTCGGCCGCGATCAGTACAAAGCGGTGATCACCGCGAACTCAGACTCGCCGCTGGCGATCACGTCACGCCTGGAACTCGCCGAGATGCACGCTCGGCGCGAAGAACTCGATCCGGCAATCGCGTTGCTGAACGAGGCTCTGAATCTTGAACCCGCACCGGATGTCGAAGAGCGATTGCATCTGCGGCTGGGCGTCTGCCTCGTCGCGAAGAAGGATCACGCGAATGCGTTCTCGCAGTTCTCAGCCGTGTTGGCTGACCCAAAGAGCCCGCTGGCTCCGGAGGCGCGTGCTCGCGCGGGGGAATGCCAGATGCAACTCAAAGCCTGGGCGAAGGCGATCGAACTTTGGCTGCCGTTCCGCGATCAAGGACCGTTGCAGAACCTCACCGGTCTGAGCGATCGCGTGCTGCTCCGTTTGGGTCACGCCTTCGCACTCGCCACGCAATGGGATCAAAGCCGGCAGACTCACGAGGTTTTGCTGCAACGCTTCCCGCAAAGCGTCTGGCGACAGGAGGCTCGCTACGGAGTCGGCTGGGCGTGGCAGAACCAAAAACAGTTCGACAACGCGGTCAACGCCTATCAAGAAGTCATCAAAGAAACGGCGGCCGAGATCGCCGCGAAGGCGCAGTATCAATCGGCGTTGTGTCGCCTCGAACAGAAACGACTCCCCGAAGCGGCCAACGCGCTGCTCGTCGTGCCGTTTACCTACGACTATCCCGAATGGAGCGCGGTCGCGCTGATAGAGGCGTCGCGCGTGTTTCTCGAAATGAAGCAACCCGAACAAGCCGCTCGGCTGCTGGAGAAGGTCCGCAAGGATTATCCCAACACCGAATGGTCCAAGATGGCCGAACAACGACTGGCTGGTTTGCCGCTGGCCAAGCGAGATTAGGACGAGTGAATTCAGATTGTCCGACCTCTCCGCAACACAAAAGATTCTGGCCACGGATCAAACACGGAGGGAACACGGATCAAACAAAACCAGACAAACGAGAGATGAGTGACATTCACCGTCATGATCCTTTCGGACACTCTTTACTAATCCGTGTTTGGTCTGTGTTTCATCCGTGGCTGAAAATCTTCTTCTCACGCATTGGTTTCAAACGTTTGCAGTACCGAGGAACGGGCGGGATTCCGGAATTGGATTGGGGGTTGAAATGCCAAATCGACGTGTGACCTCGTGCTTGATCTTGGTTGCCATCCTCAGCGGTGGAAGCATCGCTCTCGCCTACATCGAGCAAGCCTACACGCTCGGTCGAGTGGTTCAGGAAGCCACGTCGATCTCGGTGCTGCGCGTGGAGAAGGTTGATAAAGAGAAAAACCTGATCCTGTTCCGCAAGGTGCAAGACGTGAAGGGGACGCTTCCCGGCGAGACGGTCAAGCACAACATCGCCCGTGCCGGATTTCATGAACGCGAATGGAAAGCGATCATGGAGTGGGCCGAGCCGGGCAAGACGGCCGTCTTCTTCAATAACGGCGGAGCCAGTGAGACCTGCATCGGCAACTATTGGTATCAAGCCTACGCCGGTGGCGAGTGGTGGAACATGAGCCACGGCGAGCCGTATTTGCTTCGCAGCTATGCCGGCACCTCGGACAAGTTGATTGGCATCGTGCAGTCGATGCTGGCGGGCCAAGAGGTCGTCGTCCCCTGCATGGTCGATGGAGACAAGATGGCCTTGCAGCTTCGCACGGCCAAGATTCAACGGATGAAAGCCAGCCTCAAGTTGCAGGACTACAACCCGCAGCGCGACTTCGCGGGCTGGGGCGGCGATGACTTCCGCTCGATCGCCGGAATGCCCGGCTTTACGCATGTCGCGGGTGTCACCTCAGTCGGCCCGGAGGCTCAAGGGGTCGCGGTGGCGGACGTCGATGGCAACGGCAAGCCGGATTTCTGTTTCTACGGATCGGGCCGAGTCACTCTCCTGAAGATGGATGGCCCAGCACTCAGCGAACTGCCTCTGCCGCATTCCGGTGGAGCTCGCGCGGCCGACTGGGCCGACTTCAATGCCGATGGCAGACCGGACTTGTTGCTCGCGACTTCGACGGGACCAAAGCTGCTGACCAATCAAGGAGCCGCCTTCAAGGACGACACTCCCATCTTGCCGAAGGAACCGTATTACAACGTCACGGCGGCGGCGTGGCTCGATTACGACGGCGACAAACGGCCCGACATTTTGCTGGCAAATGGATTCCTCGGCCTACGTCTGTATCGAAACACCGGCGCGGGCTTTGAAGATGCCACGGTCGCCGCCAAGCTGGGACCGGACGGAGTCGGTGGGCAGCACAAGGGAGATCATCTCGCCGTCGCCGATTGGAACGGAGACGGCCGCTCCGATTTTCTTTATAGCGCCGGTACGGGCTTGTTCGCGTTCAGCACGGCCCAAGGCTTCGTGGAAACCAAAGACCCGGCAATTCAATTTCAAGCCGGCAAAGTGCGGCCGGTCTTTGCCGATCTGGATGGCGACGGGCAACTCGATCTGTTCGTGCCGCAGTCGGGTGCCTGCCGAGTCTTCGCGTATCGCGCCGGTCGCTTCGCCGACATCACGGCTCAGTGCGGCGCTGTGGCTCAGCCGATGGGGAACGCAGTCAGCGCGGCGGCGGTCGATTTCAACAAAGATGGCAAAGTCGATTTGGTGATCGGTTGCCTGAAAGGCTCCAACCGCTATTTCCGCAACAGCGGCCAAGGGAAGTTCGTGGATGCGACGGACGAAGTCGGCCTCTCGCAACAGATCTTCAACACGCGCGGCTTGGCGGTCGCTGACATCAACGCAGACGGCGCTTCGGACCTGCTGCTGAATAACGAAGGGCAAGAATCAACCGTCTTGCTGGGACGTCCCACACCCGCGGCGGTGGGGCAAGTGAGTGCCAGATAATTAACTCGCGAAACGATCGAGACATCTCACAACCATGAGCCGACTCTTTTTTCAAGAATCTGACAGTGCCAAGTGCAAAGTGACGGGCATTCGCTTGTTTGGGACACTCTTCACTTTGCACTCTGCACTTTGCACTTTGCACTGTCTTCGCCGGACGATGTTCGCTGGCGTCGTCATGTGGCTCGCGATCACGAACTCCTCATCAATCGCCGCCGACTGGCCAACGAACCGCGGCAACGTCGCGCGGACAGGTTGTGTCGATGGGCAACCGGGACCAACTTCCGGCAAGGTGCTGTGGGTCCACAAGTCGAGCGATCATTACATCGCCGCTCCGGTGGCGGCCGGAGACAGCGTGTTTGTGTCGGCGCTGGCCGCGTTCAATACTTCGATCTTCCAGGCGCTGAGCACCGAGGCCGCTCCCAAGCAGCGCGTGCGGTGGGCGAAGTCGGTACCGTATCTCAAGTTGCCGACTGTGTGTGCTCCGGCGGTGGTCGGCAACGTCGTTGTGTTCGGTGATGGTATGCACCAAACCGACGGGGCGACGTTGCATGGAGTGCGGCTCGATACGGGATTGCCGCTGTGGCAGTTGCCGGTGCCAGGTCAGTTGGTGCATCTCGAAGGTTCGCCGAGCATCGTCAACGGCAAAGTGTTGATCGGTGGCGGCAACGCGGGTGTGTTGTGTGTCGATCCCTCTCGTTTGGAGTTGGACGGCAAGGACGTCGATGCTGCGTCGGCTCAGGCGGCGCTCGATAAGAAATGGAAGGAACTGCTCGCGAAGTACGAGCAAGAGAAGAAGACCGATCCCGACTTCGCGATCGCTCCCAGCGAGGACTCGCTGCCGAAACCCAAACCGAAGCTCGTGTGGCAAGCCGGAGCAGGCAAGTGGCATGTTGATGCGCCGGTGGCGGCGGTCGGTGATCGAGTGCTCGTGGCGACTGCGTTCCTTGATTCCGAGAAGACCGGTGAGCGTGCGATCTGCTCGGTGAAGCTCGGCGATGGCGGAGTGCAGTGGAAGACGCCGCTGACGTTCAATCCGTGGGCCGGGCCGACGGTCGCGGGTGATATCGTGCTGATCGGGTGCAGCAGCGTGCGACTCGAACCGAAGGAGATCGCCAGTGGTCAGGGCGAAGTCGTGGCGGTGTCGCTCGCGGATGGCTCCGTGAAATGGCGACGAGCGTTTGCCGCTGGCATCGTCTCGGCGATTGCGGTGAAGGATCAGATCGCGGTCTTCACGGCGACGGATGGCAAAGTCCGAGCGGTCGATGTCGCCACCGGCAATGAGAAATGGACCGTCGATGGCGGTGCTCCGTTCTTCGCCAGCGCAGCGATCGCTGGCGACGTGGTCTATCTGGCAGATCTCAAAGCCGTCGTGCGAGCGATTGGCCTGACGGATGGGGCACTGCGCTGGAAACTCTCGCTGGGGACTGATGCCACGGTGAAGTCGCCGGGCATGGTTTACGGCGGACCGATCGTCGCGAGCGGACGGTTGTTCGTGGCGACATGTGCTTTGGAAGCCGGCGGGAAAGCCAACACAGCCGTCGTGTGCATTGGAGAAAAGTAACGAGGGGTCGGGTGTTCGGTTTTTCGGAATTGGCGGGAAGAAAGCGGAGATTGCAAACGACGCCCAATCCCGCCAATTCCGAAAAACCGAACACCCGACCCCGAACCTGCAACCTGAGAGGAGATTGCAAAATGCAAATTGCAAATTGCAAATTGCAAATTGGTTTGGTGGTGGCCGTGTGGTTCGCGATGCCGTTGTCGGCTCAGGACAAGCCAGGCGAGGCGATCAAGATCGACAAAGACAAGAAGACGGTCACGCTGGCATGCAAGATCGCTCCGCGCAAGCTGCCGAATCTCAATGAGGTCTATCCGATTGAGGTCATCGCCTCGCTGGCGGCACCGAAGGGGCAGAAGGCACACGAAACGGTCGTCACCTTTGATGCCAAGCCGAGCGACATCCACAAGGCTCTCGAAAGCTTGGGGCTGAAGCCAGGGAAGCCGGCTAAGGGCGAAGGTGCCGAGGCCGCCGGACCCGAAGTGAAAATCTTCATTGAGTTGCCCGGTGCGGGCGGATTGGCCAAACGATTGCCGATCGAGAAAGTCCTCGTCGATCGCAAGACGGGCAAGACGATGCCCAACTTGAAGTGGACCTTCACCGGCTCGATCAGCAAGCAGCCCGATCCCAACAAGCCGGACAAGGTTTACGGAGCCGACTCCACCGGCACGCTGATCGCCATCTTCCCGGTCACCGACGAGACGGTCTTTCAGACCAACCTCACGATGAAAGACGAGCCGCTTATCAAGCTCGATACGAATACCAAGGTCTTGCCGGAAGTCGGCACGGATGTGTTGCTCGTGATTCAAGTTCCCTGACGAATGGTCCCTAGTCCATTTTTTGAACAGAAGGACGCAAAGAATCTCGGCGAGCGGGGCGGCGTTAGCCCCCCGGTTCGTCGGTCATAGACCGGGGGGCTGACGCCGCCCCGCTCGCCTATGAAAAATTCTTCGCGATCTTTGCGACCTTCTGTTCAAGACAAAGAAGGAATCCCATGTTCCATCTTCGCCTGATCGCCGTGACGCTCATTGCACTGGGAATGACTTCCTCGACGGCGAGTGCTCAACTCCTGTCCGAGCGACTGGTCCCTCCGCAGCAGTTTGCGATTCCGCCTCTGCCGATGACCGAGCAGCCTGCCATGCGTCGTCCGGCCGGTGCAGACAAAGTCCCCCCGCATCTCTGGTCTCTGCCGGTCGGAGCCTTTCCGGGTTCGCCAACCGCACTGTCGACAGAACGCTTGCCTGCGGATTGGCGACGGCCTGTCGTTGATGTCCCGGCACTCGCTTCGGAATCCGATCCCGTCCGTCCGGCGTCGCCTCGGCAAGCCGTCACCGGGAATGCGTTTCTGCTGGCGGCCGATCCGTGGAAGGCGCATGCGCTCGACCGCTTTCAACGGTCGAGTGAACCACCTACGCGAGTCGCTGACGATCCGACCGCGATGAGCACGCATCAGCTCATCACCGTTGCAGTCCCCTTGGCCGCACCGAACACCGCGCCGCTTCTGCGTCTGGGAGTGGCCGATCCCTTCGAACACTTGCGAGCAATTCGACTCGCGGTGCCGCAGACGGATTCTGACACGCCCGATGTCGCGCGCGAGAATCCGCCGCGTCCGCAATTCACGCCCGTCGCCGCACCGAAATGATGAGTCGGTGATTGTGAACGAGAAGGTGTCGGGAGCCTTTGCAGCGCGCTACGGCACAGTCGGGCTGCCTTTGGCAAAGGGCCAGTCTGCCGGCTGATAGGCCACGGCCAGTTCCGGTGTTTCCATGCGGCGGTTTTTGTCGGCCAAGCTGTGCAGCGCAACATCGAGAATGCCCGTCGTCAGCAGCGTTCGTTCGACCGGATAAGCGGGCTGGCCCGTGTGAAACATGTGCTCGGCAGCGCGCAAGAGATGTTCAAAGTGCCGGAACGGCGGATTCTCTTCTGGCAAGAACGTGACGGCGAACGGCCTTGCTTGGCCTCGGATCGAGACTCCGCACGCGAACTCATGTGAGAAGCCGGTCCCCATCGCGATCGTGGCTTTCGTGCCGTCGCGGTATTCGATGAGATAGAAGACCGCGTCCTTGGCCATCTCCTTGGGACGTGGCTTTGTTCCGTTGTACGGTGTCGGCGAGTGCTCAACGACCGCGTCGAAAAGTGCCTTCGACCAGCGACCTTCTTTCTCTGCTTGCCAGATCTCGTCCCCTTGGACGGACTGCACGGACTTCACGCCGGTCTCGCCTCCTTTGCGGCGTTCCATCAGGCATTGCATTCCTTCCAGAGAATGAAACCCGTAGTGCTCGAGCCCACCGTAGCCCAAGGCGATTGCTTCAGTCACTTCCGAACCGATGGGGATCGTCGCGGAGGGATTCCGCCACATGACCGGCACCGACGAGCCGGCCATAAATGGGATGCGCAGTTCGCGAGCCGTGTCGAACATGTGCTTCGCGTCGCTCCAGGCGTACGACAGGTGCTTGTCGCTGAAGACCGGGACAACTTTTTTGCACTGCTTGAACGTGGCCGCGATCTCATCGAAGAACCGACGACGGGGAAACATGACTTGATCGGTTCCTGGCACGGTCGGATATCTGCCATGCTCGCCGATCGAGAGCACACCGGCGACTGCCAGTGAGTCGCCACCCAGTGTGAGCGCTTCGTGGATTGTCTTTGTCGTTACGAACCCATGCTTCTTCGCGAGCGGCACACTGAGATCGTTGTCCCCCACTTGATCGACATAGAGCGACACCAGCTTCAAGTCCGGTCCGAGTCCGCCGTCCTGGGCCCAGCCTTCGAGCACTTTGCCGATGATGACGTCGGCATGTGAGTTCTTGTAATAGACCGTGACGACACCAGCGACGGGCAGCTTCGCTCGCGGCTTGTCATCGGCGAATAGAGTGGGGGTGAAATGCTGGCCGCAGAGCGCGAGTCCCGCCGAACCAAGCGATGTGTGCAAGAAGCGGCGGCGCGTCAGTGGATGGGTCATTGGTTTTCCTCTTTGGCGGCAACTAACCCGAAGAGGCTGTGATTTTTTAGAAGCCGAACTTCAAGAAAGTTTTTTGGGCGCTATAAGTTCTGACATGAATGAATCCAACTCACAAAATGAAGTGTCGGCCGCTCAAGCTCGGATCAAGCGGCCTCATCGG
>SXKJ01000437.1 GCA_005778115.1 Planctomyces sp. | reverse complement strand
CACACCGCTGCCACCACACAACGTTGCCACCACACAACGTTGGCTCCAACGAAACGAACTCGCCCGTGCTTCACGCTACGAATCTCGTAATCTCCTTCCACCACTCAAGAACCAGCTAAGAACCTAAACCGGACAGTAGAAATAGGAGTTTTCATAATTGGTAGTCGCCACTGATACGAACTCACAATTGTCGACGGCGACTCTAAACGCGAAGTCCCCGCGCCATTGTTGGAGCCAATCGAGGACGGCGTAATTGTGGAATTTCGCCAAGAAAAGACTTTTGTGGCCATTTACCGATTCACTAGATCCTGTGGCGTAAACCTGACCTGACCGGCTGACTGCAATGCAATTGGCCTTGTCATCGGCCGCCGTGCCGAAGAGTCGCGCCCATTCTTGGCGAGGGGGCGGATCAGCCCATGCCAGCTTTGGGATGAGCGACGCGCTCAGCAGAAGCAATGGCATGAGCAGCCAGCGAAAACGAAGAGGGGCACTGCGAGTGAACATCATGTTGGTCATCTCCAAGGTTGTGAAATGGAAAACGCGGTGGTTGGTCGTGTCGATCATTGGTGAGTGTCATTTTCTGGCCTCATGAGACATCGCCGAGCAGCGATTGAATCAAGTCTTCGGCCAAATAGTCATCGATGCAGTTGTCGAAGCGTCCGACAGCGGGATTGATGCCCCGGTCGAAGAGGAGTTTCTGCGGCACTTCGGTCGGCTTGGGGAGCAACAGTTTCACGCGCACCTGAAACGGGAATTTGCCGCCCCAGATTTTGGGGACCAGATTTCGACCGCCGTCGCAGGTCGCCTGCCACAGTCCCAGCAGGCCGCCGATTTCGTAATGGTGCAGCAGGCAGTAGTCGCCCGCCTTGATCTCCAGCGGCCAGGGTTTGTTGGAGCCGAACAAACTCTTTTCCACGCAGTCGAGGTACGTGTTGCTGCTGCATTCAAAGATGTATGCCTTGGTTGCGGTCGTCATGGAACCTCGCATTGACAGGTTTTCTGATCCACACGACTTTCCCGATCGCTCGACCCAGCAGATTTTCGGGGATTTACGTAGATTTTGACAAACTCACTTTTAGAAACTTGAATTTCGCACCATCGAGTCCGATAGTGGTTGCAGCTCATCTACCATGTTGTAGAAGGAGTACCGACGCCGTGCCCGCAAGGGTGCGGCGTCAGCCGTTTCAGGACTTCCAATTGTCCCGCTCTTCTCGCAGTTTCTTGCGTCGATGTTCTTCCGCAGTGCAGTAAGCCGTTACCAGTTGCATGTACTGGAAACCGTCTCGTGCGCGAGTCCGTTCCGCCAGCACGACCAGGAATTCCTCGCGAAACCAAAACAAACGGCGGATGTCGTCGCCACGTTGATTGCTCCACACGCTCACCAATGGATCGCCGCTGTGTTCGATGATCGGTCGGACCCAGCCGATCCGTTCGCACCGTCGAAGGTCTGGAGTGCGACTGTCTTCGGCCGATCCTTTGGAAACGCAATGCCAGAATCCGGCATACTTGCCGTCGAAGATTGGATCACGGCGACAACGGACCCATTTGCCGTCAAAGCGCGGTTGCGATGCGACAAAGTCGTTGTCGAATCTCTGATAAACGGCGTTGATGAATGCAGCCCAATTCCCGCCATGCTCGGAGAGTTGGATCAACTGGGGAAGCCAAACGGGGTCGGACATCATTCGCCCCCCGCCGCCTGCCACCGCAGCAGGTTGAACTTTGACTCGCGAAGCCAAGTCGTCTGGCCCAATCGTCGGCCTGCTCGGCGTTCAATGCGCTGGATCAATTGCTGTTTGGCGGTGCTCGTTGTCAATCCACGCGCGTGATACCCAACTGCCCCGGCCAGCAAGTCGGTGAGTTGCAGCACGGGAGACTCGTGGGAGCGAATCTGCTGCACTCGTTGGATGATCTTTCCGGCTGAGTCGAAGCGACTATTCCGGAGCACTTCTTCGAGCTTCCGCCGCTTGGGTTCGCCACGAGTGTCTTTGATGTCGAGGTAGATGTGATGCCTCTCTCGCGGGTCGATGATCGGCTCCAGCAACGTGAAGCACATCTTGTAGTACCACTGATCGTGGTCTTGTTGATGCCGTCCGTGGTCGAGCAGCCCCTTGTTCGGGATGAGAACAGCCCGAAAATGCAGGTCGTCGTCGTCGAAGAAGTAATCCAAGACTTCGCGAAAGAAGGACAACTTGGAGGGTGACACCTTGGTCCATTTGATTTCACATTCGGGCGACAGCTTGTGTTCGGCCTTGATCTCCTGAATGCGTCGCGAGATTCCGGGCACCTTCTCGGTTGGGCACCAGACAGCCCCCAAAACCATGACCGGGATGTTGTCATGTTCCAAGTGGCAACTTTCGTCGAGATAGATGTTGAACGACTCGGCCATCACAGCACCTCTTTGAAGAACGCGCTCGGTCGGATTTCAGAACGGGAGTCGATGCGGCAGACGTTGGTCATCCGGCGTCCTCCACCAGCCGTTCGGCCTCGGCCACGCGAATCTCGCCCGACAGCAGTTTCGGAAGCAGCGCGTCGCGGATCGCGGCGAGGGCGGACGACTCGCGTTGATTCTTGTCGATCTGTGCGAACAACGGTTCAACAAGCTCACCAAATACCTGCGCGATTCCATTAGCTGGGCAAAGGATGCGAAGATTCCGCGCGTCGGTTTGCGATATGAAAAGCTGAGCCGACCCACGCAACGGCCAAATGTTGTCGCCGCGTGTCAGAAAGTAGAGGTACGCGGTTGATAGTGAAGGATCGGTAGCCCAAAGGCGGATCGTGTTCTTGATGCAGGACCACTTCCCTCGTGCGAGCCAAGTCACACCTGCGTTGGCACCGATGGCGCTGACAACGACGCCGGTGCGGTCAAAATCGAAGTAGGAAAGAAAACCGTCCGGGCCAGCCGCGCTAAAGGCCGTGTATCCCGTTTCGGCATACGCACTCTTGGTGACGTTCGTGTCGCCCCAACTCAAATCTGCAACGTCACCAAGTCGTTTAATTGTCCAGCCACTTGGAAGGGACACACTGTCAACATCCTCGAAGCTGTCGGGGAAGAGGGCGGCGGTGGAGGGGGAGAGGGCGGGCGGGGGGAGACCGTCTCGCTGGGCGCGGACCGGGTCGAAATCGACGAACCAACTCTGGAAGATCGCCCGCGCCAGACCCTCCAGCGTCTCATTCATCCGCCGGTTCAACTCGATCTTGTCGTCCAGCCCGCCCAGGATGTTCGCGATCGCTCGCTGCTCGGCGAGGGGCGGCAGCGGAATCTGGAATCCCTTGAGTGAAGAAAGAGGCCGACTAATACATGGCACCCCCGTTGGGTTCACGTGGGAGCGAATTTCATGTTGACCCTCGCGCGACGTAAAGAAGTAGTAGACAAAGCGAGGATCGGCTTTGGCGCGATCGCAAGTAAACTTCATCAGATTCTGCGACAGCACTACTTTCGCAAAGCGTGCTTTACGCGGAATGACGCCGACGCGGCCAACGGTTCCTTGCGCAACAAATACAAGATCGTCCGGAAACGCCTGAGAGCTTTGCAGGTCCGCTGCCTTCTCTTCAGACAGAAACACCAAGTCATCGGCAGAGAATCCGGTTAGCAACAGATTCACGCCGCGAATGACCGGCACCCCGTTTGGCTGATAGTTCTCGCTCTTGATGTTTGAACCAAACGGCCCCATTGCGAAGGCGCGGCGGCCATCGGATGCAGCGATTTCTTCGAGGCTGACGATGCCCCAGTCATCTGCCATATCCCAAGCCCTCCAGGTTCGCCTTGATGGCGGCTTCCAGCTTGGCGGATTCGGCGAACTGCGAGTTCAACTCGGACACGAGCCGCTGCATCTTGTCCGCGAACGGCTCGGCGTCGTCCTCGACCTCTTCCGCGCCGACGTAGCGGCCCGGAGTCAGCACGTAGCCGTGCTCAGCGATCTCGGCGGTCTTGGCCGATTTGCAGAAGCCGGGGAGGTCGGAGTAAGGAGTGAGGGACGAGGGTTGAGGGGCGAGGGACTTGTCACCGCGCCACGAATGATAGGTGTCGGCGATGCGGGCGATGTCGGCGTCGGTCAGTTCGCGATGCACTCGGTCGATCAGCGTGCCGAGCTTGCGGGCGTCGATGAACAGCGTCTCGCCCTTACGGTGCCGCCGCTTGCCGTCGGTCTTGCTCCGCGTCAGGAACCACAGGCAGACGGGAATCTGCGTGCTGTAAAAGAGCTGGCCCGGCAGGGCGACCATGCAGTCGACCAGATCGGCGTCGATGATGGCTTTGCGGATTTCCCCTTCGCCCGAGTTCATCAATATCGGGTTCAGGCTCCCCCCACTTACTCAAAGCACGGTTGGCTTTATACCCATCACTGGTATTTTGGCAAAACGCATCCAGTTCTGTTTGGCTGGTTTCAGTAATGTTTCCAAAAGGAGAAAACCCGCTTACCCGCCTGAGATGAATATCCCTGCCTATGGTGGTAGTACCCGACACACCCCGTACTATGCTTGTGGCTTGCAACACCGCTTCAAATCCTGATGCTACCGTT
>SXKJ01000436.1 GCA_005778115.1 Planctomyces sp. | reverse complement strand
GGGCGGCGTCAGCCCCCCGGTCTACTGGGTACGTCGCAATCACCGGGGGCTGACGCCGCCCCGCTCGCCAATTGCGACCTTGAGGACTCACCATGAAAGCTGCGTTCATTCGTCAAACAGGAACTCCCGATGTCATCGAGTACGGCGATCTGCCGATTCCGGAGCCTGGACCGAGCGAAGTCTTGGTCAAAGTCGGAGCGGTCTCGGTCAATCCGATCGACACCTACATCCGCAGCGGCATGATTAAGGTCGCGACAACGTTCCCCTACATCATCGGCTGCGACTTGGCGGGAACGGTCGAGCAGGTCGGTTCACAGGTGACTCGATTCAAAGTCGGCGATCGAGTTTGGGGGAGCAATCAAAGCCTGTTCGGTCGCCGCGGTTCGTTCGCCGAATACGCGGCGGTCGATGAGCAGTGGCTGTATCCGACTCCCACCACGCTGACTCACGAGCAAGCGGCGGCCGGAGCGCTGACCGGAATCACCGCGCATCTGGGGCTGTTTCTGAATGCAGGGGTGAAGCCGGGTGAGGTCGTGTTCGTCAACGGCGGGGCAGGGGGCGTCGGTTCGGCGGTGATCCCTTTGGCGAAAGCGGTCGGGGCGAAAGTCATCGCGACCGTCGGCAACGCGGAGAAGAAGGCGTTGTGCGAAAGCTGGGGGGCCGATTGCGTGCTCGATTACCACTCGGCCACGTTGGATGACGAGATCAAAGCCTTCACGTCCGCGAACGGCGGCTTGCAAGTTTGGTACGAGACTCAAGTCCCCACGAATCTGGATCGCACGGTGGGATTGATGTCGCCGCGCGGCCGGATCATCGTCATGGCGGGACGGAACGCTCGGCCAGAGTTCCCCAATGGAGCGTTCTATGTGAAGGATCTGCGACTGTTCGGCTTCGCGATGTTCAACGCGACGCCCGAAGAGCAACGCGTGTGTGCCGACGCGATCAACGTGCTGGCCACGCAAGGCAAGTGGCAGCCGCTCATCGGCCGCACGTTCAAGCTGTCGGAAGCCGCCGCCGCGCATCGCTTGCAGGAAGAGAACACGTTGCAGAAGCAAGGAACGCTGGCTGGAAAGATCGTGTTGGTGCCATGAACGACGCGGCTCCTATCGAAAAGCATGTGGTCCTGGTCGGTGCCGGCAACGCGCATCTGGTGTTCTTGCGGCGCTGGCGAATGTCGCCGTGGCCGGGAGTCGCAGTGACGTTGGTCTCTGAGTTCGCCGAGATACCGTATTCGGCGATGGTGCCGGGGCACATCGCGGGGGACTATCGCTGGGACGAGATCACGCTCGACCTGGTCCGCTTCTGCCGATCGGCCGGCGCGCGATTTGTGGCGGCGCGAGTCACGGCCGTCGATGCGGCAAGACGACTGGTCCAACTCGAAGATCGTGCGGCGATCAGCTACGACGTGTTGTCGCTCGGAATCGGTTCGCTGCCGGCCGAACCGGAGGGGTGCGCGAACGGCGAATGGTCGTTCTTCATGCGGCCGCTCGGTCCTTTCACGCGGCATTTGGAACGGCTCGAAAAGTTGCTGCGTGAATTTCCGCGACCATTTCACTTGGCGGTGGTCGGCGGCGGAGTCAGTGGGTGTGAATTGTCGTTGGCGATTCGGAAGCGGTTGGCGAAGCTTGCCGACGTGCGAATCACGCTGCTGCAATCGAATCGCCAGTTGTTGCCGAGCTTCCCTGATCGTGCGGCTCGAATCATGGAGCAACGCTTGCGAGATGCGGGCCTGGCTGTGCGATTGGAAGCTTGTGTCGTCGGAGGCGGACCGGATCGGTTGCGACTCTCCTCTGGCGAAGAAATCGCTTGCGACGGCGTGCTGTGGGCGACTCCCGCCGCGCCGCCAGACTGCTTGCGCAGCAGCGGGTTGAGCATTGACGAATCGGGCTTTCTGCGAGTCGGCGAGACACTGCAATCGCTCGGCGATCCAGCGGTGTTCGGGACGGGTGATTGCGTGACCTTCACACCTCGGCCGACGTTGCCTCGCAACGGAGTTCATGCGGTGCGGCAGGGCCGAGTGTTGTTCGACAACGTGCGTGAGTTTTTGCACGAACGGCCGCTCACGCCGTTCCAGCCGCAACGGAATTGTCTCTGCCTGATGAACACGGCGGATGGCGAGGCGATCCTGAGTTATGGCTCGTTGGCGACCAAAGGCGGATTCGTGCGGCGGCTGAAAGATCGAATCGATCGCGCGTGGCTGGAGTCGTTTGCCGTTGTAACCCGAAGCGTCAGCGAGGGAGGAACTGAGATCGGTGACGACACTCCCTCGCTGACGCGTCGGGTTACTATGGATCGCCAACCCCACCTCATGCGATGCGGTGGTTGCGGAGCGAAGGTCAGCGGCGATGTGCTCTCGTCGGTGCTGAGCGGATTGGAGATTCCGAACGATCCGCGCGTGTTGCTCGGCACGCGGTCGGGTGAGGACGCGGCGGTGCATCGTGTGCGAGCCGATCTGTTTGGCATCGCGCCAGACAAACTGGTCGAGGTGCAAACCGTCGATTACTTCCGAGCGTTTTTGGACGACCCGTATCTCTTCGGCCGGATCGCCGCGCTGCATTCGGTTAGCGATGTGTATGCGATGAATGCTCGGCCGTTCTCCGCCCTGGCGATTGCGACGTTGCCCTATGCGCGCGGGCCGATTCAGGCGGGACAACTTCGCGAGTTGTTGGCCGGAGCCACACGGTCGCTCAACGAACTGGGCGTGGTCCTGACCGGCGGGCATACGTCGGAGGGGCACGATCTGTCGCTCGGTTTTTCCGTGACGGGATACGCGGACGAGGATCAACTCTTCCGCAAGTCGAACCTGAAACCCGGCGACACGTTGATCCTGACGAAGCCACTCGGCACCGGAGCCACCTTGGCCGCGTGGATGCACGGCGAATGCTCGGCCGAAGAACTAGACGAAGCGATCGGGCAAATGTTGATCGCGAATGCTTCGGCAGCAGCGGTCTTTGCTCAGTTCGGTGCGCGGGCAGTCACGGACATCACCGGCTTTGGTCTGGCCGGTCACTTGCTGGAGATGCTCGACGCCAGCCGCGTGTCGGCACGGTTGTTGGCATCTGTGCCCGTGCTGGCCGGATTCAAAGCCGCCGCCGCGCGCGGCATCCTCAGCACATTGCAGCCCGACAACGAGAAGCTTCGTTGCCGAGTTCACTGCTCCGGATCGCCGCCCGCGTGGTTGTTCGATCCTCAAACATCGGGGGGCCTGCTGGGAGCGGTTCGGCCAGAAGTGGCCTCCGCCGTGCTGGAAGACCTCTACTGCCGCGGCCTGCCACATGCGGCTGTGATTGGCCAAGTGCTCGATGTCACGCAGACACCTCTGATTGAGATGGGTGTCTGAGAGGCTTTCCGAACCACCTTGACCGTTTTTCGCGGTTGGCCTGTAATCCCGCCCCGCCGCAGGGATTCGCGGCTTGATCCGGAGAATGGATTCGCCGTGACGACGATTGATCGCTATCTGTTAGGCAGGTTTTGGCACGTCTTTGGGATTGGCTATGTCGCCACCGTGGGCTTGTACGTGGTGTTCGACGGCTTCACGAACATCGACGCCTTCCAGGAAAGCTCGCGCGGTGCCAGCAGCTTGAACGTGCTGGGTCGCATGGCCGAGTTCTATAGCTACCAATCGCTGGTGATGTTCGAGATGGTGGGGCCAATCCTGACGGTCATCTCCACAATGGTTGTGTTTGCGCTGCTGCTCAAAAACCGCGAGCTGCATCCCATGCTGTCGGCCGGAGTCCCCGCCGCGCGGTTGGTGTTTCCCATGTTGATCGGCACGCTGGCCGTCAACTTGCTCCTGGTACTCAATCAAGAATTGTTGCTGCCTGCGGTCGCCGACGAGCTGCTCAAGCCGATTGGATCCAGCTCGAAGGACACTCAGCGTGTCTACGTCCGACGGGATTTTTCGTCGCACATCGAAATCAGCGGCGAAGCGCTGATGCTGGCGGAGCACAAACTGTTGCATCCAGAGTTTCTGCTGCCGGCTCCGGAGATCAACTCGGAGATCATCACGCTGCGAGCGGACCATGCGATCTATCATCGCAAAACGAAGCAGCGGCCCGCGGGCTGGCATCTGAAGCAGGCCACTCCTGAATTTGGCCAACTCCGACTGACGGCAGCCGGCCAGAAAGTCGTCCTGCCTCTGGCTGATCCGAACGACCTCTTCATCGTGACCGATATCGGCAGCGATCAGCTCTCAGGCATGACCTCGGCCTACCGCTATCAATCCTCGTGGGATCTGGTCGATCGCTTGCGGAATCCTTCCTTCAGCACAATGACCGCCCGCTCGCAGGTGCTGCACTTGCACGAGCGGATGACTCGGCCATTGGGCAACCTGTTGGCGGTCTGCCTGGCCGTACCGCTGGTGCTGCGGCGAGAAAGCTTCTCGATCATCACCAATCTGGCGGTGTGCTGCGGCGCGATGATCTGCCTGATGGCGTTCGCCCAGGTGAGCAACTACCTGGGCCGCATCCATTGGATTCCACTCGATTTCGCCACCTGGCTACCCATCATCGCCTGCGGCGGCCTAGTGGCATGGCAATCGGATCGAATGCAAACCTGAACCGGGCTGAACCGAGTTCATCGTTCGCAAGCAGCCGACAGTATTCGCAGTGGCCGGCGGTTCGTTGCCATACCAGTTGCTCCAGTTCGCGATCCATCGCTCGCCTCACGCCGAGTCGTTTCGCAGGACAAGCCGAGCCTTCGAACCTGAGTTCGGGATAAGGGAATTGGAATTGGAGAGGATACGAAAAAAGGGTAGCTCCTTCGTTGGAAACAGTCTTCAAGGACACGAAGGAGATACCCCATGGATTGGGTCGAGCTTTTCTGCGATGTGGATGATTTCTGTCAAGAGTTTGTGCCGTGTTGGCATTCTCGGTTGATTGCGGAGGGCGAACGAAAACGGCGGCGCGAGTCGCAGTTGGCGTTGAGCGAAATCCTCACGATTCTGATTGCGTTTCATCGGTCGGGGTATCGCACGTTCAAGCAGTATTACCAGTGGCTCTTGGCGGAACACCTGGCGGAGTTTCCGCAGTTGGTCAGTTATCAAAGGTTCGTGGAGCTGACTCCGGGGGCCTTGGTGCCGCTGGCGGGATACTTGATGACTCGCTTCGGCGAGATCACCGGCATCGCCTTTGTGGACTCAACGGCCTTGGCGGTCTGCGGCAACAAGCGGATCACTCGCAACCGAGTCTTCGCCGATCACGCTCGCATCGGCCGCACGACGATCGGCTGGTTTTTGGGCTTCAAGGTGCATCTGGTGATCAACGATCGCGGCGAACTGCTGGGCGTCAAAATCACTGCCGGCAACGTCGATGATCGCTCCCCGGTTCGTCGCCTCTGTTTAGGTTTGTTCGGCAAACTCTTTGGTGACAAGGGCTACATTTCCGGTGAGCTGACGGCCGACCTGCTCAAACAAGGCCTGCGTCTCGTGACCGGACTCCGCAAAAATATGCGTGAGCAACTGCTCCCGCTGTGGGACAAACTGATGCTCCGCAAACGCTCGCTAATCGAAACGGTGATCGACCAACTCAAGAACATCTCGCAGATCGAACACTCGCGTCACCGCAGCCCCACTAATTTCCTGGTGAATCTCTTCGCGGGCTTGGTCGCCTACACTCACCAACCCAAAAAGCCCTCGCTCAATCTCACTCCCCACGAATCCAATCAACTCAAAACAATCGCACCAAGAATGACACTACTCGCTTAACCCGAACTCAGGTTTCGACTTCATCAACTCAATCAAACATCCGACTTGTCGATAGTTGCCGATCTCGATTTCGTCATCCGGTGTGAGTTCGCCTGCTCTCGCCTTGGTGGCCAAGTAATCCATCCGCTGTTTGTCGTCATCGGCGAGTTTCAGATCCACCAAAGACTGAGCCGCGTCCGGCGTCAGCTTCCAGTTGGCCGAATCAACGGCGCGAGCCAAAATCGCAGCCTCGTCGTTGGAGATCGAACGAGTCGTGGGCATTGACGTTCTCCGAATGAGTTCGCATTGATGTTGAACGATGGTATCGATCTCGTTGTGAGCGACGAACACCTGAGCCGCATTGGGAGTCAGCTTCCCAATTCAGCGGCCACCGGACACGCTTATCGGAAGTTCCAAACCCTTATAACTCAGCCACGCGAGGCTTTTCGCGATCGTAGTCGTCACTTTTACTTGCATTGATCTTCGCTGCGAGGGCAGGGCGATTGCGCGATTCTGGATAAGCTGCGATAGTTGCGGTGTGGCGATTTGAGAAGTCTGCTCGACAGGAGGTTGGGCGATCAAATCGTGGCCGTGTTGCAGGACGAGTCTCGTGCCCAAGAAGTCCAGTGTGCGTG
>SXKJ01000435.1 GCA_005778115.1 Planctomyces sp. | reverse complement strand
TTGCCCGCTCCGTTCGGCCCGATGAAGCCCAGCACCTGGCCGGGATACGCTTTGAAGGAGACATCGTTGACTGCCTTCAGCTTGCCAAAGAACCGATGCAGATGCCGCAACTCCAAGACAGGCTCGCCCGACCATTGTTGTGACTCGGCGGCGGCCAGCGGCGGCAACGGTTCGTCGTCAGGAGTCATATCCACAAATTTGGCCTGATCGTTCACGAGAAGGTCTCCACGTTGGGGGAACCATGATCCTTCAGCGACGGCGACATTTCAGCGTGCATCCGCCCGAACGGCAACACGCTCCCTCCGCTACGACTGGCACATTTGGCACCAGCCAACTCGGATGTGAGTGGATCGGCTCGGTTCACAACTGACTTCTGGACGGCGGTGGTCTTGGCTGACAACGTTGTCGTGTCGTCCACATTTCACCCACATCAGGAGCTTGCCATGTTGTTCCATCTGCGTCGTTCGCTCGTTGCGTGTGCCACCTTGTTGTTGCTGTCCGCCGTTGCGATCGCCGAAGACAAACCGGCGGCCGAACCCAAGCCGGCTCTGGCAGCGAAAGCTCCAGCCGACTTGTCCGGTCACTGGAGCGGAACTTGGCTGAGCCATTCCAACGGGCACGACGGGCCGATCACCGGCGACTTCCGAAAGATCGACGACGACCACTACTGCGTCCACTTCAGCGGCCGATTCTGGGGATTTTTTCCGTTTGAGTACGACGTCGTGCTGACAGTCACCGAACGTAAAGACGATCAATTGACGATGTCCGGTTCATCGAACCTGGGCTTCCTGTTCGGCACGTTCTGGTACACGGCGACCGTGACCGACACCAGCTTTGTCGCGTCGTACTGCTCGAAGCACGATCACGGCGTCTTCAACATGACGCGCTGCTGCCGATAATTGCAGACGGAAAAAGGAAGAAGGCAAAACGGGCGGCGGGATTGAGCAGGTAGACGTGACCCCTCCTTCTGCCTTTTTCGTTTTGCCTTCTGCCTTTTTCTTCATTCCCGGCGCACCCCGCCGTACCATCCTCTCCCTATGCCTGACTTCCGTTACATCGCGAAAGAGCTTTCCGGTCGAGAGGTCACTGGCGTCGTGAGCGCCAACAGCGAGCTCGATGTCGTTTCGCAGTTGTCCGGCAAGCAGCTCTTCCCCGTGAAGATTCAGGCGTCGCAAGCGACGAAGAACTCCACGCTGGCGTTCTTCCGCAAGCCGCGTGCGGGTCATTTGGCGACGTTTTTCTCGCAACTGGCCGACTTGTTGCGGGCGGGTGTGCCGTTGCTGCGGTCGTTGGAGTTGCTCGAACGACAGGCATCACATGCCGGGCTGAAGTTAGTGCTCCGAGATCTGCGCGAGAAAGTCGCCGACGGCACACGGCTGGCCGAGGCGATGCACTTGCATCAGGACATCTTCTCCGAGCTGGCGGTCAGCATGGTCCGAGCCGGCGAGGAAGGAGCGTTCCTGGAAGACGTGCTCAAGCAAGTGGCCGACTTCACCGAGCACCAGCAGGAACTCAAAAGTCGCGTCATGGGGGCGATGGCGTATCCGTTCTTTCTGCTCTTCGCCGGATTGGCCGTGGTCTGGGCGATGCTGGTGTGGTTCGTGCCGATGTTCGCGCCGGTCTTCGATCGCATGGCCGAGCGTGGCGAACTCCCCTGGGCAACCACAGCGTTGATGGCGCTGAGCAACTACGTCAGCAGTTACTGGATCATCACGATTCTGGCGATCATCGGAGTGGTGGTCTTTGTGCATCAACGACTGCAAACCGAAACGGGATTGCGACAGTGGCATCGCATCGCGATCGGACTCCCGGCGATGGGGCCCGTGGTGCGAAGCCTGGCGGTCGCGAGATTCTGCCGAATCCTCGGCACCTTGCTGAAGAACGGCGTGCCGATCCTGCAATCGCTGCGGATCGCCAAGGACGCCACCGGCAACCGCGTGTTGACCGACGCGATCGCCGCCGCCGCCGACAGCGTCTCGACCGGCAAGTCGCTCGCCGCACCGCTGGGCCAGAGCCAACAGTTCCCCGCCGAAGTGATTGAAATGATTTCGGTCGGCGAAGAGGCGAACAACTTGGAACAAGTGCTGGTCAGCGTGGCCGACACAATGGAACGCCGCACTCACCGCCTGCTGGAACTGGCCGTCCGCCTGTTGGAGCCATTGATGCTGGTCATCATGGCCCTGCTGATCCTCTTCGTCGTGATCGGCCTGCTGCTGCCAGTCATGAAGAGTTCGGGAACCCTGTAAGGCGACAAATGGCGGGCGTGCTTCGGGCTATTGCCGAAGTAATGCAACAAATCCCGCTTGCTCGAAATGCTTGTCGCCAGTCAGTGCTTCCGCGAGACCTTGACGTTGCATGACGACAAATGAGAAGCAATCCGTCAGCGACCAAGATTTGTCGGGACGATCGTTGTAGAGCAGAACTCCGGCCTCAAACAGTTCGCGACTGGAGGGAACAATTTCCACGTCATCGTCGCTTCGCAAATCCGCCAAGGTCGCCGCGAACTCCTCTCGACCCTTTCGCGATCGCGCGAGCGCGTCCGCCAGTTCCGTCAAAATCCATTCGGTAGTCACCATGCGGACGGGATTGCTGGTCGTGAACGCGACGGACTTGGAATGAGCGGCATCCGAAGGGTTGAGCAGAGCCAGGAAGTAGAAGGTGTCCACGAAAACGGTCTTCATGACTTCGGAGTTCCGTGAATGTAATGGTCATGCTGTTCTGCCAAGTCCGACGGCAGATCGGGAACCGTTCCAGCATGTTTCATCAGTCGCTCGGCCAACGTCGGCTTCTGGCCAGAGCGAGCCGAAGACGTAATCGTCTTGACCTCGAATTCAACGACGGCCCCCTCCGGCAACCTCTCCGGCTCATTCAAAACAATCACTCCGTCGTGGACGGTTCCTTCGAGTAGCATGATTCTCTCCCGGTCAAAGACCTGTTTGCGCCGAGCATTCTATCACGTCGAAGTCGCTCGGGGGATTGGTGCTCAGAATTTCCCGACGGATAGATGGTGGGGCAGATTCTTGCTGGTCATCATGGCCTTGCTGATCCTCTTCGTCGTCATCGGCCTGCTGCTACTGGTAAGAAGAGTTTCGGAACCCTGTAAGCAACGTAGACCTTCGTTGATTTCTCAAACATTGGCCGGCAGGAGCCGGCCCTACTCGACTATCCCGCACCGGCGACGACCGTATGAACTATCGCGAGTACCTTACATCGACGACGGCTTCCGGTGATGAGGTGCTCGCTGATTGGCGTTGGCTGACCGGGCCGAACCTCCAGCTTTGGCATGTAACTAAGGCCGGTGATGCTCTACTGCGTGATCCAGCGGACGGCTCAATCCATTTTCTGGACACCCTTGTCGGCAACGTCGAGCCTATCGCCCGCGATGAGGCCGGCTTCGAGGCGGCCGTTATGTCGGACGAGGACGCGGACAAGTGGCTAATGCCAGAGGTCGTAGACGGGCAGGCTTTGCTCGGCATGTGTCCCGGCCCGGATGAGTGCCTGAGCTTCAAGCATCCGCCTGCACTCGGCGGGCAGCTCGATCCCGACAACTTTGAAACGTGCAACATCCGCGTTCACTTCTCGATCGCAGGGCAGATCCATCAGCAGATCAAGGATCTGCCGCCGGGCACGGCGATCACGAACATCAAGATCGAAGCGCCGAGTGGCAGCAAGCGTCCGTGGTGGAAGTTCTGGTAGCCACGGCGATCCGGCGGGGAAGTTCGCGAAGAACTATCTACCAGCCAAACATTTTTTGACGGCGATCTCCACCGGCATGTCCGTGCGCAGCGTTTGGAATTCCATGCTCAGGTCGCGGCACTTCCGGCGCAGCGATTCTCGATGAGCCTCGAACTCGCGTTGATAGGCGGCTCGCAGCAAACGCGGTTCGACCGGCAAGTCGGCCCAGCCTTCCAGGCCGTGAAACAGCGTTGGGTCATCGAATGGAAAGTCTTCCTCCGCCGGATCGACGATCTGCCACACGCGGACATCGTGCTTCTGATGCCGCAGGCGTTTCAGTCCGAGCAGCAGCGAATCCGCATCCGCGAAGAGATCACTGAGCAAGATGACGACGCCTCGGTGCGTCAGGCGTTCGGCGATGCCGGCGAAGAGAGGGGTGAGGGGCGAGGGGCGAATCCGAAATTTGAGATTTGAAATTTGAGATTTGAGATTTCAAATTGGAATTGGCGGATACTGTCGTCTCCAGCACATGCGAAATCTGTTTCCAATGCGCGGGCTGGCTGCCGGGGCGAACGGCTTGCGAGACTTCGCGTTCAAACGCCATCAAGCCGACGGCGTCTTGCTGTTTGACGACGATGTAACTGATCGCGGCGGCGATGTGCTTCGCGAATTCCAGCTTCGAGAGCGGTGCAGCGTCCGAGCGGTACGTCATCGACTCGCTGGCATCCAGCAGCAGGTGACAGGCGAAGTTCGTTTCTTCCTCGAACTGTTTGACGAAGATACGGTCGCTACGGCCGTAGACTTTCCAATCGACGTACCGCAGGTCGTCACCGGGAGCGTACTCGCGGTGCTCGGCGAATTCGGCGGCGAAGCCGTGAAAGGGGCTGCGGTGTGCTCCCGTGACCGCCCCTTCGACGGTGCCGCGAGCGTGCAGCGTCAGCCCTTCCAGCTTACTGAGCGTTCGCGGATCGAAATACGGCAGGTGTTGAGCCACGACCATTCCACTTTGCCGGATCGGCCGGAACGTGCTCGATCAGCCGCCGCACCAGTGCGTCGGCCGTCAGCCCCTCGGCTTCGGCGTGAAAGTTCAAAACGAGTCGATGCCGCAGCACCGGTGCCGCGACCGCTTGCACATCATCCAACGTCGCGTGAGTCTGTCCATGCAGCACCGCACGAGCCTTTGCGCCGAGAATCAAACACTGACTCGCACGCGGCCCCGCTCCCCAAGAGACGAAGTCGCGCACGAAGGCTGGTGCGTCGCTTGCTTCGTTGTCGCCGCGACGGGTCAGTCGCGTAAGCTGCAACGCATACCGGATGACATGATCTGCGACCGGCACTCGCAGCACGATCTGTTGCAGCCGCAGCAAGTCTTCTTGTCCGAGCACCTTCTCGATCGCCGCGTGAGCTCCACCCGTTGTGCTGCGGACGATGTTGAACTCTTCGTCTTCGGTCGGGTAGTCCACTTTGACTTGCAACATGAACCGGTCGAGCTGCGCTTCGGGGAG
>SXKJ01000434.1 GCA_005778115.1 Planctomyces sp. | reverse complement strand
GAGGTTCGACGGCAAATCGACTGCGGATTGAAACACTCCGGCGCGCCTCGTAGCTGAAATCGTGAGATTTCAGGCGTGGCGTGGGACAACCGAACTCTGACGAGTTCGGCTACGAAGGGGGCAGCATGACGACGAACGCCAACTACCGAAGCGGGGCCGACGTGCTCGATGGCTGGCGCGATGACGTGCTGAGCGGTAAGCCGCCGACGTTCTATCCGATCGGCGAAGGGGAACTCGCACGAATTGAAATCGGGCCGGGGCTGGTGACGTTGCTCGGCGGCGCGCCGGGAGCGGGCAAGACGGCGTTCACGATGCAAGCTGTGGTCGATGCGTTGCGATTGACGCCGACACTGCGGGCGGTCGTCTGCAATATCGAGATGCCGCCGGGCGTGTTGCTTGATCGGCAACTGGCTCGGCTGTCGGGAGTGGACCTCACGACGATCCGTTATCGCCGGCTGACGGCGGAACACTCGGAACGGATCGACGCGGGGCTGACGACGCTGGCTGAAGTGTGCGACCGGCTGGCGTTCGTGCGACCGCCGTTTGACCTGGCCAACATCGCGGCCGTGGCCGATGAGTTCGACGCGGGGCTGATCGTGCTGGACTACATCCAACGAATTCAACCGCCGGGCGAACATGGCGACAAGCGCGGCTCGGTCGATGCCACGATGAACCATCTGCGGGCGTTCGCTGACGCGGGCGTGGCGGTCGTCGTGCTGTCGGCAGTCGGACGAACGAAGGACAAGCAAGGCCGGTCGAGCTACTCCGGCGAAGGGCTGTCGCTGGCATCGTTCCGCGAATCGAGCGAGTTGGAATTCGGGGCCGACGATGCCTTCATCCTGACGCCGGACGCGAACTCGGAAGTGATCCTGCGGCATCTCAAGAGCCGCAACGGTGAATGCCTCGACCTGCGGCTGACGTTCGACAAGCCGCTGCAACGCTTCACGCCGATCGACGCCGCCAACGTGCCATCGAACGGCGAGCGACCGGGCAAGCTCCGATCGGCGATTGCCGAACTGTGGGCCAGAACGCCAATGGGCCGCGAAGACGTTGACGATTGGGGGGCCAACTGATGACCCACGGACATCCGCCACGATTGCCGGGCTGTTCTGTGTTGCCACCGATGAACCCTCGACCGTCAACCGCGAACAACTCACCGAAGGACAAGCCGAAGAAACGAGCGACCGGCGACAGGTTCGCGACGATCAACAGTTTTGTTGATTTCACGCTCGGCAGTCTGACACGGAACGAGATGGCGGTTTGGTTGGTGCTGTGGCGTGACACCAAAGACGGGACGGCGAGAACTTCGCAAACGGATATTGCTCGGCGGGCTGGCATCGGACGGCGAACGGTTGTTCGGATCATCGACAAGCTGGCATCCAAGGGACTGTTGCGTGTCGTTCATCGCGGCGGACTGAATCGCGGGATGAATGTCTATCGCGTTCTGCCGCTCGAAAGGCCGCCGTGACGTGTGCCAAGCTGCTGACACCTTGACGTGTGCCAATTCGTGACACTTCTCGGTGCCATCTAGGTGGCACATATCCCAGAAGGGACCATAAGCGAATGGTCCGCTGCCTGACGGCAGGACCATTCAGAAACAGAAAGAGAACGCGACCATGCCGACCGATCCCGCGATTCTCGCCCAACTGCAAACGCTGTGGGGCGAACCCGTCACGCCGATGACAGCCGAAGCGGACTCGGAAGGGGCGTTCGTGCCGAGCGAGTGGCAATCGTCGTCGATCCTGCCGGCTCGGTTGGCTGACACTCCGGCAACTTGGGACGCCTCGACGGCAGAGCTGATCGACTGGTTTCAAACCAACCGGGATCGGCTGCCGGTCGAGTTGTTTTGTTTGTGGCCGGGTGCGTGGGTGGTCGATGCCGCGTTGTTCTATCGGTCGCTCGACGGGGACATCGACAGCGGGCCGGACGGACCACGGGGCCGGTACGGCGGGCTGGCTCACGACCTGAAATGTCTGCGGAAGGCAACTTGTTTTTCCGAGCTACAATGTCGATGATGTACACGAACGGTTGACACAGCCAATGGAACGGGAGAAGTGATCATGCAGCAAATTGGAATCAAAGAAATTCGAGACAACCTGGCGGACGCGCTCAACCGAGTGGCCTACGCGGGTGAACGAGTGGTGTTGGCTCGACGCGGCAAGGGAGTGGCGGCATTGGTGTCGATGGATGACCTCGACTTGCTCGAAAAGCTGGAAGATGAGGCGGATGTACGCGACGCCAAACGAGTGTTGGCGGAAATGAAGCGGAAGGGGCAGAAGGGAACGCCGCTGTCTGCCGTCAAGAAACGCTTAGGGATGAAGTAGCATGAGTTCGCGGCGTTACGAAGTGATCTTGTCTCCAAAAGCGGAAAAGCAATTAGACGCATTGCCAAAGCCGATTCAGCGACGCATTGCGGAAGCGGCGGAAGGGCTGGAAACGAATCCGCGACCGCACGGAGTCAAGAAATTAGAAGGGGCGGACAATCTCTGGCGAATTCGCGTTGGTGATTATCGCCTTGTCTACACGATTGAAGACGATCGACTGATTGTGCTGGTCGTCAAAATCGGACATCGCCGGGAAATCTACCGAGGGTGAATCATGGGAACCGTCTTCAAACGAACCTCGACGAAGCCGCTGCCGGTCGGGGCGGAGTTGTTTTCTCGCAAAGGGCAACGGCTGGCGAAGTGGCAGGACACCAAAGGCCGAACGCGCACGGTTGCCGTCGTTGTGCCGACCGAAGGAAAGTTCGTCGGACAGGAACGCATCGTTGTCGAGACTCCGACATTCTTCGCCGACTACCGGGACGGCAACGGGCATCTGCGGCGAGTCGCCACGGGCTGCAAAGACGAAACGGCGGCGCGGGCGGTGCTGGCGGGACTTGAGAAGCGAGCCGAAAAGGTGCGGTCGGGCATCATCACGACCGCCGAAAACGCGATGGCCGATCATCAGCACACCGCGTTAGCTGATCATCTCGCCGAGTTCATCGCGACGATGCAAGCGGCCGGGCGGGCGGAGTCTCACGTCACGGGAACCGAGCGGCTGATTCAACGAGTCATCGACGAATTGAGCCTGCGCCGGCTGTCGGACATTCAAGCCGCAAAGGTCGAACGCTGGCTCGGTCAACAAACGCTGGCACAACTGGACAAGCCCGCGATGGGGGCACGGACTCGGAACAGCTATCTCGTCGCGCTGCGGTCATTCTGCAATTGGTGTGTCGAGCGGGATCGGCTGCCGTTCAATCCGCTGGCCAGAATCAACCACGCTGATGAGAAAGTCGATCAACGCCGGCAACGTCGGGCACTGACCGAGGCGGAGTTGTCCAAGCTGCTGATCGTGGCTCGCCTGCGACCGCTGGCCGAGTTCGGACGCGAAACGGTCACGACGCCGAGCCAAGACACGAGGACGCGGCAGAAGCGAAGCCGTGCGACCTGGACGCTCAAGCCGTTGAAGTTCGATGAACTCCCCGACGCTGTGGAACTCGCACGGGAGCGGCTGAGAGACAATCCGACGTTCCTGGCTCGGCAAGAGCGGCTCGGCATCGAAAGAGCGTTGGCCTACAAGCTGGCCGTCACGACCGGACTGCGACGCGGTGAACTCGCATCGTTGACAGTCGGGCAACTCGACCTCGACGACGACTTTCCGCATGTCCGATTGAAGGCGGCGGACGAAAAGAACCGCCAAGGGAATTCGATCCCGCTTCGCCGCGACGTGGCTGACGAACTGCGGGAGTGGGTATCGAGCCTGCGAAACGGCGGGGCCGACTCGGCGAACGTGCTCGCCTTTCGTCGTGATGCTGTCGCGGTCGAACTCCCCGCCTCAACGCGGTTGCTCACGATCCCGAAGGCGTTCTGCCGGATTCTCGACCGCGACTTAAAGGCGGCGGGAATCCCGAAGCGTGACGACCGAGGCCGCACGATCGACGTTCACGCCTTGCGGCACACGTTCGGCACGATGCTGAGCGTCGCCGGAGTTGCTCCCCGCGTTGCTCAAGCGGCGATGCGGCATTCGAGCATCGACCTGACGATGAACGCCTACACGGACCCGCGATTGCTCGACGTGCAAGGCGCGGTCGAATCGCTGCCGTCGATTTCCACGACGACATCGGACCCAAACGAGAACCGGCAACGCATCGCGGCCGGAGCGGAAACTTTCACGCCGTCTGCCGTGGCAGTTCTGGTGGCAGTTCCGACTGACTTTTCGAGAGATTCGCAGTCAACGGCTGTCACCTTGGACGCATTTCCGACCGAGACGACGTTCGCGAAGACGCTCGACGCATCTTCCGACAGAGCAACAAAAAACGCCCGCTGTTCGATGAAAACAGCGAGCGTCTCAAAGGGTGGCCAAGCGGACTTGAACCGCCGACCTCCGGATCCACAATCCGGCGCTCTAACCACCTGAGCTATGACCACCATTGGCGGACGCGGCTCGCAAAAAACGGCTGCGTCGGTCGAGGGCGGAAAGTACCGGGGCAAGCGGATGCTCGCAAGCATTCCGACGCCAGAACCACTCGTTGAGTGAGACTTTGCATGGCCTTGGCAGAAGACTTATCCAAGGAGTTCGACACAGGCACGTTGAAAACGTGCCCCACATCATTGTGGCTTCGACCATTCGCGCAGGCTGTTGAGGTCCGTAAAGGGCGACTTCACGGCGTGATCTGACTCGAAGCGATGCGCTGTCATCCACGCGAACGTGGTTTGCTCCGTGCTGGACGGATCGGGATCGGGTAATGGCTGGCCATCGGCTTCGGCGTAGATCGTGCGGACGACTGGAACGCGAGCGGATGCCTTGGGGACAAGGTCGTAATCGGTGCCGCGTGTCTGCACGAACCAGGTATTGTCGCGAAAGCCGCTCGCCAACCGGCGTCGTGCGGCGGCCAGTAGTGTGGCACGTTCCGAGTCCAACAACTCTTTGTTGGAGTGAATCGCCTGCGACAGCTTCTGGGTTTCGGAGACATCGAAGCTGACCCACCCATACGGCGGCAGAAATGCTTCCAGTTTGCAGTGCGATGGTGAACTCTTAGGAAATGCATTGAGTCCATAGGTGACTCGCGTGGGTTGTCCCAGCAAGCGGCCCATCGCAGCGCAGAATCCGTGATAGTCGCTGCAATGCCCGCGCAGGTTTTCGAGTCCATGAACGGAACTGGCCTTTAAGGACGCCTTGGAGTGATCGTAGGCGAAGTGACCATCGACCCACGTCAACACGGTGTCGAAATCCTGAAGCGGTCCGCGACGTTGCGGCACAATTTGGGCCAGGAGTTTTTCAAAACGTACGTCGGTCACTACCGCTTGTGACTCGCTGCGGCGATAAGCGGCAAAACTCTCCGGCCAACGTGTCACCGATTGAACGCGAGCGGGGTCCAGTTGCCAACGTAGCTCCCACGTTCGGACCCGGAACTTGTGCCGGATGACTTGCGCGCCCTGCGGATTGGCAAACTCAAAGTACGCGAACCGATTGCCGAACAACGACTCGTCTGCGATCTGCGGTTTCACGGCGTCGGGAAACACGGTCAACTCCGTCGCGAGCAACTCCTGCCCGTGATCGCTGGGTGGGATCGGAAGCCAAACACGCAACGTCTTCGTTCGATAGGGAGCGGTCACGGTCACCAGGAACTCGACGTTATACGTGACGGGATTCCGCCGTTCCGCCGAGTAGGGCTGCCGGGGGTCGAGTTCGGGAGTTTCGTCCGCAGCCAACAGCAAACCCCAGCCGAGTAGACAGACCAAGGTCAGGATGCGTTTCATGGAAACTCTCGCGGCCGGGAAAGTGATCGTCGAGCGGGGTGGCACTAGCCTCCGGTGATTCGGAATCAGTATTCAACTGCGAAACACCGGCGGCTAGCACCGTGCCGCTCACCAACACGATGAGTATTTGTGTCTCGAATCGCAACCGTGGCTTGCTACCGTTCCGGACAGACGCCGTTTATTCTGAGTCCATGAACGACTCACCTCTACGAATAATCGTGCTGGTTCGCGGCGACGTGGATCGGCTTCTGCTTGCTGGCGAGGAACTGGTTGATTTTCTGCGTTCTCAACCAGGTGTGCAGGTCGTCGCGTATGTCGACTCGGAAACGATCTCGCTCGACGAGATTGAGGCGGACCTCGTGCTAGTACTTGGCGGAGACGGATCGATCCTTCGCGCCTGCCATCAACTCGGCCGAAATCAGCGGCCTGTGCTGGGAGTCAATCTCGGCCGCTTGGGCTTCCTCGCCGATCTGACGCCCGACGAATTCCGCGAGATGTTTCCGCAACTGGTCCAGCGTGAGTTTCGTGTCGTCGAACATCTGATGTTTGAATGTACGCTGTACCATGCCGATGGATCGGTGGAAAGATATCTGGGGTTGAACGAGGCTATCATCAGCGCGGCGAGTTCGTTGCAGATGATCGAGGCTCGGTTGTCGATTAACGGGGAATCGGTCACGGCCTACAGTTGCGACGGCCTGATTATCAGCACGCCGGTCGGCTCGACGGGACACAGCCTGAGCGCCGGCGGCCCGATGCTGCGGCAGAATTTGCAGGCGTTCGTCATCACGCCGATTTGCCCACACACACTGACGAATCGCCCGCTGGTCGATGGGTCCGACGGCCTCTATTCGCTCAAGCTGGCAGACACTTCCAACGACGCTCTGCTGGTCATTGATGGCCAGCACCGCTGCGAATTACACGTTGGGGACACGGTCGAAATTCGGCGTGCTCCGGTGACATTTAAGCTCGCGAAGCTCCCCAGCCGGAGCTACTACACGACGCTGCAACGCAAACTTGGTTGGAGCGGCCAGCCGCTTTATCCCAGCCGGAAGTGAATGAACTTGAGCAGAAAGATCCGGCGGCTAGTGCTCTGTCACGGCTAAGAATTGGGGTTCACGAAATGAGCCGCCGGGCGCTAGCCCCGGTTTATCTCGCTCGAACCGGGGCTAGCACCCAGCGGCTGATGTGGCCAACCCCAATTCTTTGCTTAGACAACGCACTATCGCCGTGACGTTCACTCCACGTAGATGAACTCATTTAGGCTCATCAAGACCTGCGCGAAATCGCCCCAAGCCAATCCCCTCGCCTGTGCTTGACCGGCGGACTGATAGCTCGCGGACTGTGCTTGGATGAATTCCGTTGTCTCTGCCAACTCCGACTCCGTTGGCAACCGGCCAGCCGTGGCGAGGTAGCCTTGGCGGATTGCATCGGCTAGTGACTTCTCCGCAAGCGGAGCCAAGCGGCGACCGAACGTCATCGCCCAGGATCGCACATGAGAATTGTTGAGGAAGAGCAGTGCTTGCGGAGCAATCGTCGTGCTGGGGCGTTCGCCCACGCTGACGAGCGGTTCGGGGGAATCGAAGAGCTGCATCATCGGCACCAGCCGGCTGCGCTTCACCATGAAATAGATGCTGCGACGTTTGTGGCCATCATCGAGCGTCCCTGCACCGAATTGAGTTCGATCCAACTCGCCGCTGACCGCCAGCATCGAATCGCGAATGACCTCTGCTTCCAGCCGCCGCGGTGAGTGTCGCCAATGAAATTGATTCTGCGGATCGATCTTCGACTTCGCGGCATCGAACGCCGAGCCTTGCTGATAGACCGCGCTCAGCATGATGAGCTTGTGCAGCGGCTTCAGCCGCCACGCGGGAGATCCGTCTTTAGGTTTTGTCATCAGGGCCGCAGCCAACCAGTCGAGCAATTCCGGATGTGTCGGGCGTTGCCCCATCGCTCCGAAGTCATTCGGGGTCGAGACTAGCCCCACATGGAAGTGATGCTGCCAAACACGATTGGCGATGACTCGCGCCAGCAAGTGGCCGGGGCCTTGATCGGTATCAGTGATCCAGTTGGCCAGCGACTTGCGACGGTAAGAAGTAGTCGCCCCCGCCGGTGCGGTTTCGAGCCAGCGCTTCTCGCGGTCGGGCGAACGCATCAGCACCTGCAAGAATCCTTGCGGAGCGACATCCACCTTTTGAGTCGTGTCGCCGCGATACAGGAAGTGCGACTGCTCGAAGAAGTCCGCCCCTTGCGTGTGATGGCGGATTGGCTTCACCCCTTCGCTGCACACCATGACTTTCGCGAGCTTCGGCTTCGGCTCTTTCGCCGCGTGTTCCTGTACGGCGGCATTGAGCTTTTTCCATTCGTCGTCCCGTCCGCGATACCACGTCATCAGCTTTTCGACTTCGCGCGGCGAGCGTTGCTCGGTCGGCTTCTTGAGTGCGGCGATGATGTCACCAAACGTCGCCGCCGCATCGAGCGGTACCGCGTCCTTGGCAGTCGCGACACTCAACCGCACGCGGCCGAGGTTGTGTTTGTTGTTGCCGTTGAACGCCAGAGTCACCGTGATCGTCGAGCCTCCCTCGAAGCCAATCGGCTTCTCGAATTCGAACCGCGCCGCATGATCCTTGCCGAACTGCGGATCGACCGCCCATCCGGTTTTCGGATCGCCATCAATCGTCAGCTTGACCGACAGACTCGCGTTCTGATCGAACGTAGAAACGGGATTGAGCAGTTTCAAATTCGTAGTTCCGCCTTTAGGCGGTTCCGATCCTTGAGCCGTCGCACCGCCTGAAGGCGGAACTACGAGCGGCGTGATCCCAACCTTCACGTCAGTCAAATCAAAGTTTGCATTATCCGCACGCCCCGGCCCGTTCTTCACCATGCTCGGATGCGTGAGCGCCTCCAACCGCAGCGAGGTCAGCCCGACCAGATCGGTTTTCGCGACCAGCGTGTATGTGTCGAAATCCGGATTCTTGCCGCTCGCGAGAATTGAACCGTCATCCTGCTTGGTCAGCTTTGTGCCGCCGGAGGACTTCGCTTCCGCCACGTCGAGAATCATCCACTGCCCCGCGTCACCCATCTTGAGCACACCGGCTGCGTTCGCTTTCTCCCATTCAGCAAACCGTCCCGGCAGCTTGTCCTTCTCAAATGCGGTCAGCGAGGCCACGAGCGGCTTATGCTCGGCATCGAACGTTCCCTTCTCTCGCTTGTACGTCGCCGGATCGAGGTCGAGGTCGATCTCGCTGCGAACGGTCGTCGTGAATGACGAGAGCATCCGGTAGTAATCGGCAGTCGGGATCGGATCAAACTTGTGGTCGTGACAGCGAGCACACCCCACCGTCAGTCCGAGAAACGCGGTACCGGTTGTCGCCGTCATATCGTCAAGCGCGTCGTAGCGAGTCCGCTCGACTTCGTTCGCCGTGATCTGAGTTGGAAACACCCCCGCGCCGAGGAATCCGGTGGCCATCATCGCCAGCGGGTTGCCCGGCTCGAATTCATCGCCGGCGAGCTGCCACTTCACGAATTGATCGAAAGGCATGTCGGCGTTGAGCGCCTTGATGACGAAATCGCGATACCAGTACGCGAACGGTCGATCATAGTCCTGCTCGAAACCGTGGCTCTCCGCGAACCGCGCGACATCCAGCCAGTGCCGGCCCCAACGCTCGCCGTACTGCGGCGAATCCAGCAGTGTGTCGAGCACCTTCTCGAACGCATTCGGAGCAGCGTCATTCACGAACGCTTCGATCTGCGCAGGTGTCGGCGGCAGACCGATCAAATCGAAGTACGCACGGCGAATCAACGTGCGGCGGTCAGCAATCGGCGTGGGCGCGAGCCCTTTCTCATGGAGCTTAGCGACCACGAAAAGATCGATCGGGGAACGAATCCAGTTCGTGACATCTCCTGAAACTGGTGGGGGAGTGACTACTTTCAGCGGCTGAAACGACCAGAACTCGCGCGCTTCCGGCGGCACCTCGCGGCGAGTCCACGCCTTCGGGTCTTTGGCCTCTTCCTTCAGCGGCTTGTCGTACGGGAAGCCGAGATCAATCCACTTGCCAATCGCGTCGATGTGCAGGTCCGAAAGCTTCGCCCCATCAGCCGGCATATGCGGCTCTTCTTCTTGCTTGATGAGCTTCATCAGCAAACTCGTCTTCGACTTTCCCGCCTCGGCGACGATGCCAGTTTCGCCCCCCTTGAGTAACCCCTCACGCGACGTGAGGTCGAGCTTCCCTTCCGTCTTCTCGCCGCCATGACACTTCAAGCAGCGACCGACGAGGATTTGCCGGACCTCTTTTTTGAAGAGTTCCAATCCCGCCGCCCGTTGCTTGGCATGTGCGGGATCGACGGGTTCTTTCGGTGGATCAGCGGCGGGGATCAACGTGGCGGCCGAGCAAATCAAAACCGTGAGGGCGAGCAACACGAGGCGGGGCATGAGTGAATCCTTAGTCGGGTCAAACAGCAGACACAGCAAACGTGGTCAATCTATTCGTAACGAAACCACTTGGCGAGCGGCAGGGCGTCAGCCCTCCGTGATCATCCCGATCGAATCACTCGGAGGGCTGACGCCCTGCCGCTCGCCTGAGTCATTAACGAAAGTGCTCCGCCACCACTCGGCGGAACGCGGCCAGATCGCGAACCTCGTGAATCAAGCGTTTGAACGAATCGAACTCCGGAACAAACTTCGCGAAATAGCAACTCGTCCGCGCGAGCCGTCGCACGGCGACCGTTGCTCCGTAATAGCGAAACTCTCCTTCGATGAGTTGTCGCAGAGCCCGGCCACGTTCGGCAGGAGAGGGTTCGTGGCTGGCGACACCGGTTTGCCAGAGTTCGCGCGACTGCTTGAAGATCCAGGGCCGACCGAGACACCCGCGGCCGATGGCGACTCCGTCCGCACCGGTCTCACGCAGAAAGCGAACCGCATCCGCCGGCGACCGCACGCTGCCGCTGCCGAGCACCGGAATCGACACCGCTTGCTTCAATCGCGTGACGGCCGACCAATCCGCATCGCCGACGTACGCCTGACGCACGCTGCGAGCGTGCAGATCCACGGCCGCCGCTCCGGCTTGCTCGGCCGCACGCCCCGCGTCGAGGCACGTCTCGTTCGACTCATCGGGACCGGTCCGAATCTTGAGCGTCACCGGAATCGAAACCGCTCGCACCACTGCCGCGACAATGCGGCCGATCGCCGCCGGGTCGGCCAACAACGCGCCTCCTTCGCCACGTTGGACCAGCCGCCGAATCGGACATTCGAAATTCAAATCGACAATCGAGAAGCCGCGTTCTTCGACAACTCGCGCGGCTTCCGCCAGCTCGGCCGGATCGATTCCGCTGATCTGGCCCGCGCACGGCGATTCTCCCGGCGCGGTCTCCAGCAGACGCATGGCCCGACGATCTCGCTTCGCGACATCCGAGCCGTCAATCCGTTCGGTGCAGAGCAATCCCGCACCAAACTGCCTCATCAACTGACGGAACGGCGGATTCGTATGCTCCTCCATCGGAGCCAACGCGAACGGATGCGAAATACGGAGGGGGCCAAGTTGCATTGCGAAAGGATGACAACCGCCGTCATTCAAAGCACGCGACTCAGAGCCGTCGCCTGACTCTCCGAGTCGGAAGTGCCTGCGGCATCGCGACCCGACTCGGAGAGCCAGGCTACGGTTATCGCGCCTCGATTGAGTTTCCGTCGGCGTGCGTTGGACATTGCGGCTTGGACATTAGACATTCTCCCCCCTTGCCACTCTTCAGATTGGGACACCGGAACCTCATGGGCTTCTTCGACAAACTCAAAGCCGGCTTGGCTAAGACCAAGCAACTGCTGCAAACCGATATTCGTGACCTGCTCAAGGCGGGCGAAATCCTCGACGAGCCCAAGCTGGTCGAGTTTGAAAAACGGCTGCTGCGCACCGATATGGGGGTCGTCGCCGCCGATGCGATCCTGGTGGAACTGCGAGCCAAGCATCTCGGCCGCACAGTAGATCTCGACGCGATTTGGCTGACCGTCAAAGACAAGCTCAAGCAACTGCTGCGCGGCGATGGCAACTCAAGCTGGGATTCTGGCAACCCGCTCTCGCCGCTGAAGCTGTCTGAGACGAAGCCCACAGTCATTCTGGTGGCTGGCGTCAACGGAGCCGGCAAGACGACGTCGATCGCGAAGCTCGCCAAGCTGTTGATGAGCACTGGCAACTCCGTCGCGCTGGCCGTCGGCGACACGTTTCGCGCGGCGGCGGTCGAGCAACTGACTCTCTGGAGCCAACGGCTCGGCTGCGACATCGTAACGAAGCCGAGCGGCACCGATCCCGCCAGCGTCGCGTTCGCGGGTTGCGAGCACGCACTTAATACGGAAAAAGACATCCTCATCATCGACACTGCTGGCCGCTTGCAGACCTCACAAAATTTGATGCAGGAACTGACGAAGATCCATCGCGTCATCGCCAAGAAGATCCCCGGAGCGCCACACGAAAGCCTGCTGGTGCTCGATGCGACCACTGGCCAGAACGGACTCAGCCAGGCCAAGAATTTTTCCGAGGCCACACAATGCACTGGCTTGGTCCTCGCCAAGCTCGACGGCACCGCGAAGGGGGGAGTCGCCGTGGCAATTCGCCAGCAGATGGGCATCCCGGTGAAGTACGTCGGCGTCGGCGAGGGAATCGACGACCTGCAAGTCTTCAGCCCAGACAACTTCGTCGACGCGCTGTTCGCATAGGTCAGCCATTCCAGGCTGACCCAAACGGCGAACGACGATGATGAGTGTGTTCGCGAGCAATCAGAGTCGCGTGAAGCGTTCGGGGCAGGCTGGAAAGCCTGACTTACGATAGCTCCAACGTGCTCCACAAGCTGGGGTCGTAGGCGAATGGGAAGCTGGCATCGACCGTCAGCGTTTGATCGCCGAGTTCGCTGTCTCGAATCTCGTAGAAGAATCCAAGCTTGGTCGGCGTCCCCGCTTCGCGATCGGCAGCGGGATCGAAGCCTTGCAGTTGTTCCCGCCGCAACCAGATCTCCAAGCGATAGCCATCGAACAACGACTCCGCGTTGACGAGCAAACTTCCTTTCGCCGCCAGCGACGTCGGCTCGCGAGCCTGTGCGATGTGTAACTGCGTGCCGAACGGTTGCTCGCCGTTGCTCCCGCCGCCGACCGGAGCAAAACAGAAGTGATGGCAATATCGACTGGCTCGGTGAATCGTCTGTGTGTTGCGTGTGTCGATCCACAACTGCACGCCGTCGGGCATCGTCGGCATTCGCTCTTCGGCGGCGGGCGGATGTTTCTTGCCGCGCACGAGTACGCTGAATCCCAGGCCGTCATCATTCCAAGCGGCTCGCACTTCACCGAAGGGTCGCACGCCACGCAGCTCGCTGAGATCAGGCAATGCGAACTCGGCGGAGAGATCGAGCAATCGCTTGCCCCGTTTTGGCAAACCGTCACAACGCCGCACGGGAAGCGTGAATCGAAACAGAAATGGAGGCGGGACGACTTCGGGCATAGAGCGATGATTTCTTATCGGCTTGCAGGCAGTGTGGTGCGAATCTCCGCGTCGCAACTCACGACGCGGAGCGTCGTGCCACAATAAGCACGCCTCAAACGCGGCGAGAGAGTATCGCGGCCCGCGTGGATCGACTACAGATTCGAGCCGCTATGTCCGACTCCGCTCAAACGCCGAACCCATCTGCCGGACAGATCCGCGTGCGCGGTGCTCGCGTGCATAATCTGCGCGGCGTCGATGTAGAGATTCCCCGGCAGCGGTTGACGGTCATCACCGGCGTCAGCGGCAGTGGCAAGAGTTCGCTGGCGTTCGATGTGATCCATGCGGAGAGCCAGCGGCGGTATCTCGAAAGCCTTTCGTCCGAGACGCGAGCCCGTGTCGGTGCGTGGCAGCGGCCGGATGTCGATGTCATCGACGGGCTGCCGCCAACGATCAGCGTTGGACAATCGTCTCGGTCGGCTTCGCTACGCAGCACTTTGGCGACGACAACAGAGATTCTCGATTACCTGCGTCTGTTGTTCGCTCGCTGCGGCGAGGCCCATTGCCCGCAGTGCCAGCGACCGCTTTCGGCTCGCAGTTCGCAAGAGATCGTCGAGCAGATTCTCACGCTGGAGGCGGGCCGGAAGGTGATGATTTTGGCCCCGCTCGTGCGCGAGAAACGAGGGGCTCATCGCGAAACGTTTGATATCATCTCCAAAGCCGGCTTCGTGCGAGTTCGCGTGGACGGCAACATCGTTGAAGCCTCGCCGCCGCCAACGCTCGCGAAGTCCAAGCCACACACGATCGAGGCAATCGTGGACCGCATCGTCGTCAAGGAAGGCTTGCAGGCCCGACTGCGTGAGTCGGTGGAACTCGCGTTTAAGCACGGTGACGGCACTGTCGTGCTGAGCGAGCAAGCTGGTGACGGCTGGCAAGATCACGCCTATTGCAGTCGCTTCGCCTGCGCGGAATGCGGCGTCAGTTTTGCTGAGCTCGAACCGCGCACGTTCAGTTTCAACAGCCCCCACGGTGCGTGTCTGAGTTGCCGCGGGTTGGGTGTGGTTGCCTCGGAAGAGGTTGATTTCGACGCGATCTCCGCGCGGCAGAGTGAACGACAAGAGCTGTGTCCCGACTGCGGCGGTTCTCGGCTGAATCCGTTTGCTCGTGGCGTTCGCTTTCGAGAGATCACACTACCGGAGTTGCTCAGCAAGACGATTCGAGATGCGACGAAGGTGATTGCGAACTGGCAAAGCGCGGGCGACGGGGTCTTAGAACGAACACTGCCGGCCATTCGTCAGCGGCTCGAGTTCTTGATCCGAGTCGGCGCAGATTATCTCACCCTCGACCGTCCGGCCCGCACACTCTCCGGTGGTGAGTTCCAGCGAGCAAGACTCGCCGCCTGCTTGGGGTCGGGATTGGTCGGCGCGTGCTACGTGCTCGACGAGCCGACCGTCGGCCTGCATCCCAAAGACACGGCCGCGATGATCGACACGCTGCGCGAACTGCGCGATCAAGGCAACACCGTGCTCATCGTCGAACACGATCCTGATGTCATGCGAAGCGCCGATCATCTGATCGACCTCGGCCCTGGAGCAGGCGCGGACGGCGGGTGTGTTGTTGCGAGAGGGGTACCATGCGACGTGGCGAGCAATGCAGAGTCAGTGACGGGGCGGTTCCTCCAACCTAACAGGCGCGCGGGGGGCGTCAGTCCCCCGGTTGATCGTGATGTTGGCTCTGATCAAACCGGGGGACTGACGCCCCCCGCTCGCCTGGATCGTTCAGGTTGGCTGACGCTGTCAAACATCTCAGTCCACAACCTGCGCGATGTCTCGGTGAGGATTCCGTTGCAAGCGTTGACGGCCATCACTGGTGTCAGCGGTTCCGGAAAGACGTCGCTCGTGCATCACGCGCTCGTGCCACATGTCCGCGAAACACTAACCCGACGCGCAAGCGAGGCACTTCAGAACGTCAACCAAGATCGGGCCTCGCTTGCGCGTCGGGTCAGTATGAGTGATAACATCGCGAGGTTGGTTGAGGTGACACAGTCGCCGCTGGGCCGCACGCCTACCTCGAATCCAGCGACGTATTCCGGTCTATGGGACGAAGTCTGCCATCTGTTCTCGCAGACGCGAGAAGCCAAACTGCGAGGCTTTCGCGCGAACCGCTTTCGATTCAACTCACCGTCTGGTCGCTGCGACGCGTGTCGCGGTCGAGGCGTGCAGCGGGTGCGATTGCAGCTCTTGCCAGATGTGTTCGTGACCTGCCCGACGTGCCGTGGAGAGCGGTTCAACGCGGCGACGTTGCAAGTTCGCTTTCGCGGCCTCACCGCTGCCGATGTCCTGCGACAGCGCATCGACGAGGCGGCGGAGACGTTTGCGAACATCTCACGTGTTGCGCGAGTGCTCAAGACCTTTCGCGAAGTCGGCCTGGGCTATCTGCGGCTGGGGCAACCGGCGACGACGTTGTCGGGTGGCGAAGCACAGCGCGTGAAACTCGCCACCGAACTCAGCCGTGAGAGCACGGAGCCGACGCTGTTTGTACTCGACGAGCCAACGACTGGACTGCATCCACTCGACGTGGAACGCCTAATGTCCTTGCTTCGCCGACTGGTTGATTCGGGACATTCGGTCGTCGTCATCGAGCATCATCTCGCCGTCATCGCCAATGCCGATTGGTTGATCGACCTCGGCCCCAAAGGCGGCTCGCGCGGAGGTCGCATCGTTGCACAAGGATCGCCCGGCGACGTCGCGAAACACGGAATTGGTTTTACCGCCGAGGCGCTTTCAAACCATCAATAAACAGAACAGCCCGCAGCGATCCCTCGCGTGCGGGCTGTTGAGTTTTGTAGGACGGGCTCTCTTGCCCGTCTTTTGAATCGCAGGGCCGGGCAGGAGTGCCCAACCTACGAGGCTACTTCTCGAACGCTGAATCGAACCGGCGATTCGACGGCGTGAAATCCACGTTCTTGCAGAACTGACAGGCTTCGCGAGCGCCCTGTTCTCGCTCCATACCACAGTCTTCCCACTCGACGGAGAGCGGGCCGTTATAGCCGACCGCGTTGAGCGCGCGGATGATTTCCTCGAAGCGGACGGCACCCCGGCCGACCGAACGGAAATCCCAACCACGGCGCGGATCGCCGAATGACAGGTGACTGCTGTTGATGCCGGTCCGACCGTTGAGCGTCGTGCTCGCGTCCTTCATGTGGACGTGATAGATGCGGTCCGGGAAGAAACGAATGAACTCAGCGGGATCGACACCTTGCCAGATCAGGTGGCTAGGATCGAAGTTGAACCCGAACGCCTCGCGTCGGTCAAGCGCCTTCAGCGCCCATTCGGCGGAATAAATGTCGAAGGCGATCTCGGTCGGATGCACTTCCAGCGCGAACTTCACGCCGCAATCATCGAACACGTCGAGGATCGGATTCCAACGCTCGGCCAGCAGCTTGAAGCCGGCTTCGATGATCTCGCGAGGGGTCGGCGGAAAGTCGTAGATGTACTGCCAGATGCTCGACCCGGTGAATCCGTTGACGACGCTAACACCCAGCTTCTGAGCGGCTCGCGCGGTGTTCTTCATCTCGGCAATGGCTCGCTCCTGAACTTTGGCCGGGTTGCCGTCACCCCACACATGCGGCGGAAGAATCGCCTTGTGCCGCGAGTCAATCACGTCCAGCACCGCTTGGCCAACCAGATGGTTCGAGATCGCGAACAGCTTCAGGTCGTGCTTCTCCAGCAGGTCCCGTTTGCGAGCACAGTACGTGTCATCCGACAGCGCCTTATCGACCTCGAAGTGGTCTCCCCAGCAGGCGAGTTCCAGGCCGTCGTAGCCGAAATCTTTCGCCTTCTTGCAAAGGTCTTCGAGCTTCAAATCTGCCCACTGACCAGTAAACAACGTAACGGGACGAGCCATGACAAACTCCTGATGCCAAATCTTGGGGTGCGACAAAAAACAAAATCAAATCAACAAAGAAGTCTGGAAACCGCCATGAGCACTGACGTCGGACAATCAGCCGGGCATCCTTGTAATCGTCCGCTTTTTCGAGTGTCAAACGACTGGGGTTGGCAACCGAACACGCATCGGCTCAGGCTTGTGGGTATGACGGCAGCCGGACTCGGACGGTGCTCTGCACGACCATGACCGCCTGAGCGATCTCGCGATCGGTCAGCAATCCGTTGAGGCGTCCCGCGAATCCCGGGGAAACATGCCAGCGACCTAGTGCCTCGAACATCGCCTCGCACTTGCTCGGCTCCAAGCCAAATTCCGCCTTCAGCGACAGCGCTTCAAACGGTGGCAAGTCCTCAAACTGGCTGACCAGGAGGAAGTCCCCCTCATTCGGCAGAGCGAGATGCACTTGCCGCAGCCTGTCCGGCAATCCTGCTGGCGATGGCAGCGAAAGCCGACGCGGACCAAACTTGGCCCAGCCCGCACATTGTTTCGGCTCTTGCTCAGCGATGCGAGCCGCGGTCTCGCAGACGGCGTAGAGAACGGCTTCATCGACCAAGTCCCCGTCGAGCCGTTCGCGACGCGTGTGCTTCTCCCACGTCTCCGAGAGCAAGTCGAGCTGCACCTGTGGAGGGACCGCACGCAGGAAGGGAACATCGGTGAGATAACCGAATCCCTCCGCCGCGTCGGGACCAAATTGCCCGGCGAGCACGATCCGTTCGAGCGTGTCGAGGCACGCGATTCGGAACGCGAGATAACTGAGTGTGTTGTTCGGCAGCAGTTGTTGAGCGATGGTGAGCATGGGGCGACATGCTCGCGTCAGCGCGACCTGACTTCAACGAGAATCTCCTGTGCTCGTCGTTTTCTTCAAAACAGTTTCTTGCCGCATGTCCGGCTCCCCGAAAAACGTTGAGCTTTCGTGACACGCATAGCCTGCGTTGTTAGAAAAGTTTAACACGTGACCAGTCGCTGCCCTCTGCTGCAACCGTTGTCCGACCGTGTCACCGTGAACGCCAAGGCTTCAACTTTTTGTCGAGCCACGCCTTTTTGTAGCAGCGGTTTCAAAACTAGCACGACGCGCAAGCGAGTGGTCAAAGCGTCGAAAACACAACCACTCGTTCGCGCGTCGTGCTGGTTTTGAAACTGTCCCTAGTGTCAGACAAGCTGGACTCGAGCGTCAGGCCACCAGAGACCAGCGTACGAGTCTGTCGTGAGCCGGCGCTGTAAGCGAGCTGGTCGCCCCCGACATTGGGTTGCATTGCGACTGCGATGTAGGACCGCAAGCCGAAAAACAAAAACGCCGCCGTGCGATGACTCGCGCGGCGGCGTCGCTCATGGTCCTGGAAGCTTACGCGACCAGAAACGTCTTAGTCTTCGAAGGCCGTGGGATCGTAGAGCGAATAGAAATCGTCGTGCTTGGCGTTATCGATCCGCTCTTTAACTGGATCGAAGATCGTATCCTGATCGCCACCACCGCTGACGGTGTCGTTGCCCGACTGACCGTTGATGACGTCGTCGCCGCCCAAACCACCCAGGACCAAGTCGTTGCCGGCTCCACCCAGCATGGTGTCGTCACCGTCGTCACCGAGCATGACGTCGTTACCGGCCATGCCGTTCAACGAATCGTTGCCGTCACCGCCGAACATCAGTTCGTTGCCAGCTCCACCGATGAGCGTGTCATCGCCCTCGTCGCCCAACATGGTGTCGTTGCCACCCTGGCTGTTGATCTGGTCGTTGCCGAGGCCACCCAGCATCACGTCGTTACCGGCTCCGCCGAAGATCTTGTCGTCGCCATCATCACCCTCGATCCGATCAGCGTCGGCATTGCCGTTGAGGGTATCGTTGCCAGCGTTGCCTTCGATGCTGTCCAGCCCGGCTCCGCCGCTGATCGAGTCGTTTTCAGAACCGCCGACGATGGTGTCATTAGCAGCCCCGCCGTCGATCGTGTCGTTACCACCTTCACCGTCGATGCTGTCCTTACCGCCATCGCCAGTGATGATGTCGTCATCCGCTCCACCGGTGATGGTGTCGTCGCCGTCGTTGCCGTTGACCCGATCATCGCCGTCACCGCCATCCAGATCGTCGTTGCCTGCTCCACCCAGGATCGAATCGTTGCTGGTTCCACCGACGATCGTGTCGTTGCCGTTCATGCCGTTGAGCTGACTACCGAACGACCTGGTACCAACGAGAAGGGTGCCACTCGGTCCAAGGATTGAATCGTTTCCGGATCCACCATTGATCGTCGCCACACCGACGAAGGCCGTCGCGTCGATGACATCGTCACTCGCGCTTCCAGTCAGCGATGCTGCTTGGAAGTTGGAGATCGAATCAAGCACGCTCGACGAGGTCAGTTCCATATTCGTGAGCGAGACGGTCCCCGCCACGTTGGCCCTGATCACGTCAACGTCATCGACCGCATCGACAGCTCCACCCTGTCCATTGAGCACGTCGCCTCCCGATCCACCGGCGATCGTGTCACTGCCATCGCCACCACTCAGTGAGACCGAGCCCAGCGTGAAGGCCGAGGCATCCAGCAAGTTGTTGCCGGCCGTGCCGGTCAAATCGAATTGTTCGATTCCGACCAGCGAGTCCGAGCCCAGTCCGCCGCTGATCTTCGTGTTGGTCACGATCGCACTAGTGACACCGGTTTCCACCACACGGTCCGTGCCGTCCCCGCCGTTGAGCACATCATTGCCCCCTCCACCGGTCAGAACGTCGTCATCCTCCAAACCGGACAAGCGATCGGCTCCCAGACCACCGTCCAGAATGTCTGCCTGCGCGGTGCCATTCAGGACGTCATTGCCGTCGCCACCAAACAGCACAACAGCCCCAGCCGAACTCTGAGCATCGAGCGTATCGTTGCCCGCTCCACCGTTCGCCGTACCCACGAGCTGGCCGGTGATCGTAATCCGATCGTTGCCAGCACCGCCGTCGATGTTGAAGGTCACCGTGTCGCGGACCAAGAACGTATCGACGGCCGAGCCACCATTCAGATCGGTGAAGCCGTTGATTACAAGTGATCCTGATTCCGTCGTGTATGTCGGCAACGAGGAAACGGAATCGTTGAGCGTCCAGGTGCTATTCACACCGATTCCGGTCAAGCTGCCGGTCCCGTTCCCCGTCAGCGTATCGATTCCAGAAAAACCGCCGCTGATGCTGTCTTCGTTGCCGGCGACACCCAGGCCACTGGCGCTGAAGCTGGTCAGCGTCACATTATCGATCTCACTGCCTTGAAGAACGTCGACGCCATCCTCACCGCTAATGGACCCGGTCAAAGCCGCATCAAGATCGAAGACATCGGCCTCGGCTCCACCTTTGAGCTGAAGCGCGGCGGCCCCAGTGATGTTGAACGAATCCACATCCGAACCGCCTTGTGCAACTCGGAATCCGGAGAAGGTCACAACTTGACCGCTGACCGTCAGGGTATTGGCTGCTCCGATCGACCAGGTCGTCGCGGCGTTCGGACCTACAATCGTATCGCCGGAATCATCACCACCAACAGCAACGATGGGGGCCGCGGTCGAGAGCACCACGAGTCTGTCGTTGTTACCGGCTCCCAGATCGATGTCAATCGACGCGACAGGAGTCACCCCTGTGTCGATCGTTATGGTCGATGAACCATCTCCACTCGCTGAGGGGGCATCAAACGTGTCTGAACTGGAACTCAACGTGTAGATGCCGCCAGCGGCCGAGACCGTCAAATTGTTTGCCGCAGCCGTCCCTGTAACTGTCAGCGCACCAGCCGCTAAGTCGACGGTGATCGTGGGGACCACTCGGCTCTCCAAGACTTCTGACGAGGTCAGAGCCTTACGCGAGACCTTGCGTGCCTTTCGAGCAAACTTGCTGGTTCGTTTCCGAAGGACTCGATCGGTCAATTCATTTAACCATTGCGTGAACAACATTAGCCTGCTCCTTGATGAGTTTGGGCCCGAAATCCACGTCATCGAGACTTCGGAAACACGAGGGATTGTTTCGTTACCACTGTCCGTCGCACTACGCGTCGCCACTACTTTCGACGTCCCTGACCAGTCGAGAGGCCACGCCTTCCGGACCACGAGCAAACAAACTCTTCCCGCAGCCAAGGGTGAATGCAAGACGATTTCGCAAAGGTCATTCGAGAGTCCGCCAACCGCAGCGGGTTATGACAATGAAGTCGGAGACACCGCCAACTTCTTCAGAAACGCCCTGCTTTTCCGGGTTTTCTTCAAGTCCTACGACTCTTACCCAACCGCAAAAACCGCGACATCCGTTGTCTTGATCAGCACGCCAACGCCTGATCCGAAGACAGGCTCCAACACGCAACAACCGCGCGTTCGGAAGTTCTACGGATCGAAGCAACTCTCACCCAACTCCGTCCGAACAAGAGAGTGTGTCTCTTCAGACTTCAACCATTTTTCTATGTGCCCTCCGTACCCTCGTGGCGACAATCCCGCCATCGAGACTTCGCGGGAGAACGGTCATGACGATTCGAAGAACTGGGTGGCTCGTGCCGTCAGTCGGCTTGACGTTCTTGCTCACCACGAATGCCTTCGCGCAAGCTCAGGAGGCTGTGGACGAGCCGGCACCCGACGCGAAAGCCCAGCCGCTGCAGGAAGACAACCCGCTTCTCTCCGAGCCACGCACACCGCAGACCTTGATGGATACGGTCGTATTGATGACCGACCTCGCTCGGCCAGGTCTCGCTAAGATGTATTTGGAGAAACTGCTCGAAGCGAAACCCGACGACGCCACGCTCCTGCAACTGCGAGACAAACACGGACCGGCAATGTTCCTGCGGCTCTCGAATGACAAACGCTTGCAGCCTGAATCCATCACCCTACTCGAACAGGTCAACGCCGCGTTCCGAAAAGGCGCGACGGACCCGGTCCGCGTCGACAAATTGATCGGCGAGCTGAGTAAGACCGCGGCCGAACGCGAGGTCGCGATCCTGCAACTGCGCAACGCCGGTAACTATGGTGCCGCTCGACTGATCGCCGCCCTCAATGTCTCACGCGACGAGGCACAGCGCAAGCTTCTGCTCTACACGTTGACCCGCATGAATCGTGACGTCGTTCCTGCACTGCTCGGCGCAGTCGAATGCCCGAACCCCGATCTGCGAGCGACCGTTATCGAGGCACTCGGATGGCTCGGCCAACCAACGGCAATCGGATCCCTGTGGCATCCAGCGTTTGGGGAAACACAACCCGCCGCCGTGCAACTTGCCGCCAGACAGGCGCTCGCACGGTTGTTGTTCGGCACCGCCAAACGAGTCGGTGAAGTCTCGCAATTCGGAGCCGCCGCTGAATTGGCTAAGTCCGCTCGCCGAAACTTACGCGGCGAAGGTGACTGGTCACTCAACGAAGACGGACAAGTCGAAATCTGGAATTGGGACGAGGCGACGGGCACTGTCGCCATGACTCCCGTCACCGCCGAAGCTGCTTCGATCCGCGCCGCTCTGCAACAAGCACGTCAGGCATTTGAGCTCGCCTCCAACCGGCCCGATCTGCACGCACTCTATTGGACGGCCCTGATGAGCAACGAAGTGCAAGAAACCGAACGGGGCACGGCGATCTCAACACGACCTGGTTCGACATTTCACGTCGGCTTGCAACTCGGTCCTGAGGTCATGCAATCCGCCCTCGTCGAAGCCATGTCTCTCGGAGACCCCGTCGTCGCCGCCGTCGCCTTACAAGCACTTTCCCAAATCGGCTCGGCCCGAATGCTCAAAACGGCCGGAGACCGACCGGCTCCAGTCATTGCTGCGCTCAACTACCCGGATTCCCGCGTTCAATTCGCAGCAGCCTCCACAATCCTGAATTGGGATCCTGCAACCTCGTTCCGTGGAGCATCACGAGTAGTCGAAGTCCTCGCTCGCGCGATGACCGACGCTGGAACCGCACGCGGCATCGCTATCGACGTCAACGAACAACGCGCAACTTCCATGTCCGCCGCTCTCCGCGAAATGGGCTTTGAGCCCGATATGGCTCAGACCGGGCAAGACGGCTTCAAAATCGCCGCCGAAAGGGGCGACGTCGGCCTGTTCCTGATCGAAGCCAACGTTGCCCGATGGGAGTTGTCGCAAACGATCGCCAACCTCCGTTCCGACGCTCGCACCGCGTACATTCCAATCGTCATCTACGGTGACGAAAAACTGCAACCTCGCATCGAGCGGCTCGCCGAATCGCAGACACGCGTCTACTTTGTCCTCCAAACCAACGACGCCACACTAATGAGCAAGCAGGTTCTCCGTTTCCTGCGAACAGAGAGCTCCAAAGCGATCACACAACTCCAGCGAACCGCCACCCGCCAAGCCGCACTGAATTGGCTCGTTCAATTGGGCGACCGCCGCCACGCCAGCCTCTTCGATCTCAAGCCCGCTGAAAACGCACTCCTCACCGCCACCAACGATCCAGAACTCGGCGAATCCGCCGTCTTTGCTCTCGGATCCATCGCGACTCCAACCGCTCAGGCCAAGCTGTCCGAAATCGGAACCGCCGCCTCACGTCCTGTGCCTGTTCGCGAACGAGCACTCGCGTTGCTCGCCTCGCACATGCAGCGACACGGAGTGATGCTGACCGAACTACAAACTGACGAACTCCGAAAAGCTGCCCGCCAGGAAGCCGACGCGCAACTTCAAATCGCATTCGCCGCGACGCTTGGCAGCCTCAGCCCAAACCTCGCACGAGCCAGTGAAGTACTCAAGTCGGTGCCGACGCGCCGTGAGAAACAGTAAGACGCAACCAAATAACTGATTTCAAAATACCCGAACACCGGCACGAGTTTTGCGCCCAACCATGACAGACCCCTTGTCCGTTTCACAAGGAGAACTGTCATGGCGGACGCTTGTATGCCGGAGAGATTTTATGAGTTGGCTCATCCGATGTTGCCTGCGGAAAGGGAATCCGGTCCCGATGGGGGCCGACCGCGGACTCGGCATCGGATCGTGCTGAAGGTGATTTGGTTCGTGTTGGTCACGGGCTGTCGTTGGAAAGATGTGCCACAAGAGATCGGTTGTTGTGGCGAAACCGCTCGCACGCGGATGCAGGCGTGGGAGCGGGCGGGAATCTGGGGGCAACTGCATCGGTTGTTGTTGACCATGCTCAATCACGAGAAGCAACTGCATCTGGAGACGGCCATCGTGGACACGACTCAGGTGCGTGCCTTCGGTGGCGGCGAGCAAACCGGCCCCAGCCCTGTGGATCGCCGGAAACCGGGGACGAAATTCACGTTGTTGGTGGATCGGCTGCGCGTGCCGCTGGTGATTCGCGCCGTCCCGGCGAATCGCAGTGACCACTGCGAAATCCTGCCGGCCGTGGTGTCGTTCCCGCAGGTGCGCGGTCGTCCCGGCCGGCCACGCACGCATCCTCAAAAGCTGTACGCCGACGCTGACTTCGACTCCGAAGCCACACGGAGTCTGCTCCGCTGGCTGGGAATCGAACCTCACATTCGGTATCGAAACGCGAAACACGGCAGTCACCTCGGTCGCATCCGTTGGGTGGTGGAACGCACCATCAGTTGGATCAAAGGCCTGCGGCGGATGCGCGTTCGTTACGACCGATCGCGGACGTCGATCGACGCTTGGACCACCATCGCAGCAGCCGTCGTCTGTTTACAAATCCTCTCGGAAGCCATCGCCTAATCTCAGGCGATCTCTAATTTTTTGAACAAGGTTTTTTCGGTCCATCGGACTTCGGTGTGGGTATTGGTCTAAATGAGTTGTCTTGGGTACATGTCGAGCCCTCCGCAATGGAAGTAGATGGCGGTGATGAAGCTGTGCAGGTTTCGATAGCCGGCGGCACGTCGTTTGAGGGACATGAT
>SXKJ01000433.1 GCA_005778115.1 Planctomyces sp. | reverse complement strand
TTGTGGCGAATCGTATTTCAACAAGGTGGCCTGCTTGCAGGCCGACTTCCAGCGGTCGTAACATCCGCTCCCCAAGCGAGATCGTGGCAGCCTGCTTTTGGTCGATCGAAAGGCGAGCTCATGTTTGACTTAAAAGATGACATCGACCCTGCGGAAAGCTTCCAAATCAAATGGCAGGACAGTTGTGTCGTCGTCATCCCGGCGGCGAATGTCGAGGGCATGCGCTGGGATCTGATCGAACCGGCCGCCGCGATCATCTTTGGGCCGTTGAAGTCTCAAAACGTGCCGATGGTCATCTTTGATTTGAGCCATGTGAATTACTTCGGCTCGGTTTTTCTGGCTCTACTGCTGCGCTGCCACAAGCTGGTCAAGAGCCGCGGCGGCGAGTTGGTTTTGTGCGGTCCCAGCGACATGGCTCGCGAACTTCTGCGAGTCACGTCGCTCGACACGCTCTGGGCAATTTACGATTCGCGCGAGGAAGCGCTGTCGGCATTGGCGACCTGATAAGACGAGCTCGGATCGGCATCGCCGCTCCGGCGACATGGAAGTAACGGAAGCACTCATGACGGATCGACCGAATCCCCCTCACGAATTCGACCCTTCGCAGTCCCATCAAGAGATCCTGTCGACCCCGCACGAAGAACTGTTGCGAGCAGCCGCGCCGCAGGACTTGGCCGGACGCATGTCTGACGAGATTCCCGACGACATCTTCGATCCTGATCCGATCGAACCCAATCGCCAACAGCGAGCTCCTGTCACGTTGGAATCGTTGATCGCGGAGATCAAGCAAAACGCTGACAAACTCAGCCGTGATAATGCGGCATTGGGGGACGTCAAGATTCTGGCGCGTGCGTTCAAAGAGTTGCGTTATGCCTTCAAGATCTTCACTCCGTATCGCCATGTTCGCAAAGTGACGGTGTTTGGCTCGGCGCGAACTCGGCCCGATCATCCCAGCTATCAGCAGTCGGTGGAATTCGGCCGCCGCATGGCTGCGCTCGGATGGATGGTCGTCACCGGAGCAGGTGGCGGCATCATGGAGGGAGCTCACGTTGGAGCCGGTCGCGATATGGCTATGGGGGTCAACATCATGCTCCCCTTCGAACAAGCAGCGAACCCGATCATCGCCAAGGATCACAAGCTCATCAATTTGAAATACTTCTTCACTCGAAAGCTGCTGTTCGTGAAAGAGGTCGGCGCGATCGTGTTGTTTCCCGGCGGCTTCGGCACGCAGGACGAATGCTTTGAAACGCTAACTCTGATTCAAACCGGCAAGCACGAGTTGATGCCGATTGTCTGTGTCGACGAACCGAACAACGACTACTGGGGCAAGTGGCGTCGGTATCTGCAAGACGAATTGCTTTCGGAGGGCTGGATCTCGCCGGAGGACTTGTCGCTGTTCAAAGTCACCAACAGCGTCGATGCCGCAGTCGAGGAAATCCTGCACTTTTTCCGAGCCTACCACGGCATGAGATTCGTCCGCGGCCGGTTAGTGCTACGCCTAAACCTCACAGTCTCGGACGACTTGCTGACGCGGTTAAACGACGAATTCTCCGACCTGCTGGAAGCCGGCCGCATCGAACGAGCGACCGCGCACCGCCTGGAATCCGACGAACCCGATGCAATTGAACTGCCGCGACTCACGATGCAATTCGACCGCAAGAAGGTCGGCCGCTTGCGGCAGATGGTGGATGTGATCAACAACGAAGCGTGAGCGTCATCCGCATTCGGAATCAGCGGCCACTTTTGCGAATCTGAGTCCACACATCGCCCGCGAAGAGATCGATCAATTCGGCGAGACCTTCAGCGACAAACTCGGGGCCGGACACGAATCGCCCCGGTCGAGTCCACGTTTGCAGCTTCTCTGGATCGATGCCCAACATTCGGACTAGCAGGCTGTCGATGTCGGTCTCCAAGAGCTTGAAGTGCCGGGTCCACTCGGCGGCTTCTTCCAGACGAACTTCTTCCTCGCTTTGCCAGCGAATCGGATGAAACAACAACGTGGAATGCGGCGTGACGAATCTCCGCTCGCACGCTGCAAAGGGGAGGATCGACGCCGAGGAACATTCTCCCGCGACGACTCCAATCGCTCGCAATCCGCGCAGCTTGATCATCGTCGCCAATGCCAGTCCACAATAGATGCTGCCGCCGCCGCTGTCGAAGAAGATCGTCCCGCGACTGTTGCGCGGCACCTCCATCAATTGCTGAAACAATTCGGTCTGCTTGTCGGTTAAGTCACCGAAGATGCCGGCTTCCCACTCGGACTCTTTCATGTTGGCCGTTCGTGCCCACGCACCCGGAGGAGGGTACGGCAGCAATTTTGAAGATTCGGGTTCGGAAGCGGTGCGAGCGTTCTTGCGAGTCATAGATTTGCCGGCTGCGAGAATCAAAAGTCGAAGTCGATTTTCTAAAGCGTTCGGCTTTTAGTCGGCGTTCCGGCGGATCGCAACGTCCTAAGGTCTCTCCGAAGGCGTTTCGACGTGACCTTTGGCGACCTTGGCGAAGCCTCTCAGTGGTCTTGCGGTCTTAACGATTTTTTCAATTTTGCTGATCTCATTAAGTCCCGGAAATCGGAGCAGGTTACGGCGGGGCGACCATCAATTCGCACAGTTCGCAGAGAAATCATCCTCTTGACAATCCGACTTGCCGATTTATATTTGAGACCCGTCCAATCACTAGATGTGGGGCCTGGCCTGTCTAACTCCCACAACTAATTGTGGGTCAGTTCGTCCCTTACCGCTTCCGATTTCGCCGACCAAAGTCGCTGTTTTTCCGGCAACTCTGTGGCATGAGGCCAGTCAGAGCGGGTCATGACGCCCCGTGGTTTTTCCTTTTTTCTTCTGGCAAAAGGAGTGCATGATGCACGACGCCAACGCTCTTTTGGATGCTGATTATCTCTCCGCTTCGGCCACTCGTTCTCACAACGCTGGCGGGCCGAATGGCAACGGCCAATCTCGCGAGACGACTCGCGGCAACGTCCCGTCTGGACCGCATTTCACGCCCCAAACAACTCCCATGAAGATCGCTCCGCATTTTTGCCCCGCGAACGTCGATCCGTTCTCGACAACGGAATGGGATTACCGCACGGCCGCGATTAAGGACGAGAACGGCAAAGTGCTGTTCGAGCAAACCAACTGCGAAGTCCCGAAGGACTGGTCGCCGCTCGCGACGAACGTGGTGGTCAGCAAGTATTTCTACGGCGAGCCGGGGACTCCGGAACGCGAGACGAGCGTGCGGCAAGTGATTCATCGTGTCTCGCGCACGATGGCCGATTGGGGCATCAAGGACGGCTACTTTGCCACGCCGGCCGACGGCGAGACGTTTTATCGTGAGCTGACTTGGCTGCTGCTGCATCAGCACGGCTGCTTCAATTCGCCGGTATGGTTCAACGTTGGGCTGTATCACCAATACGGCGTTAAAGGCTCGCAAGGGAACTATCGTTGGGACGTCGAGACGCAGTCGATCCGCCGCCCCGATACGCCGTATGAGTTCCCACAAGGTTCGGCCTGCTTCATTCAGTCGGTCGAAGACAACATGGAAGACATCATGCGTCTCGCTCGCAGCGAGGCGATGTTGTTTAAGTTCGGGTCCGGCACAGGCACCGACTTGTCCACGATCCGAAGCTCGAAGGAAAAGCTCTCCGGCGGCGGAGTCCCGTCAGGGCCGCTGTCATTCATGCGGGTCTACGACCAGATCGCAGCCGTTGTGAAGTCGGGCGGGAAGACTCGCCGAGCGGCCAAGATGCAGAGTCTCAAAGACTGGCATCCGGACATCATGGAGTTCATCCAGTGCAAGACGAAGGAAGAGAAGAAGGCACGGCTGCTGATCGACTCGGGTGAGTACGAATCGAACTTCAACGGCGAAGCGTACAGTTCGATCATGTTCCAGAACGCGAACTTGTCAGTGCGTCTCAGTGATGAGTTCATGCAAGCCGCCCTCGAAGGCAAGAAGTGGCGGACTCACTGGGTCACCGACTCCAACAAGGCCGGCCCGGAATTCGACGCGAAGTACATGATGCGGGAGATGGCCGCTGGCACTTGGTACTGTGGTGATCCCGGCGTGCAGTACGACACGACGATCAATCGCTGGCACACCTGCTCGAACACGGGCCGCATTAACGCCAGCAATCCGTGCTCCGAGTACATGTTTCTCGACGACACGGCCTGCAATCTCGCGAGCATCAACTTGCGAAAGTTCTCCCGTGAGGGAAACAAGTTCGACATCGACAGCTTCCGCCGAGCGTGCGCGATCTTCATCACCGCTCAGGAGATTCTCGTTGATCACGCCAGCTATCCGACTCCGGCCATCGCCGAGAACAGCCATCTGTTCCGGCCGCTGGGTCTCGGTTACGCGAACCTTGGCAGCTTGCTGATGTCGTGGGGAATTCCCTACGACAGCGACGCTGGCCGCGGCGTGTGCGGTTCGATCACGGCGTTGCTCAACGGTCAGGCGTATCTCACGTCCAGCCGCATCGCCAGCAGCATTGGCCCGTTCGCCGGGTATGCCGAGAACGAGCAACCGATGCTCCGCGTGATGTCGATGCACCGCGAAGCCGCGTATCGCATCGACCCCTGCTGCCCGGATTATCTGCGGCAGGCGGCTCAGCAAGTCTGGGACGAGTGCCTCGAATCGGGTCGCAAGTACGGATACCGGAACGCTCAGGCGACGGTGCTCGCGCCGACTGGCACGATCGCCTTCATGATGGATTGCGATACGACCGGCATCGAGCCGGATATCGCGCTCATCAAGTACAAGCAACTCGCCGGCGGCGGCATGTTGAAGATCATCAACCGCACGGTCCCGATCGGGCTGAAGTCGCTGGGCTACGATCAGCCACAGATCGAGGGAATTCTCGACTACCTGGAGAACAACGACACGATCGAAGGTGCTCCTGGATTGCGGAACGAGGACTTGCCAGTCTTTGATTGCGCGTTCAAGGCACCCAAGGGATCGCGGACGATTAGCTGGCGTGGGCACATCAAGATGATGGCGGCCGCTCAGCCGTTCTTGAGCGGTGCGATCTCGAAGACCGTCAACATGCCGGCCGATTCGACTGTCGAGGACATCGAGAGCGCCTACATCGACGGCTGGAAACTGGGCCTCAAGGCACTGGCGATCTACCGCGATGGCTCGAAACAGTCGCAGCCGCTGAATACCTCGAAAGAGGGTGACAAAAAGAAGGCGGATGGTGCCGTCGAAGTGGTTCCCGGTCGTCCGGTGCGTCGTCGCTTGCCCGCCACTCGGCAGTCGATCACGCACAAGTTCAGCGTCGGCAATCACGACGGCTACATCACGGTCGGCTTGTTCGAGGACAACACGCCCGGCGAGTTGTTCATCACGATGGCCAAAGAAGGGAGCACGATCGGCGGTCTGATGGACGTCATCGGCACGCTCACTTCAATGGGCTTGCAGTACGGAGTGCCGGTGCAGGTCTTTGTCGAGAAATTCTCGCACAGCCGGTTTGAGCCGAGCGGCTGGACGAAGAACCAAGACATTCCACACGCCAAGTCGGTGGTCGATTACATCTACCGCTGGCTGGGCATGGAGTTCGTCCCTGACTACCGCGAAGCGAACAGCCCGCGGTTCAACGGCAATAACGGACATGGCAACGGCCACGCTGCTCCGGCAGCCACGACCGACTCCGTCACAAAAGAGCTGACTTCGTTGATCGAGACGCACGTCAACGGAGCCGGCTCGACTTCCACGGGTGCCCAATTCGCCAACGCGAGTTCGGCATTGGATGTGTTGCCGGAATCGGGTGACAGTCCCGCGATTCGCAGCAAGCAGTTTGCTCGATTCCAAAGCGACGCACCCGCCTGCGACAGTTGCGGAGCAATCACCGTCCGCAACGGCAACTGCTACCTCTGCCACAACTGCGGAGCCAGCATGGGCTGTTCGTAGTGCGGGCGGCCCGCCTGCGACTCACGCGAGCCGCGTGAGCCACAAAACGCACGGGATGCTGCTGACGGAGCGGCTCGTCCTGGCATCGAGCACCCCGGTCCAAGTTGGAGGGACCGGGGTGCTTTCGTTTTGAGACCGCCATTCGTTGGTGTTGGTTTCCATTCACGAAGCCGGATTGCATACTGCTCGCCCGTCGTTGCTAGGTGGCGTGGCCGCGTGGCCGCAGGCACCCAGCGAGAAATCCACAGCAGGAGTGAATCATGCGAGCGATTCGATTGGTGCCCTGTGTCATCGCTGGCCTGTTGGTCTCGATGAGCGCCGCGTTCGGTGCCGAGTGGGGTCTGAAGGAAGGCAACCCGGACATCAAATCTGCCGGGCCGCTGGCGTTTGGTCCGGATGGGATTCTGTTTGTCGGCGATGCCAAGGGGGCGACCGTCTTCGCCATCGGCACCGGCGACACGAAAGGCGATCCGAGCAAGGTTGCGATCAACGTCTCCGGCGTGAACGCGAAGGTCGCCGAGCTGCTCGGTGTGAACGCCGACAAGATCGCGATCGTTGATCTTGCCGTGAATCCTCTGACGGGAAGTGCCTACTTGTCGGTTTCGAAGGCCGGCAGCGCGGCGCTCGTGAAGATCGCGGCCGATGGAAAACTCAGCCAGGTTGGACTGCAAAAAGTGCTGATGCAAAAGATCGAACTGCCGAACGCTCCGGAGGACAAAGACGTCGAAACGAAGCGTGGTAAGGCGAACCTGCGCAACCAGTCGATCACCGACCTGGCCTATGCCGAAGGGAAAGTTTACGTCTCGGGTGTGGCTGGCGGGTCGCCGTCCAACGTGCGCGAGATTCCGTTCCCGTTCACGGACGCCAACGCCGGCACCAGCGTAGAGATCTATCACGCCGCTCACGGCAAAGTTGAAGACTACGCCGTCGTCCGTACGTTCTTGCCGATCAACATCGACGGCGAAGCGAGCTTACTGGCCGGCTTCACCTGCACGCCGCTCGTGAAGTTCCCCGTCAATACCTTGAAGCCCGGCGAGAAGACTCGCGGTACGACCGTCGCCGAACTCGGCAATCAAAACCAGCCGCTCGACATGATTGTCTATCAGAAAGATGGTAAGTCATTCCTGCTGATGGCCAATAACCGTCGCGGCGTGATGAAGATCACGACCGAAGGGATTACCAAGAATCCGGGGCTCACCGAACCCGTCAAAGGTGGCGGCGTTGCCGGCCAAACCTACGAGACGATCGAGGAGCTCAAAGGGGTCGTGCAACTCGACAAGCTAAACAGCACGCATGCAGTAATCGTCACGCAGTCTCCCAGCGGCTCGCAGGATCTCCACACCATCGCGCTGCCGTAATCGGTTGCTCATTGCACCTGTCCGGCCGTTGGCCGTTGGCTGTGAGCTGAACGCTGATGGCTGTTATCTCAACTTGAGTTTGGGATAACAGCCATCAGCCCTCAGCCAGCAGTTTTCGGCCGGACAGATTTTTGGCACCCATCCATTGGGAGGTTCCAAGATGCTGCCGTCGGCATTTCGAGTTTGTGTGATCGTCGCCTGCTCAATGTCCGCCGCATTCGGGCAAGAATTATCGCCCGATGAGGCCGTCAAGCGGATGAAGGTGGCGGACGGCTTCGAGGTCAGCGTTGTCGCCAGCGAGCCGCTTGTGCGGCAGCCTGTGGCGATCGAATTCGATGATCGTGGCCGATTGTGGGTGATTCAGTATTTGCAGTACCCGAACCCGGCGGGGCTGAAGCGGGTGCAGGTCGATCGCTTCTCGCGGACGAAGTACGACCGAGTGCCGGAGCCGCCGCCGAAGGGGCCGCGCGGCGCCGATCGGATCACGATCCTCGAAGACATCGACGGCGACGGCCGCATGGATCGTGGTCGCGATTTCATCGACGGCTTGAATCTCACGACGGGGATCGCGTTCGGACATGGCGGCGTGTTCGTGCTCAACGTGCCATACTTGCTCTTCTATCCGGACAAGAATCGCGATGACGTGCCGGATGCCGAACCGGAAGTGTTGCTCAGCGGCTTTGGCATGGAGGACGCTCACAGCGTCGCGAACTCACTGACGTTCGGGCCGGACGGTTGGCTCTACGGCTGCCAGGGGAGCACCGTGACCGCCAACGTGCGCGGCATCGAGTTTCAACAAGGGGTGTGGCGGTATCACCCGCTGACCCGCGCGTTTGAACTCTTCTGTGAAGGGGGGGGCAACTCGTGGGGGCTGGACTTCGATCGCTCCGGGCAACTGCTCTACAGCACGAATTGGGGCGGGCATGTGCTGCTGCACGGCGTCCAAGGTGCGTATCTCGTGAAGGCGTTTGCCAAGCATGGAGCGTTGCATAATCCGCACGCTTACGGCTTCTTCGATCACGTGCCTCACAAGAACTTTCGAGGCGGACATGTGACGGTCGGCGGCATCGTCTATCAAGGGGACTCGTTCCCGGAATCGTTCCGAGGCAAATACATCGCCGGGGATCTGCTCGGCCACGGTGTGTATTGGCACGACATCGAACCGCGTGGCTCGACGTTTCAGACGGCTCACGGCGGCGAGTTGCTGATTGCGAACGACACCTGGTTCGCGCCGACCGACGTGACGATGGGGCCGGACTCAGCAATCTACGTTTCCGATTGGCACGACTCGCGAATGGCGCATCCTGATCCCGATGCCGAATGGGACCGCTCGAACGGCCGAATCTATCGCATCGCCCCGAAGGGGACGAAGCCCGCCGCGCCGATCGACTTCGCCAAGCTGTCGAACGACGAGTTGCTGAAGCTGCACTCGCATCGCAGTCAGTGGTATGTCCGACACGCTCGACAAGAGTTGGCGAGGCGTTCGCCTCCCCAGCACGACGCGCGCGCGAGTGGTCAACCGGCGAAAGACCACTCGCTCGCGCGTCGTGCTAATGTCGAGAAGCTGCAACAGGCCGCGCTCACCAACACCGACGAAACCGCCGCGCTGGAAGCGTTGTGGACGCTCCATGTCTGTGGCGGCTTCAACGAGGCGCTGGCTTTCAAGTTGCTCGACAGCCCATATGCCGCCGTGCGGATTTGGACGGTGCGATTGCTGGGCGATCCGAAGCAGGCGGTCTCGACGGAGATGGCTCATCACTTGGACGACTTCGCCGAGACCGACCCGTCGGTTCATGTTCGTCAGCAACTGGCCTGCACCGCCGCTCGGCTGCCGGCGAATCAGGCGATGCCGATCATCAACGCGAACATCAATCGGGATATCGACAACGCCGATCCATATCTGCCGCTGCTCTGGTGGTGGGCGGTCGAGCGGCACAGCGTCAGCGGGCGGGACGAAGTGATGAAACGCTTCGTTCGTCCGTCTTTGTGGAAGTCGAAACTGGGGCGCGAGACGTTGCTGCCGCGGCTTGTGCGGCGTTACACGGCCGAGGGAACAGCCGCCGACCACGCTTCGTGCTTGCAGCTGCTGCGAGCAGCTCCAAACGACGACGAACGAGATCGGCTGTTGGTGCCGCTGCTGGCGGGATGGCGTGACGCTCCGCGCGGAATGCCGGCCACGAAGTCGGTGGATCTGGAAGAGTTCGTGGTGTCGCGCTGGCGGGCGAAGCCAGAGGACAGCACGTTGCTCTCGTTTGCTCTCGTGCTGAAACACCGGCCGGCCTACGACCGCACGTTGAAGGAATGTCTGAATTCGCAAGCGGACACAAATCGGCGCGTGGCGTTGTTGACGTTGCTCTCCGACGTGGTCGAGCCGGAGTCGGCGGAGTCATTGTTGCTCTTGGCCTTGTCCCCCACCGAGCCGGAAGCTGTCCGAGAAGTGGCGCTCGTCGCCGTGTCACGAATTGGGGACGAGTCGGTCACGTCACGAATCCTGGCCGAGCTTCCGAAGTTCTCAGCGAAGCTGAATGCTCGTGCGATTGACCTGTTGCTGGGACGCAAGCCGTCGGCGGCGGCGTTGCTGAAATCCGTCGATCGGGGATTGCTTAAAGCGAGCAACATCCCGGTCGATCAAGTGCGCCGAGTTGCTCTGTTCGAGGACCGTGATCTCGACGCACTGGTGACGAAGCATTGGGGCAAGCTGGGCGCGGCGACTCGTGAAGAAAAGCTGGCCGAGGTGCGGCGGCTCAACAACGATTTGCACGCGGCTGGCGGCAACACTGTCGCTGGCCAAGCGGCCTTCAAAAAGCTGTGTGCCACCTGCCACCAGTTTCGTGGCGAGGGAACGAAACTCGGCCCGAACCTGACCACGGCGAATCGCAAGGACCGCGATTATCTGCTGATCAGCTTGATCGATCCCAGCGTTGTCATTCGCAAAGAGTTCCTCAGTCACATCGTGCAGATGCGCGATGGCCGGGTGCTCAACGGGCTGATCGTCGAGCGCAGCGACGCGGGGCTGACGCTGGCGAACGCGAAGAACGAACGAGTCACGCTCGCCGTGGCCGACATCGAGGAATTGCGCGAATCGCCGGTCTCGCTGATGCCCGACGACCAATACAAGCAGCTCAAGCCGCAGGAGCTTCGCGATCTGTTCGCGTACCTCGCGCAGGATTGAATAGAATCGGACTCGCTCTTACCGCGACGGTAGAACATAGGACGATTTCGTGAGCGGAATGGCGCTAGCCACCGGTACTTTGAATTAACAATGCCCTGGTTGACCGAGGGCTAGCGCCCTGTCGCTCAGGGGATCAAGGCAACGACGATGCACGAATCTCCGGGACTTCGATTTCGGCAAGCGGTGGAAGCAGAACGGCCATTGCAGGTGGCCGGCACTATCAACGCCTATTGCGCTCGCTTGGCGGAGCGGGCCGGGTTTCGAGCGATCTACTTGTCGGGAGCCGGCGTCTCTAACGCGGCGTTTGGTTTGCCGGACCTGGGCATGACGTCGCTCAACGATGTCGTCGAAGAGGCACGTCGGATCACGGGAACGACCGACCTGCCGTTGCTCGTCGATTGCGATACCGGTTGGGGCAGCCCGCTGACGATCGCTCGGACTGTGCAGGAGATGATTCGCGCGGGGGTCGCTGCGATTCATCTGGAGGATCAAGTCGATGCGAAGCGTTGTGGTCATCGTCCTGGCAAGCAATTGGTCTCGGTAGAGGCCATGTGCGATCGCCTGAAGGCCGCAGCCGATGCGCGGATGGAAGCCAGCTTCGTGCTGATGGCTCGCACGGATGCGGCGGCTGGCGAGGCATTGGATGGGGCGATCGAACGTGCGGCTCGGTATGTCGAGGCCGGAGCGGACATGATCTTCGCGGAAGCGCTCACCGAGCCGGCTCACTTTCGAAAATTCGCTCAGGCGCTGAGCGTCCCAGTGCTAGCCAACATGACCGAGTTCGGTCGGAGCCCGTTGCTGACCGTCGAAGAGTTGCGTGACCTTGGTATTCGCTTAGTGCTGTATCCGCTGACCGCTTTCCGCGCGATGAACTTCGCGGCTGTGAATGCGTATGCGACGTTGCGATCCCAGGGAACGCAGAAGGACTTGCTGCCGACCTTGCAGACACGAGCGGAGTTGTACGATGTGCTCGATTATCACACATTCGAGGCGCGGCTGGATGGCCCGTAACTTTGGAGTGCGGCAGCCCAAGCTGCCGCTTTTCAAACAGCGTTGATGTCCGCTGACGTCTTTTGAAATCCAATCGCGTTTTGAAAAGCGACGACTTTGGTCGTCGCAGTCCAAATGGAGATGAACCTTATGACTTCTCATTCAACGCAGGGCTTAGCTGGCGTCGTCGCTGGCCGCACGGCGCTCAGTACGGTCGGCAAAGAGGGCTGCGGACTGACGTATCGTGGTTATTCGATTGAAGACCTCGCCGCGCAAGCCACCTTTGAAGAAGTCGGTTGGCTGCTGCTGCGCGGTGAATTGCCGACGGCTCAGCAATTGACGGACTATCGCGCTCGCTTGCAGAGCCTGCGTGAACTTCCGGCCGCGTTGAAGGCGGTGCTCGAACAGCTTCCGGACACGGCGCATCCGATGGACGTCCTGCGGACCAGTTGCTCGGCGCTCGGTTGTTTGGAACCGGAGTCAGCGACGGCAGGAACATTCGATGTGACGGATCGGTTGCTCGCCACGTTTCCGTCGATGCTGGCGTATTGGCATTGGTTCCAAACGCAGACCAAGCGAATCGAAACGCACTCGGAAGAAGATTCGATCGCCGGACACTTCCTACATCTGCTGCACGGTCAGCGTCCGAGTGAGCTGCATCGGCAAGCGTTCGATTCGTCGCTGATCCTGTATGCCGAGCACGAATTCAACGCCTCGACATTTACCGCGCGGGTCGTCACATCCACGTTGTCCGACATCTATTCGGCGATCACCGGCGCGATCGGCACGCTGCGCGGGCCGTTGCATGGCGGAGCCAACGAGGCGGCATTCGATTTGATCAATCGCTTTACGACTGCTGACGACGCGGAGCGTGGCGTGATGGACCTGTTGGCTCGCAAAGAAAAGATCATGGGCTTCGGGCATCGCGTCTATCGCGACTGCGATCCCCGCTCACCGATCATTCAGCATTGGGCGAAACGGCTTGCGGAGGAAGTGGGCGACACGCGGCTCTATCCGGTATCGGAGCGGATCGAAGCGGTGCTACGGCGCGAGAAAAAGCTGTTTCCGAATCTCGATTTCTATAGCGCGAGCGTGTTTCACTTCCTGGGCATTCCGACTTTGTACTTCACGCCGCTGTTTGTGTTCTCGCGAACGGCCGGCTGGGCGGCACATGTTTTGGAACAACGATCGGAGAACCGCTTGATCCGCCCGACGGCCGACTACATTGGATCGGAACCGCGTGCGTTTGTACCCATCACTGAACGATAAGTGTGATAACGGCGATCGGCTCTCGGCATTCGGCTGAAAGCCGTTGGCCGATCGCCGAAAGCCGTTATCACACATTTTAGGAAACCACCAATGCCGGACGACGTCATCGAACAAATCGCCGATTACGCATCATCGCCGCTCGTGGCCAGTGACGAAGCGTTTCAAACCGCGCGACTCTGTTTGCTCGACAGTCTTGGTTGCAGTTTGCTCGCATTGAACTTTCCCGAATGCACGAAGCTGCTCGGCCCTGTCGTTCCGGGTGCCGTGTTGCCCAGTGGCACGCGAGTGCCGGGGACCGATTTTGAATTAGACCCAGTTCAGGCAGCATTCAACTTCGGGGCGATGGTTCGTTGGCTGGACTACAACGACACCTGGCTGGCGGCCGAGTGGGGACATCCCTCGGACAATCTCGGAGCGATCCTGATGACCGCCGATTGGATGAGCCGGCGCGGTGAGTCGTTGACGATTCGCGATGTGCTCGTGGCGATGATTCAGGCTTATGAAATTCAAGGTGTCCTCGCGCTGGCAAACGGGTTCAATCGCGTGGGCCTCGATCATGTGCTGCTGGTCCGGATCGCTTCGACCGCCGTGACGACGCGGATGCTGGGGGGCTCGCGCGAGCAGATCTTCAACGCGGTCAGTCAGGCGTGGGTCGATGGGGGTGCGTTGCGGACGTATCGACACGCTCCGAACACCGGCTCGCGCAAGAGTTGGGCGGCAGGAGATGCGACTCGCCGAGCGGTACAGTTGGCGCTGTGGACGATGGCGGGCGAGAAGGGTTATGCGACCGCGTTGACGACCCCGACGTGGGGCTTTCAAGACAGTCTGTTTCGAGGAAAGCCGATCACGCTGGCTCGGCCGCTGGGCTGTTATGTGATGGAGAACATCCTTTTCAAAGTCTCGTTCCCGGCCGAGTTTCACGGGCAAACGGCCGTCGAGGCCGCGCTGCGATTGTATCCGCAAGTTCGCGATCGCTGGGACCAGATCAAACGCATCCGTATCGAGACGCAAGAGTCGGCCGTGCGGATCATCGCCAAGAGTGGCCCGCTGAAGAACCCGGCCGATCGCGATCACTGCCTGCAATACATGGTGGCTGTCGCGCTGCGGCACGGCTCGCTGACCGCCGAGCACTACGAAGCCGAAGCCGCCGCTGATCCGCTGATCGACCGCATGAGAGAACGCACCGAGGTTGTCGAGGAACCACGTTACTCGCGCGAGTATCTCGACCCGGACAAACGGTCGATCGCGAACGCCGTGCAGGTCTTCTTCACGGACGGAACACAGTCGGAACGGATCGAGGTTGAATACCCGCTGGGCCATCGACGTCGCCGCGCGGAGTCTCGGCCGGCATTGATCGAAAAGTTTGTCAGCAACGCGGGAACTCGATTGTCGGAGGAGTCAGTGACGAAGCTCGCAGCGTTTTTTCAGGACGCTCGGCGCTTCGATGAGCTAACTGTTCCCGACTTTGTGAACATGACGATGCCAAATAGGTCAGGCTTTCCAGCCTGACCCGAATTCGTAATCAGACCAGCAAGGGTCAGGCTGGAAGGCCTGGCCTACGGAATGCCCTATGCCCGCACTTTCCGAACTCACGCAGCAGATTCAGCAGCAAGAGGCGACTCTGCGCGAGGGTGGCGGCGCGTCTGGACAGGATCGGCAACGACGGCTCGGACGGATGACGGCTCGCAAACGACTCAATGAGCTCTTCGATCCGGGGACGCCGTTTCGAGAACTTGGCTTGTGGGCGGCGTGGCAGATGTATCCCGAATGGGGCGACGTGCCGGCGGCTGGAGTTGTTGCGGGGATTGGGCAGGTGCATGGTCGCTCGGTGATGGTGGTCGCGAATGATGCGACGGTCAAAGCAGGGGCGATGTTTCCGCAGTCGGTGAAGAAACTGCTGCGGGCTCAGCGGATCGCGATGACGATTCGTTTGCCGCTGGTGTATCTCGTGGATTCGTCAGGCGTGTTTCTGCCGCTGCAAGACGAGATCTTTCCGGATGAGGATGATTTCGGTCGCATCTTTCGGAACAACGCGGTGATCTCGGCGATGGGCATTCCGCAGTATTCGGCGGTCATGGGGAACTGCGTGGCGGGTGGAGCGTATCTGCCGGTCCTCTCGGACACGTTGCTGATGACTGAGGGAAGTCAGCTTTATCTCGCGGGGCCGGCGCTGGTCAAAGCGGCGATTGGACAGAAGGTTGATCCCGAAGAACTCGGCGGAGCGAAGATGCACGCGGAGATCAGCGGCACGGTCGATTACCGCGAACCGGATGACCGCGCGTGTCTGCAACGGTTGAGGTCGTTGATTGAGTTGCTGCCGAATGAACCAGTAGCGAGTAGCCGAACTCGTGAGAGTTCGGACCGAAGTCTCACGACTTCGGCGCCTGAGCGAGATCCGTCCGAACTCGACACGATCGTACCGGGAACCGAGCGGACGGAGTTCGACATTCACGACGTGCTCGCATGCGTGATCGATGCCGATTCGCTGCAAGAGTTCCGCGCGGACTACGGACACACGATCGTGACCGCGTTTGCTCGGATCGGTGGTCGAGCGGTCGGGATCGTGGCCAATCAATGTCAGCGTTGTCATTCGGCGACGGGCGAGTTGCAGATCGGCGGCGTGCTGTATGCCGACTCGGCCGAGAAGGCCGCGCGGTTTGTCATGGAGTGCAATCAGACAAAGGTGCCGATTGTCTTTTTCCAAAACGTGCAAGGTTTCATGGTCGGCCGGCAGGCCGAGCAATCCGGCATCATTCGCTCGGGGGCGAAGCTGGTAAACGTCGTCAGCAACAGCGTCGTCCCGAAGCTAACCGTTGTGATCGGTGGCTCGTTCGGAGCGGGCAACTACGCGCTGTGCGGAAAGGCGTACGATCCGTGGCTGATCCTCGCCTGGCCGAACGCTAAGTACGCCGTGATGGGAGCTGACCAAGCCGCTGACACGCTGCTGACTCTGCGAGTGCGGGACGCCGAACGCGGAGGACGGACGTTGTCCGACGAAGACAAGAAGCGGTTGCGAGACGAGATTCGGCAGCGTTACACGGATCAAACCGACATCCGCTACGGCGCAGCTCGCGGCTGGGTCGATGCGATCATCGCTCCGGCCGAGACACGCGATTGGTTGGCGATGGCGCTGAGTTTGATCCCGGAAGGAACGACGCGCGGCGAGTTCCATACGGGGATGATGCAGATGTAAGCGCGACACTTTGGCGAGCGGGGCGGCGTCAGGGTTATTCGTGAGCGTTACGTCGCCAGTTTCGCGGCGATCAGAATCGCCTCAATCATCCCGCTGGGATCGGCGGGGCATTGCCAGGCGATATCGAACGCGGTGCCGTGGCTGGGGCTGGTGCGGACGATTGGCAGGCCGAGCGTCACGTTCACGGCGGATTGAAAGCCGATCAGCTTGAAGGCGATGTGCCCCTGGTCGTGATACATCGCGACGACCGCGTCGAACTCGCCAGCGGCGGCTCGGCGGAAGAGCGTGTCGGCGGGCAACGGGCCAGTGACGTTGATGCGTCCGCGATTACGAACGGCCTGCACGGCAGGAGCGATGGTGCGTGACTCTTCGTCGCCGAAGATTCCTTCTTCTCCAGCGTGCGGGTTGAGCGCGCAGACCGCGACGCGCGGAGCGGGGCAGCCGATGCGGCGCGTGAAGCCGTCGATGAGTTCGATTTTTTCGGCAACGGCTACCGTCGTGAGCTGGTCCGGCACGCTACGGATCGACGTGTGCAGCGTGACGTGAACGACGCCGAGTCCGTGCGGTGATTTCACGGTGTTGCCGCTGGGCAAGTACAGCATCATGCCGAAGTCGCGCACCCCGCAGACTTCGGCGAGGATTTCCGTGTGGCCGGGATACTTCAGTCCGGCGAGATGCAACGCGGCTTTGCTGAGCGGTGCGGTCGTGATCGCGGCGACTTGTTTGGTCAGTCCGGCGTTCGCGGCGGCGACGAGGTATTCGTAAGCCGCTCGGCCAGCTCTCGCGTCGTTGTGGCCAGGTGGCACTTCGATGACATCGTGCGGTGCGGTCGGCGGATTCCAACAGGCCAGCGTGTTGAGCGGCGGTTGTTCGTCCGGCTGTGCGACTTCGGCGAGTTCGATTGTCAGGCCGCTGTGAGTGATTGCTCGTCGCGCGATTTCGGGATGTCCGACGAGGAGCGGACGGCATGCGGTGGTGATTTTGGAATCGGCACACGCTCGCACGACGACTTCGGGGCCGATGCCGGCGGCATCTCCCAAAGTCAGAGCAATCGTGGGTAGTGCGGCAGGCATGTTCGGAAAATCGTAGAGCAGGCGGCTCGCCTGCTCGTCATTGTGCGAAAACTCACAGGCGAGCCGCCTGTGCTACGTTAATCGGCGAAGACTTCGGCTCGGTCGAGCGGGATACCGACACGATCTTTTTGGGAGAGCAGCGGCTCTTGCGTCAGCGGCCATTCGATGCCGAGGGCGGGGTCGTTAAAGAGCAGCGTGCGTTCGTGTTCCGGGAAGTAATAGTCAGTGCATTTGTAGGTGAAGTCGGCGGAGTCGCTCAGCACACAAAAGCCGTGAGCACATCCGGGGGGTACGAACACCTGCTGGCAAGTTTCGTTGCTGAGTTCAAAGCCCAGCCAGCGACCAAAGGTCGGCGATGATTTCCGAAGATCGACCACGACGTCGAAGATCTTCCCGCGCAGCACCTGCACCAGCTTTCCTTGCGGATGCTGAATCTGATAGTGCAAGCCGCGCAGAGTCCCCTTCGATGAGCGCGAGAAATTGTCCTGCACGAACTCGGCGGTGATTCCCGCGTCACGGTAACGCTGACGTTGAAACGTCTCGGTGAAGAAGCCGCGTGGGTCTCCGAAGACCTTCGGACGAATCACGAGCAAGCCAGGGATTGCGGTGGTTTCGATGTGCATGTGGATTACGAGTTGGCGGACAAGTCTCTCTGGACGATGGCGGCCCATTCGTCCGGAGCGACAGGCTTGGCTTCATCAGACAACATCACCGGGATGTCGTCCTTCACCTCGTATCGCAGACGACACGAATCTTTGCGGCAGAGAAAGCTCCGCCCATCCACCACCAGCTTGGATCGGCAAGCGGGGCAGACGAGCAGTTGGGCGTAGGGTTGCAGGTCGATGGACATCTACGATCCGTCTAAGTTTTTTTCCGTACCGCGACCGTCAGGGAGCGGCCCGAGTCGGACACTCATCCGGGCCGCTCCCTGACGGTCGCGGTACGGCTTGGAAAACTAGAATCCGCGCAGCGCGCGGATGTCGTCGAACGTGCGGAGTTGATAGCCGATCTGAACGTAGTCCAGCAACCGGCAGAGACAACGGACCGCGACTCCCAATCCATCCGGGCCGCTGAAGCCGCCGAACTGGCCGCCACCTTTCAAGTGCGGTTCGACTTCCAGAAAGAAGCCGGGGGCTCCGAGCAACTTCATGCGTTTGTCGAGCTTTGGCAGATGTTCGCGCAGGTCTTTGAGCACCAGGTCGTGACCGCCATCGCCTCGATCGGCAGGGACGAAGTTCTTCAGTCCCTCTTCATCGACGGTACCGGTCCAGACCAACGACGGATCGATCTTGTAGTCCTTGATGTGCATCCAGCCGAGATAGTCGCGCATCGCGAGATACTCTTGGTAGCACTGCATTGGAATCTTGTTCTGACAGGCGACGTTGCCGCCATCGAAGATCAGCAGCATGTTTTTGCGTTTCACCGCGCGAGCCAGCTTGGCCATCATCGGACCGGTGTCGCCGATCAAATTGGGCTCGATTTCGAGGCCGTAGATCAGTCCGGCTTTCGCGCACAGGTCGGCAATCTGGCCGATCTGATCGACGGCTTGCTGGAAGTACGGCTGCGGGTCTTCGCCACGCGGTGGATAGAACGAGAAGCCGCGAATCAATCGCGTGTCGAGTTCGTTGGCCGCGTTGATCGTCGCGGCGACTTCGGTCTTGAGGTACTCCTTGAACGGCACGAACTTGTTATGCGAGCCGTCCTCTTTGTTCTGGAGCTTCACCTTGCCGATTCGCGAGCCGATGCTCGTGACTCGGACGCCGTATTCGACGTGCAACTTCGCGAGCGTCTGGTACTCGGCCTTGCTGAGCGTGACAACGTGCTTGACCTCGCCGGTTGAGTTCACGTCGATGAATCGCGGGCTGTAGTGCTTCAAGCCAACGGCGGCGAGCGCGGAGAGTTGCTCCAACGCGGTCTTATGGTTGGCGGCCTCATCGGCGAAGGCGCTGAGGATCACTTGCGGAACAGCAGTCATGTGGGAGTCCCTTGAATGAAAACCCCACCGGGCTTGCCCCGGTGGCTCGCGAGCTTTTGCACTACTTCGCGGCGGATTGCGCTGCGGCGCGTAGTGCAGAAGCCTGGAACCACCGAGGCAAGCTCGGTGGGGTGGTGAGTGTTCTTAGCTCTGCTTGGCGAACTTATCGCCCTTCACTTTGATCACGCCGAGGTCTTTGGTCTTGCCGTTCTCGATCTTGATCTTCACGGCTTTCTCGACATAGCCCGGTCGTTCGTGCCAGTAGCGGAATTCGAGTTCACCGGCCGGCAGGTTCTTGATCTCAAACTTGCCATCCTTGTCCGAGACGACGGCATACGGATGGTCGAGAATCAAGACGTATGCCGACATCCACGTATGGATGTCGCACTTCACCTGCGTGGGATTGGTTTCGGCAACGGTGACTTTCCAAGTCAGTCCTTCGCGAGCGTTCGCGGGGACCGCGAAGTTGGTCGGATCGTTCTTGAGCGGATTGGGGCGCGTGTTGTGCAGGCAGTTGTCCATCGACTTCACGTCGAGGATTTGCCCCGTCCGCATCACTTGAGCGTGCGGGATGAATCGACACAACTTTTGGTCGAGGACGACGGCATTTTCCTTAGGGGTTTTCAGGTCAGGATGAACCTTCGGTTTCTCCTTCGCCGGGATAAAGACGAAGATGTTGGCGATCCCTTTGTTGTCCTTGTTGACGACTAGGTCATCAGTCAAAGACTTCGGAGCACAGATCGCTTCCTTGGTGCTGTCCGCTTCGTCCGGCGCTGGGATATTGCCGTCAAAAATGAACTGCCCTTTGAGGTCGCCCCACTGGGCCTGAGCGGTAGAAGTCAACGGCAGACCGACTGCGACGAATGTGACAACGAACAAGGCACGTCGCAGGACAGGTTGGAATTTCATGATGGAATCCTCGTGATCGGTAATTCGGAAACTAATGGGCCACCCGATGCTGGGCGGTTCGCGAAGGCGCGGAGGGCCGATCCCCCGAAAGTAACCTCCGCTGTCAGCGGCAGCAGACTAGCGAACCGACTCGGCAAGTTGAATCGCCACGCAGCGGTCAGGTCGCTGTGACAATGAGAAACTCGGCGAACGAAGTAAATTTGGCAATCCGGCGAGACTACACCGGCTCTTTGTAATTGTTTTGATTTTGATTCATCAAACTTATCGCAACTAGTGCTCACGCAATGCTGAGACGCCGATTAATCCGGACGAGTCTGTCAGGATGGCACGCTCAAGCTCGCCGTTATTTGGCTCTGTGAATGGGAAGGGACTCCCGATGAGATTCCACATCGCCACGATCATCGTGTGTTTGGTGAGTGGTACAACGCTAGTCGCCACTGAACCGGGACGGTTGCCCCGTTCGTCTACTAACGCAAAAAAATCTCAGCCGAATCGCATCAATGGCCGGAACACGCCCCTCTTGCTGGTGAGTTCGGCAGCCTTTGGCGAGGAGCTTTGGCCGGACGAAACTCCAGACCACGGCGAGTACCAACTTGTGGCACCCAAGCAGGTCTTTGGGCCGCCTGAAGGCGAGCCACGCAAGACGCTCTTTCAATGGAGCTACGGCACTTCGTTTGAGGGGGGCATCGACCTCGAGAAAGACGCCATCCAAACCGACCGTCCCGATTTCGTCGAGGCCAGCACGACGGTCGGCAGGGGCGTGCTGCAAATCGAAAGCGGCTACACCTACACCCGCAATAAGGATGCGGACGACAACTCGATCACGCACAACGCTGGAGAAGTCTTGGTGCGGTACGGTGTGCTGCAAGATTGGTTGGAACTGCGATTGGGCGTGTTTCCGTTTAGCCAAGTCGTGGGCAATCCCTCGCCAGCCGTGACCAACAGCGGACTGGAAGATTTGTATGTGGGAGCCAAGATCGGCCTGACTCCACAAGAGGGCTGGTGGCCGGAAATGTCGATCGTCCCGCAGATGACCGTGCCCACAGGACACAACTCAGTGACGTCGAACAAATGGCTGCCGGGCATCAATTGGTTGTACGGCTGGGACGTCAACGACTTCATCGGTGTGGGAGGCAGCACGCAGTTCAACAGCGCGGTCGATGACGGAACCTCTCAAAAATATACGGAATGGGCGCAAGCCTTCACGATCAACTATGCCCTGACTGAGGACGTCGGAGCCTACACCGAATGGTTTGCCTTCTTCCCAACGGGTGCGGACAGCGAGCAGGTCCAGCACTACATCGACGGCGGCTTCACCTATCGGCCGACGCCTGACATGCAGTTCGACATCCGCGCCGGTCTCGGACTGACGGATGCTTCGGACGATTACTTCGTGGGCACCGGCTTTTCGATCCGCATCAAGTGACGCACTGAAGCTCAGGCCCTATTCTCGCATCGGCGAGAAGCGAATCAGTCTGGCGAGCGGCAGGGCGTTAGCCCTCCGAGTCCGTCGCTGTGGTGGGATTTCTCGGAGGGCTGACGCCCTGCCGCTCGCCTGTTTTGGTTTTGGAATCAACATGGTCGAGCGGTATCGGCGGCGCAAGGGTCCATCCAAGCTGCTGGGAAATCATCAGAAGTGCTGGCTGTGGGGACGGAATGTCGTCACGGAAACGCTACGAGCGGCTCGCTGGCCGGTGCTGGAACTGCATGTCGCGGACAGCTTGCCTGAAGCGGAATTGGCCCTCGTCGAACAGTGGTCGCAATCCAACGACGTGGCGTTGAGCATCGAACCCGCCGAGAAACTGACAAACCTCTGTCACTCACGCGAGCATCAAGGCTACCTCGCCAAGATGGCGGAGTTTTCTTACGACCGCGTTGAAGACGTGCTGGCCGCCACCAAGGCTCCGCCACTCTTCGCGATCCTCGACGGCCTGCAAGACCCGCACAACTTCGGAGCCGTGATTCGCTCAGCACACGTGCTCGGCGTCGATGGGCTATTCGTGCCGACTCGCGGACAGGTCGAGGTCACCGCTCAGGTCGCTCGCAGTTCAGCCGGAGCCGTCAATCACATCCACATTGCAGAAGCCGACGATCTGGTCACGCTCGCCGCGCTGTTGCGATCGCGCGGTGTGCGAGTCATCGGTACGAGCCAACGCGCGGTTCACCCGACTTTCGAGTGCAATCTGACCGGCTCAATTGCCGTTGTGATCGGCAACGAAGGCACTGGCATCCGGGATGAATTACTCTCCGCTTGCGACGAACTAGTCACGATTCCGCAGTTCGGAGCAATCGAGTCGTTGAACGCTGCCGTCTCGGCGGGAATCTTGTTTTACGAAGCGCAACGACAGCGGACAGAGTCCAGCCGGAAGCCGATCACCGAAGGCCGGTAGCCGTTTTCCTTTTTTTGGTTTGTTCAACAGCATGGCCATCGAACTCAAGAACCCACACAGCGTCCTCGCCGCGATTCAAACTCGGCCGCTCGACGTGATCGACATTCAGGTTGCGACCAACGCGCCGAGCCCCGCTTGGTCGGAGGTGCTCGACATCGCGAAGGCGAACGCCATCCGAATCATTCGCGGGGGCCGATCGCAGTCGCGCGATCGGCGTGGCGGCGAGAAAGACGGCCGCGAGACCGGCATCTTCGCGAACGTGCGCGAGCGGGCTGACGTGTCGCTCGAAGAACTCTTCGCCGATGCCGCGACGCGAGCCAACGGACACGGGCTCTGGCTGGCGCTCGACAACCTGCAAGACCCGCACAATGTCGGAGCAATCTTTCGCTCGGCCGCGTTCTTCGGAGTGCAAGGAATCGTCGTCACGAAGGACCGCTCGGCTCCGCTGAACGGCGCGGTGTACGACGTCGCAACCGGCGGTGTTGAGCATGTGCCGTTCACGTTGGTCCCGAATCTGTCTCGTGCCGTCGCGGTCGCCAAGGAATCGGGCCTGTGGGTACTCGGCACGTCCGAGCACGCGACCGAAGATGTCTCACAAGTCGATCGCGGCCGCCCGTGGCTGCTGATCGTCGGCAACGAAGAAAAAGGGATGCGCCGCCTGACCACCGAACACTGCGACTCCGTCTGCCGCATCACGCCGCTTGGCGAAGTGACCTCGCTGAATGTCTCCGTAGCGACGGGCATCTTGATCGCGACGTTGTCGAATCCGTGAATCACGGTCATTCGGCCGAGTTTTGGTGAATCTTTTTTTGACGTCGTCGCGCTGCGACAATGGTTGCGAGACTGGAGACGGACGCAATGACAGCGCACTCGAAGATCCATTGCTGCACGACTCCGTGAGAATCGGCTAGTCGAACCAAACCGGGACTGATCCAGACGAGGATCGTCGCATATGCCAATATCACTCTAAAACGGATTCTGGCCTGAATCGTCGAAGACGAGCGAAGCAGAAGCGCAACGACATGTGGGAGGACCGCCACCAATAAGTACAACAACGCGACGTCTCCCGAGCGAACGAAATAGTGCGGAGGTGCGAGTGCCAAAACAGACATGGCTTTGCCTTTCACTCGTCGCCCGGCGAACCGCGCATTCGTTTGGTGTCGGAGCGGAGTCGTTTATCGTTCAAGCGGCGCGTCTTTGAACCCTTGGTCGGCTTGGTTGGCCGGCGCTTCTTCGGCGGGATCGCGATCTCTTTCAGCCAGCAGGTGAGTTGTTCGAGACAGCCGATCCGATTGAGCAATTGGCTGCGAGATTTCTCGCACGAGACCAGGATGCTGCCGTCGGTCAGCAGTTTTGAGGCGAACCGGACAGCGAATCGTTGCCGCACATCATCGGGGAGACTCGGCGATTGCAGCGGTCGCCAGCGGAGCGTGGCTTTCGAGTTCACCTTGTTGACGTTCGGCCCGCCGGGGCCGGAACTGCGAGCGAATTGGAAGGTGAACTCGTCGTGCGGAACCTGGATCCGAGCGGTGACGTCGAGCACGTCTTTCGTCGAGTCGGCGTCTTCAATTGTTTCTTTGGAAGCGGTCATGGAATCTCGCCGTGTGGATTGCAACGTGGTCGAGGTCTAAACTGCCTCGAAACCCTGAACCCTGGAGGTTTCCATGAGCTTTCCACGAATGGTGCGAGTGCGGCAGACGTTTGACGCGACGCGCGTGAACGATATTCCCGGCGAAGTCGAGCGGCAACTGGCGACGCTCGCTCTTGGCAAGACGGTTCGCCCCGGCCAGACCGTCGCGATCACCGCCGGCAGCCGAGGGATCGCCAACATTGCCATCATCATCAAGGCCGCCTGCGATCACGTTCGTTCGCTGGGAGCCAAGCCAATCATCGTCCCGGCGATGGGGAGCCACGGCGGGGGAACTCCCGAAGGACAGCGGCAGATCATCGAAGGCTACGGAGTCACCGAAGCCTTCACCGGCGCGGAGATTCGTGCGTCGATGGAAACGGTCATCGTCGATACGACGCCACAAGGCATCCCGGTTCACTTCGACAAGCACGCCTTCAACTGCGACCACGTCATGGTCGTCGGCCGAGTCAAACCGCACACCGGATTCGTCGGGCCGGTCGAGTCGGGCTTGCACAAGATGATGCTCATCGGACTGGGCAAGCACGAAGGAGCGAAGATCTATCACCGCGCGATTTTAGATTTCAACTTCCTGGAAATCATTCGCGCCGTCGCCGACGTCGTGCTGCGAAAATGCCGAGTGGTTGCCGGCTTGGCGATCGTAGAGAACGCTTACGACGAGACCGGCATGATCGCGGCCGTCCCGCCATCGGAATTCTTCCGACGGGAAAGTGAGCTGTTGACTCAAGCTCGCACATGGTTGCCGCGTCTGCCATTCAGCAGCGTGCAAATGCTGATCATCGACCAGATCGGCAAGAACATCAGCGGCACGGGCATGGACACGAACGTCATCGGCCGGAAGTACAACGATCATGCCGCGACCGATCAGGACGACGTCTCGGTCAAACGCATCTTCGTGCGTGGGCTGACCGAGGAAACGCACGGCAACGCGACCGGCATCGGACTCGCCGAGTTCACAAACTCGCGCACGATCCAGCAAGTCGATCGGAAGATCACCGCCATCAATTGTCTGACCGGAGGCCATCCGACCGCCGCGATGCTGCCGATCGCCTGCGACACCGACCGCGAAGTCCTCGCCGCCGCGCTGCCGACGCTGGGTCTGGTCGAGCCGCCGAATGCGAAGATCGTCCACATCTCCAACACGCTGCATTTGAGCGAGGTGCTCATCAGCGAAGCGTATTTGCCGGAAATTCAGAAACGATCCGATCTGACGGTGTTGTCTGGCCCTGCGGACATGGCGTTTGATGCGAACGGGAATCTGCTGCCGGTTTTCGCCAAACACTGATCGAGTCCGTTCCACCGTAGCCCGGACGCCTACGTCCGGGCCGTTCGGACGTAGGCGTCCGAACTACAATTCGGCTACTTGCCGTCGCTCTGCACGACGACGAAGGACTTGCCGGTCGGACTACTGACCAGCAGCGTAACTCCGTCCTTAAGCGACGCGGTCTTGAGGGCCTCGTCGAATTCCTTCAGCGAGGCGATCTTCTTCCCGCCGACTTTCTCGATCACTTGCCCGGCGACGATGCCCGCTTGAGCGGCGGCGCTGTTGGGATCGACTCCGCTGACCACGACTCCCGCGACCTTGTCTTCAAAGCCGAGTTCTTTCGCCACGCTCTCGGTCAATTCTTTAACTTGTAATCCGAGAGCGTTGAAGGACTCTTCCTTGGGCTGCGGGCTCTGTCGCCCACGGCCACCTCCATTGCCGGGACGGCCGCCTGCGAGGAAGTTTTCGGGCATCTCGCGCACGGTGATCGGGACTTCCAACTTCGCGCCATCGCGAACGATCAGCGCTTTGTAGGTCTTATCGATTTCCAGCCGTTCGACCACGGCTTGCAGCATCTGGGTGGTCGCGACTTTGCGTCCGTTGAGTTCCAGAATCACATCCCCTTCTTGCAGCTTGGCATTGGCCGCCGGTGAGTCCGGACCGATTCGCGCGATGAGCGCTCCGTCAACGCCGTCGAGCTTCAAGCTTCGCGACAAGGCAGAGGTCAGCGGCTGAATTTGAATGCCGAGGTACGCTCGGCGGACCTTGCCGTGCGTAATGAGTTGCTGGCTGATCCACTTCACCATGTTGACTGGAATCGCGAAGCCGATTCCCTCCGAGCCGCCACTGCGGCTGCTGATGGCGGTGTTGATGCCGATAACATCGCCATCCAGATTCAGCAGCGGTCCGCCGCTGTTTCCGGGATTGATGGCGGCGTCGGTTTGCAGAAAGTCTTCGCGACGGGCGATCCCTAGGCCTCGGCTCTTGGCGCTAATGATTCCCGCCGTGACCGTCATACCGACGTCAAACGGATTGCCGACTGCCAGCACCCAGTCCCCGATCTCGGCCGTATCGCTGTCGCCGAGACGGAGCGCCTTCAGATTCTTGGCGTCCTTGATACGCAGCACGGCGATATCCGAGTTGTCATCCATTTTGACTTCGGTGGCGACGTAATTGTTTCCGTCATGCAGTCGGACGTTGACCTCATCCGCGCCGCGCACGACATGGCTGTTGGTCAGAATGATGCCCGCTTCGTCGATGATGAATCCCGAACCCATGCCGCGCGTCGTGCGCGGAGCTTCACGCTGTCCCTTTCGCTCGCGGAAGAACTCGCGGAACTGGGGGTTCTGTTTGAAGAGTTCATTGAGCGGATTTTCTTCGTCGTCGGAATCGAGGCCGCTCATCGCGGCCGCTTTGCCCTTTGTTTCAATCGCAACAATGCTGGGCAACACCTCGCGCGCCACCTCGCGGAACGTCACCGACAATTTCCTAGCATCAGCCGCTCCCGGAGCGGCCGTCACCACGCGGCGCGGCAGCAAGTCCGAAAAATTGATCGCCAGACAGACGATCCCCACCACTCCCAAAAGCCACGAAATGTGTGTGCTGAGACGTCGCATTATGCACCTTTCCTTTTCTCCATATTGAAATTCGCCCCTCGCGAACTCGGGCTCGGCCCGCGCGTTGGTTGGCGTGTCTACGCGATCGCGGCCCGCAGCGTTGGGCGGCGCATGATAAACCGGCCTCACGATAGCCGCCAAGAATCGGTGCGGATTCGTCACGGTCAGTTGAAATCTCAACCGTAGAAATCTCAACCGTAGGGTGGTTCGAGTCTTCGAGACCCACCACGAACCGTCAACGACTTGGTCGGTCTCGAAGACTCGACCCATCCTACTCGCTACTCGGACTTCGAATCGGCGGCATCATTGGCCGGAGCCGGAGGCGACGGGAGTACTTCCGGGACTGCCGCAGGAACCGGTGGGACCGGGGTGCGAGGCGCCGGCGAGAGAACGGGAATCTCTTGCTCAAAGATCGCTTCGCCATTCGGCAAAGATGCGGGCGACGAAGTGGGTGCCGAAGGAACGCGGTGGTATTCGATCGGCGGCTTGCGGCGAAGTTTCTTGAACCAGTTCTTATCGACCAATGCTGCGGCAATCTGATCGCGCAGGCGGATCGAGTTGAGGTCGTTGCGGTTGTGCCGCAGCGACTCGTCGATATGTCGTTTGGCGCGGTTCGCGTCCCCCTCTTCAAAGTAGCGTGCGGCCCGTTCGTATTCGACGCGGGCTAAGTTGTTGCGATTGACCGGCGAGAGTTTGTCGCGGAAGTTCTGGTGCCGGCGTTCGTTCTCAGCGCGGGCAACATCGCCTTCGATTTCGGCATCGAAGTCCTGCACAATGCGCGGCGTGATGAGTACGATCAGTTCGGTGCGGATCGTTTTGTTATCTTTCTGTTTGAAGAGATTGCCGACGACAGGCAGCGCTCCTAAACCGGGAATCCGCGATTGATTTTGATTGGCCTGCTCTTCGATCAATCCACCGATCACGATCGTCGAACCGTCACGCACCATGACGTTGGAGGTGACCTCGGTGGTTTGGGATTCTGGAAGTCCGTCGCCATTGATCGACCCGTCGGACTTTTCCGGATGGATTTCCATACGGACCAGCCCATCCTGTGCGACGTACGGCCGGATCAAGAGCTTGGTTCCCACCTCAAGGAAGTTAATGTTCTCGACGGATTGCGCTCCATTTTGAGTGACGGTTCGGTAACCCAACCGCTTGCCAATAATCAACTCGGCCTTCTGCTTGTTGAGCACACGCACGCTCGGTGAGGCCACGACACTGGTTTCCGCCAGCTTTTCCAGAGCCTCCACGAAGCCCGTCAGGTCGCCTTGGATGAATCCGTACTTTAACCCGGCTGTACCAGAGAGGAACTCTCCCATCGCGGGCACGATCAAATCTGTTCCCGGGAAACCAACATTGCCATTGATCTGCGAGCCGCTGCCGCTGGTGACGAGTTGCTTGTTGCTGCCGTTGAGCAAGGCAAAGTTGACTCCCAGCTTCATTTCGTCCGTCAGCGTCACGCTGAGGATCATCGCTTCGATGACCACCTGCGCCGGTGGGATGTCGAGTTCACAAATAATGGCATCGATTTGGGCGATGACTTCCGGGAAGTCCACCACCAGCAGCGCGTCGGTCTGAGCCAAGCTGTTGCCGCCGGCTTTCGTTTTTGTTTCTTCAAGTCCCATCTCGGCGGGATTCGTCACGGCGATCAAACCACCCGGCTTCGACAGCAGCGGAGTGACGATCGTCTGCAACTCTTTGACGCTGACGTAGCGCGGCCGATAGACCTTCGAGACACTCTTGCGCGCCGCCTGTTTGCGAGCCTGCGCATCGGCGATGGTCCAGACAAAGACAAAGTTCTCCTCGCGTTCGTAGACGTAGCCCAGCGACTTGGTGATCGCGTCAAGTGCTTGTTCGGCGGTGACGTTTTGCAAATTGATGGCGGGCACACGACCGGAGACACCGCGGCCGATCAAGATATTCATTCCCGAAAGCTGGCCGAGCATGGCCAACGCTTCGCTGATGTCCGCGTCTTGAAACTCGATGGATTCAAACTTCTCGTTGTTGTTGACGGCCGGTTTGGCCTGCATCAAGCCGGGCTTTCTCGGTGGTGCCGGTGGCTCGTCTGTGAGCGGGCCCAAGGTCTTTTCTTCGGCCGCCGAGTTGAGCTTGGCAGCGCCGGGCTTCTCGAGATCGGCTGGGGCTTTTTTCCGAGACTCCTGCAATTCCTGCAAGAGCTTGTCGATCTGATCGCTCTGCTTCTGCTGTTGAATTTGTTCCAGCAGTTCGAGGGCACGCTGTTGATCCCCCGTCTTTTGTTCGTTCTGCGCCTGGGCGAGTTGCAGAAGTTGGCGCTGCATGGCAGAGAGTTGCGTCTCAACGCGCGACGCTTCGGAACTCGGCAAGACGTCTGCCGGCCGGAAGACGGCCGCGGGTTGGCTGCTGGATCGAGCCGCTTGGGGCTGACGGATCGCCTTATCGGCCGCCGAGTCGCGCTCGTCGGGCAGATCGTGCGCGGCAGAGTCCAGCGGGCGGTTGGACAACCGCGCGAGGTCCGGCTGGATGCGCGGCGGCGAACGCCTTTCCGATTTGGCGAGCCGGGCCGGTGCTGGTCGTTCGTCGAAATACGATTCGTCGACTCGTTCCATATCGGGTTGAGTGATGTTGGCGTTCGACCGTTGGCGCGGCGCAGATGTCGTGGTGCCGGCAAGCATTTCGGCCGGCGCGGCCGCAGTTACCGCGGCGAACGAGACGTTGCGCGGTCCATCGGTGGTTGGCTCGCTACTGGCACGCGGTTGTGAGCCATGCGTCGTGAGCACCCACGCCGAGAAGCCCACCACGAGGAACGTGGCGAGGCACATTGCTCGCGAGGCTGTCTTAAGAGGTGTATTCGCCATGCCGCCGTCGTCCCTGACTGGGCCTAGTCTGGTCTATTCTTTTGACTCGCCGCGCGAGTCCTTCAACGTTAATTGCCAACTCTGCGAGCCATCCGTCAGCGTCACCGATTTGCGTGTCACTGACTCCAGCCGCAGTTGTTTGTCATTCCACGGCACCATCTGCCCCTCTTGGAACAGCCGGTTGTTGATCATCGCTGCTCGGCGAGTGGGGCCCAGCAGCGTGCTCTTCAGCGTAAGTCCATCAAGCTTCTCAATCGGCGGAGGCTTCAGCTTGGACGGCGGTGGCAGAGCTTCGGCGAGCGAGTCCTCGACAATCTCCACCGGCAGTGGCATCGAGTCATAGTCCAGGCCGAACGGTTTCTCGGGGATCTCCTCGGCGCTGACCGGCTGCATCAGGGGATGTTCGCGAAGCAACTTGCTGATCACCGCGCTGTCGTGCGGTTGCTTGTCCGTCGTAGTGGGATTCGGTGTGGAACTGGTTGAGCTTGTGCCTGCGGGCGAACTGCTCGTCGCCGTCGCTGCCGGACTGCTCGCCACCGTGGCAGGCGCGGGCGAGGTGGCGCTCGTGCCTCCCGAGAACGCACTCAGCAATGGCGGCAGCCAGAAATAGAACCCGACGAGCAACAGCAAGCCTAGCACGCCCGTCTTGGCGGCGCTGGCTTTCATGTCACGCGCGAGTTGCTGAAAAAGTTTGGAGAGGTTCAAGATTTTCGCATCAGAGATTTTGGCGAGCGGGGCGGCGTCAGCCCGCCGGTCATGTGGCGAACGAACCGGGGGGCTGACGCCGCCCCGCTCGCCAACGGGTGCTATCAGGATTCATCGGCTTTAGCCGGATTCGGGCTGTCGTTCTTTTCGGCAAAACCAGCAAAGCTTGCCCGCTTTACGAAGACCGAGAAGGTCAGGTCAGCTTTCAAGGCTTCACTGGCTTGCTCAGATTCACACTTCACGTTGAACCGCTCGACCGAGAACAGTGTCGGTTGCGATTCCAGGCCATGCAGGAACTGCGCGATGCGGCGGAAGTTGCCAGAGATCGTCACCTGAAACGGCACGACTCGATACGTCTCGCGATTGATCGCCGATTGCGGCTGGATGCGGTCCATCTTCAGCCCCGCCGAGTGCGCCAGGTTGGCGACCTTCTGTAACACGCCATGCAATTCGTGCTCGTCGTCCAGCAAGCGGTCGAGCTTTCGCAACGCTCGCCGCGCTTCTGTTCGAGCTGTGCGGCTTCCAGGATGAGCGTCGGCGTGGCATCAATCGTGCGGTTCGCGATGGTGATTTCGCTCCGCGCCGCTTGGCAGGCTCGTTCGCCCGGCAGGTACACCACCAACACGAAGAAGCCGACCGTCAAGACGGTCCCCACGATTGTCAGCAGGTTGTCCCGTTTCAAAGAGTCCTTCATTGCGACGTTCCTCTTTGTGTTTGCACCACGCGCGGATTCGCCGCCGGAGCGCGATCCAGCCATGTCGCCGGTTGCCTCACCTGCAACTTGATCTGAAAGTTGCGCCAGTTCTCGTCACGCACCTGATGTTGCCCGGTGAATGCCAGCGTGACTCGCTCGAACAACTTCGTCTCGCGTAAGGCGACCAGATACTTGGAAATCGCCAAGTCATCCGGCGCGATTCCGCTCAGAGTCAGCATCGTCGTGGAACGACTCGTCGCGTTGCAAAGCTCTGTAAGGTCCGCTTCAAACGGAGGCGGCTTCTCCTTGCTGATCGGAGCTGAGGCGATAGCCGGAGCAGTGGCACCGGAAGTTTCCATCAACCCGGCTTCCGCCTGGCATTCATTCAGGCTGACCAATTCAGGCAGCGATTTCGTCACGGCCGAAAGCACGCGTGTCATCGGCACACGCAATTCCAAAGTCGTCAACAACTGAGACTTCGTTTCCAGATCCTTGAGCTCCTGAGTCACCTTGGATTTCGCCGGCACCGCCTGCATCAACCCCTGAGCTTTCGACTGCAACTCATCGCGGCGGACTTCCAACTTGTGGCGAATCTGTCGCTGCTGCCAAGTCCCCAGAACCGCCAGAGCCAGAAAGAAAAACACCATCATCCGCCGCCACAGCGTCTTGTGCTCGCGCTGACGCTGGAGGTGATAGGTGGCTGGCAGAAAGTCGATCGACGGAACCATGAGTGCTCAAATTCCAAATCTCAAATCTCGTGTCAGGCACCAACGGATCGCAGAGACAATCCCAGCGCCGCGGCCCAGCGGCCCGGGTGTTCGGACACAGATGGAGCTTCTGGCGGCTGAGTCAGAGACAAGAACGGATTGCCGACCTCCACTGGATACGACAGCGAATGGCCGATGTATTCCGACAACCACGGACTCGCTTCGCAGCCGGTGACGATCAGCTTCGTGGCTTGCTGGCCGCGAAACGTAACCATGAAGTAACGGAAGCAGAGTTCCAACTCAGAGGCGAGCGCTTCCAACTGCGGCCGGATTGCCTCGATCACCGAGCGATGCACATCACTCTGTGAATCCAGCACGGCCGAATTGGTGACGGAGGCTCGTAACCGCATCGCCTCCGGCAGGTCGAGTTCGAGATGTTTCGCGACCGCTTGATCCATCTCGCGTCCGCCGCATCCGACATATTTCAGAAACAGAATCGTGTCGCCATCCACGATGAAGACCGTCGTGAGATGATCTCCCAGATGCAGATAGGCCACGCGATCGTTGTTGTCACTGTGACCATGCCGGAATGCACGCAGCACGGCACAAGGCTCGACGTCAATCGCCACGGGAACCAGCGCGGCGCGTTCGAGGATTCGCAGATGACGCTGCAACACCGTCTGCTGACAGGCCATCAACACCACCTCTTGTTTGACGTTGGCGTCCTGTCGAATCTGCCCAGCCTGCAAGTATCGCAACTCGGCGTTCGCGGCCGGGAACGGCGGGCGTTCCTGAGCTTCGAAACGCACGACTCTTTCTAATTCCTCAGGCGGCAACATCGGCAGCCGGACGCTTTGCAGATGTAAGTCACCCGCCGGGACGCAGCTCACCACTTGTCGCCCGCGAAAACCGTGCTCGCTGGTCAACAGCTTGAGCGTGGAGGCCACTTGTTCGTCGTATTGCTCATCGCTCAGTTCGCCGCGAGCGGGCAGCGAACCCTGAGCCAGCGCGGTCAACTCGGCGCGTTCGGCCGAACCCGATACTTGAACCATCGTGGCAAAACGAGGACCAAGGTGCAGGCCGATCGCCGTACCGCGCGGATGTGAGAAGGAGAGCTTCATGCCCTCAACATAGGTCGCGTTTTGGCAACATGCCGACCGAAATCATCAGGCGAGCGGAGCGGCGTCAGCCCCTCGGTGCATTCGCTGCGGCACCGGGGGGCTGACGCCGCCCCGCTCGCCAATACGCTTCAGGGATGATCTCGCTAAAATCGCCACAATCGGAATGACCGGCTCGCCCATCACCGCTGCTGCGGAAACGCCGTCCCAACGTATCGCGCCAGTGCCGCCGTGCTGAAACCGGTCGCAGAGATCGAGATGAACTGGCTCTTGCCGTGCGGATCGCCGTTGTCGAAGAAAACTTGCACTGGCTTGGCACGAGACTGCACGAACCAAGATCCGTCGGCGTGTTGTGTCTTCGCCAAGTATTCGACCGCGCGGCGAATCGCCGGCGTATCTGCGGGCACCTCGTTGTCGAGTAGAGCAAACAACGTCAGTCCGGTCGAATAGGCTTCGCTGTCGAAGTTTTCTTCTGCGTTCCAGCCGCCGTCCTCGCGCTGCTGTTTCACGATCCTGTCCACGATTCGAGCACGCTCATCGGCCGGACCGTCAAACCACTTCAGCCCCCACAGACGGAAGGCCAAGTCTTCCTGCAAATTGCACGGTTGACGGTCGAGCCATTCACGGGCACGTTGCTCGGCAGCACGAGCGGCGACCGACCATTCGTCGTTGAACTCCGGCGCACCTCGCAAGACTCGCAGAGCGAGGACAGTGTTGCTGACGACGGATTGCTCGGCCGGCGGTCGAATCACACTCGGCTTCCAACGTCCGTCTTGTTCCTGTCTCTGAATGACGAACTTGGCCATCGCCTGCCGCATTTCGTCGAACGCGGGACGTTTGGCGATGTCGAACGTCCAAGCCGCGTAGCCGACCGTCAGCGCCGCGCCACCGATGCCGCGTCCTTCACGCAACGACTCGAGCCGATCCACGAAAAACTTGTGAGTGAACTGCAACGTGTTGTCGAAAATCGTCTCGTCAATTTTCACGCCGATCCGCCTCGCCTCGGCCATGCCCAAGAGCGGCAACGTCTGGTGATGACATGCGAAGCAATCCCGATGCTCCGGATAATTCTTCGCCGCCTTCTCAAGCAACCGCACTCCGCGCTGCACGGAGTCGGTGAGCTTCTCGTGCGACAACAACTCCTCCGCTGCTACCGCGTGATAGCCCCACATAGCCACCAGAACGAAGAGAAAACCTGTCTTCATTTTCCGCCCCTCATTTTTCGCCGCCCCTCGTCCCGATTCCAACAAAGACAAGCTGACGGAAAATGAAGGGCGAAAAATTCGGACAACTCATTCGCTCCAACCGTGAGCATCCCGGACCTTGATCATCGCGCCGAGAATCGTGTTCCAGGTGGCCGGATTCTCCAGCGTCGAATTCGGGAACATGCAGCCGTCCCAGCAGAGATGCCGGATGCCACGGTCCTTCGCACCCTTCAGCCAGTAGCCGGCGGTCGCCGTGATATCGAGCTTGCCGTTCGGGTCATCCGCTCGGCAGTGCCGCCCGGTCTTGTCGTGCGAGCCGGAGCCATGCACCGTGCCGTCGTTCTGGGCGACATGGAAGTCGATCGTCCACGGTCGCAGCGCATCGGTCAGCTTCGTGTACGCCGCCTCGAACTCGGCCTGGGTGTAACCCTCTTTGAGCAGCGCGTGCTCCGGAGCGTTGTAGCCCATCAGATACAAATACGTGTGGGCTTGATCCGCTTGGAACCCGACGGTGCCCGGCATATCGGTCTGTTCGAGCAGATCGACCATGTTCTTCCACGAGTGCATTCCGCCCCAGCAGATTTCTCCTTCCGCCGCGAGTCGCTCGCCATGCGCGGCCGCCACGACACCCGCCTCACGGAATGTCGAAGCAATCTTCTTCGTGTTGCCAACCGGGTCTTCCAGCCAATGGCTCGGCCCGTCTGCCGCATCGACACGAATGACTCCGTACTTCCGCACGCCATGTTCGTTCAGGATGCGAGCGATCCGACACGCCTTCTTCACCGCCAGCACGAACTTCGCCCGCTGTTCCGGCCCACCCATCGCGCTGTCGCCGACCGTCCCCGGCCAGACCGGAGCCACCACCGAACCGACCGCCAAACCCAGGTTCGCGATCTTGTCCGCGATCCGCTTGATGTCATCGTCTTTAAGGTCGATGCCGATGTGCGGATCGAACAGAAACAAATCCACGCCATCGAATTTCTGTCCGCCGACATTCGCCTGAGTCGTCAGTTCCAGCATCCGATCGAGGCTGATAAACGGCTCGGCACCCGGAGAGCCTTTGCCCACGAGGCCCGGCCACATGGCGTTGTGCAGTTTTGGATAAGCGTTGCTCATGGTTGATCCTTCGCGAATTCTGAGACGGGAATGAAAATCGAAGGGCGATTTGATAGCGACTCTCCCCGCTGTTCGCGAGCGTTCAGCGAATTCGATCGTCATTCGAGTGTAGGGTGGGTCGAGTCATCGAGACCCACCAATTCGGCATCAATTCGTGGTGGGTCTCGATGACTCGACCCGCCCCACGGGAATCAGCCTTTGCGAGATGACATCCGCGATCGAACCCGATTGAATACCGTCATCGCATCCGTCACCGCGAGGTTCCCGTGCCGCATCATCGTTCCGTGCTCATCTGCGAAGACGAAGAGGTCATCCGCCGCTCGCTGGCCGAGCTGCTGGCGAGCGAAGGCTATGTCGTCTCGCAGGCAGATAAAGTCGCCGACGCCGTCCAACTGGCGATGAGCCACGACTTCGATGTCGCCATCTGCGACGTGATGCTCCCCGACGGTGACGGCATCGACTTGCTCAAGCGGTTGATCCGTCTAAATCCGCGGACGTCCGTGCTGGTCATCACCGCCTATGCAACGGTCGAGAACGCCGTCGAAGCGTTCAAAGCCGGAGCCTTCGATTACCTCGTCAAGCCGGTCATCTTCGACGACCTGCTCAACAAGCTGCAGCGCCTGTTTCAATTCCGAGCACTCGATCTTGAGAACCAAGCCTTGCGCCGCGAACTCGCGCGGCGTGAAGACTTCGATCAGATCGTCGGCTCCAGCCAACCGCTCGCCGATTTGCAGGACGCGATCCGCAAAGTCGCCAAGACGAACGCCAACGTGCTGCTCGTCGGCGAGTCCGGTACCGGCAAAGAACTGTTCGCTCGCGCGATCCACAAAGCCGGGCCGAAGAGCCACGAAAAGTTTCTCGCCGTCAATTGCAGCACGCGGCCGGTCGAGTTGCTGGAGGCGCAGCTCTTCGGCTCGAAGCTCGGTTCGTCGGCGGATCAGGTCGGCATCTTCCAGCACGCCGGCGAGGGAACCGTGTTGCTCGATGAAATCAGCGAGCTGCCGCTGAGCACTCAAGCCAAACTGCTGCGTGCGATCGAATACCAGGAGATCCTGCCGCTCGGCGGTTCCGATCCGGTGCGAGTCTCTGCACGGATGATCGCGACGACCACACGCGATCTTTTGCGCGAAGTCGCCGAGAGCCGTTTTCAAGACGACCTCTTCTATCGGCTCGACGGCGTGAAGCTCACGATCCCGCCACTGCGCGATCGCTCCGAAGACATCCCGGAACTCGTCGAGTTCTTCATCGGCCGGCACTCGAAAGCCATGAATAAACGCGTCGCCGGAGCCACCAGCGAAACGGTTCGCGTGCTGATGTCTGCTCAATGGAAGGGCAACGTTCGACAACTCGACAATGCCATCGAACGCGCGGTGCTGATGTGCGACGGCCAACATATCCACCCAGACGACCTGCCGCCGGAATTACTCGGCATCACTCAGCCATTGCCGGATACCGACGACCTCCGCACCGCCCTGCGACACTACGAGCGGCTGCACATCTCACGAGTCCTCCGCCAATGGCCCGACAAACGCGAAGCCGCCAAACGATTAAAACTCGGCCTCTCCAGCCTCTACCGCAAGATCGAAGAACTAGGAATCGAAGTGTGAATTCAGTCTTTCACCCCACTGGGCTTGTCCCAGTGGCTCGCGGGCTTTTGCACTACGCCCGTCCGAGTCGATTCAGCAAGTAGTGCAAAAGCCCGCGAGCCACCGGCACAAGGCCGGCGGGGTTTGTGGGCTTCGAGGAACTTCCCATGCCAACTCTCTCCGACTTCACCCGCCGTCACTGGCTGCAATCCTGCTCCGCCGGACTCGGCTCGATCGCGCTCACAAGCCTTCTCGCCGACGATCAATCGCCGAGCGGTCAAACACACTTCTCGCCGCGAGCCAAGCGGATCATCTACCTGTTTCAATCCGGCGCTCCTTCGCAAATGGACCTGTTCGATCCAAAACCAAACCTCGCCGATCTGCGAGCGACTGAACTCCCCGACTCAATCCGCAAAGGCCAACGGCTCACCGGCATGACCAGCCGCCAGGCGAGCTTCCCGATCGCTCCGTCAATGTTCAAATTCGCGAAGCACGGCAAAGGAGGCGCAACGATCAGCGAGTTGCTGCCTCACACCGCCAAAGTCGCCGACGAACTCTGCTTCATCAAGTCGATGCACACCGAGGCCATCAATCACGATCCAGCGATCACGTTCTTTCAAACGGGCAATCAACTCGCGGGCCGTCCGAGCATCGGCAGTTGGTTGGCCTATGGACTTGGCAGCGAGAACGCCGATTTGCCGGCGTTCGTCGTCATGATCTCCAACGGCAGCGGCAACCCGGCCGATCAACCGTTGTACGACCGCCTATGGGGCAGCGGCTTTCTCCCCTCGAAGTATCAAGGGGTGAAGTTCCGCAGCATCGGCGATCCGGTTCTGTATCTTTCGAATCCACCGGGACAGGACGCGGCGACCCGGCGACGAGTGCTTGATGATCTCGCCGAGTTGAATCGCTTAAAGCTCGACGAGTACCGCGATCCCGAAATCGCGACGCGCATCAGCCAGTATGAGTTAGCGTATCGGATGCAGACCTCCGTCCCCGAACTGACCGACGTGTCGAGCGAACCGGAACACATCTTCGACCTCTATGGCCCCGACGCTCGTAAGCCCGGCACTTTCGCCGCGAACTGCTTGCTGGCTCGCCGACTGGCCGAGCGTGGCGTGCGATTCATCCAGCTCTTCCATCGCGGCTGGGATCAGCATCTCAACCTTCCGAAAGCGATTCGCGGCCAGGTTCGCGACACCGATCAACCGTCGGCCGCGCTGATCCTCGACCTCAAACAACGCGGGTTGCTCGAAGACACGCTGATCGTGTGGGGCGGCGAGTTCGGTCGCACGGTCTATTGCCAAGGCAAGCTGACCGCCGAGGACTACGGTCGCGACCATCACCCACGCTGCTTCTCGATCTGGCTGGCCGGAGGCGGCATTCGCGGCGGCTACTCACACGGAGCGACCGACGATTTTTCTTACAACATCACCGAGAACCCAGTTCACGTCCACGACCTGCACGCCACGCTGCTGCACTGCCTGGGCCTCGACCACACTCGCCTGACCTTCAAATTCCAAGGCCGCTACTACCGCCTGACCGACGTGCTTGGCGAAGTCGTGAAGCCGCTGTTGGCGTGAGTAACAGTGAGCGGCACGGCGCTAGCCGCCGGTTTTTCGCATGGGAAACCGACTCCACGACACCGGTGGATAGCGCCATTCCGCTCAAAGAACAGCTACTTACCCATCGCTGCCAGCACTTGCTCGGTGATCGCCTTCACGAGACTTTCCACATCAGGCGAGTTTCCTGCTGCGACACTGCCTCCCGCGTAGGTCGGCTTCTGCAAGTAACCGGGATACGTCGGGGCCGGCTCGAACGCACACGGTTGCGGCATCTCTTCTTTGTAGCCGTCGCGATACGCGCCGTTGCCGCACAGGTCGCAGTCCTCGACATGAAACCGCGGGTCGTCGAAGCCCAGCTTCTTCTTCAGGTCGAGCAACTCGCGCGATTTCTGTTCGTTGAGGTACGTCACACCGCCAAGCTGTTTCGACAGCAACAGAATCCGGCAATAGGCGTCGAGAATTTCGGTCTTCCAATACGCCTGCTCCAACGTCGGCCCGAAGCTGATCGTGCCATGATTGGCGAGGATAATCGTGTTCGTCCCCGGCTTGAGAAACGGCAACACAGTGTTCGCGAAGTCCTGGCCGCCTGGCGTTTCATACGGAGCGATCGGCACCTCGCCCATGAAGACTTCGATCTCCGGCAGGATGCACTGCGGGATCGGCTCGCGAGCCACCGCGAACGCCGTCGCGTGAGGCGGATGACAATGCACGCACGCAACAACGTCCGGTCGAGCACGCATGATCGCCAGGTGCAGCAGGATCTCGCTGGTCCGCTTGCGAGTCCCCGCGATCTGCTTGCCGTCGAGATCGACCGCACAGATATCTTCGGGCTTCATGAACCCTTTGCAGATCATCGTCGGCGAGCAGACCACTTCGTTCGGTCCCACGCGAACCGAGATGTTCCCATCATTCGCCGCCGCGAAGCCTTTCGCGTACACGCGACGTCCAATCTCGCAGATTTCTTCTTTGATGCGGCGATCATGAATGCCGCTGTTCCAGTTATTGGCCATGTTGTCCTCATCTGTAGGTCAGGCTTTCCAGCCTGACCCTGTTTGATATTTCGGGTCAGGCTGAAAAGCCTGACCTACGGGGAATTCACTTCTCAATCACCACGCGATCCAAGATCGCGGCTGAATACGCATCAATCGGTTTCAAATTCGGAGCGAACGGCGCTGCCGCCTCCGCTCCTTCGCTCACGGCAATCAAGGTTCCGTTGTCAGCTCCCAGATCGTCGTAAATCACAAACGCTTCGTTGCGCCCGGCGTCCTTCGACTTTCCAGCCGCAACGTTTTGAATTCCTTCTTGAGTCAACGGCACGCCGATCAACCACTTCGCCCCGCGTAGGCTCGGATGACACACCGACAAAGTGCAACGTCCGATGACTTCCGCGATTCGCATGGCTCGTCTTTCGTAGGGTGGGTCGAGCCTCGCGAGAACCACCGCGTCGG